>CBCTIZ010000038.1:0-1748 GCA_965147105.1 uncultured Collinsella sp. | reverse complement strand
GGCCCGTGGGTTATACCCTAAGAGCAAACCACCCTTTTTAAGGGTGGTTCTGATTGCTTGCATGTCCTCGGCAGCATTTGCCCAAATGGTGAATGCTGGTGCCGGCAGGTTGCCGAGTGCATGTTGCGGGTATACCCCATGCGTACCATGATCCAAACACTGTGAGGTGTCTGCGCGTGTGCGCGATAATTCATTTTGGAACTGACGGTTGGCGCGCTCGCGTCGATGAGGACTTCACTGCCGATAACGTTGCCCGTATCGCCGATGCCGTCGGCGAGTTGTGGCAAAAGACCAATCCGGGCAAAACGGTATATATAGGGTTCGACACCCGGCCCCTGGCGCGCGAGTTCGCTGAGCTTGCGGCGGGCGTGCTAGCGGCGCACGGGCTAGACGCCGTGCTCGCTTCGCGACCTGTCCCGACCCCTGCCCTTACGTGGGCGGCGGCTTATGACGGTGAGGCGTGCGGCGCGCTCATGGTGACGGGGTCCCATCATCCGCAGGGCTATCTGTGCCTCAAGATTCGCATGGGTGACGGCTCGACCGCCAACCAGGATGTCATCGAAGAGCTCGAAGAGACCATGGCTCTCGAGCCAATGGGGATCGAGGGGCAATATCGCACCGCGGATATCATTCCTGACTATATGCAGGCGGTGGCATCGTTTGTCGATGCCGAAGCCATCCGCGCCGCGCACCTGCGCGTGGTTGTCGATCCCATGGGCGGCGCAGCCCAGGGCTATCTAGCCGACTTGCTGCGCGAGCTTGGCGTTGAGGTGCACGAGATTCACGCCGGGCAGGCGTCTGACCAAGAAGATATCTGCCCCGACCCCGTTGAACCGTGGGTGGACGCTTGCGAGCGCACGGTTATCGAGGACGGAGCTTGCGCTGGCCTGGTGACCGACGGCGACGCCGACCGTATCGGCGCGGTTGACGAGCGCGGCAGATATATACATCCGCATCAGATCATGGCGCTCGTTTTGGGCGACTTGGTTCAATTTCGTAATTTGGAGGGGCGCGTCGTCGTCAATCTTTCATGCTCGACGCTCGTGCGTCGCATTGCCGAGGCGCTTGGCTGCCGCGTGACCGTCAAGCCAGTCGGTTTCAAATATATAGCGGCAGAGATGAAGAAGGGCGGCGTCCTCATGGGCGGCGAAGAAGCCGGTGGTATCGGCATCGCCGCGCATATGCCCGAGCGCGATGGAATCCTCGCCTGTCTGATTCTGTGTGAGCTTATGGCTAAGACGGACGCGCCTTTGGGCGTTCTGGTCGACCAACTCGAGGACAGTTTTGGTAAGACGAGTTACGGTCGACGGGATTTGCGCCTTGAGGCCGAAGATGCCGAAACGTTACGAACCCTGCTGCCGGGCGTAAACCCCAAGTCGATTTGTGGCAAGGTGCCGCAAAACGTTAGTCATATGGATGGCTTGCGTTTGGCATTCGAGGATGACACGTGGCTGCTGGTCCGTCCTAGCGGGACCGAACCAGTGGTGCGCGTCTACGCCGAGGGGTTCTCGGTGGAAGAACGTGATGAGTTGCTCGATGCTGGCTGTGCTTTAGCTAGGGGGACGTATCCGCTTTAACCATGAGACTGCCTTATATAAAGAGATGCTCGGCGAGCGGTAGGTAACGGCTGGCAAACGTTAGTCGGATTCCAAACTGTGTAGGAAATGTGTACGACCAGATTCCCGCCCACGGCGCCCCTCCGGTCTGGCAATATATCTCCTTGCCGCGCGGCCCGGTCGGACCGGGAA
>CBCTIZ010000037.1:0-2099 GCA_965147105.1 uncultured Collinsella sp. | reverse complement strand
AGCCGTCATCGAACTGAGAAGGGGGAGGCCTCGCGGCCTCCCCCTTTTTTGCGTTAAAGGCGGCATTCGCTAAGCAATTAAATCAATCCAATCATCCACCGGTGAATATAAACGTTCACCGTTCTGTGGCCGGTTCTCTGTTCTCAATGGACTAATATTTGCTTTAGCGCGCTGATGCGCTTGTCCTGTTTTACACGGGTTGTTTTATTGATTGTGACGGAAGGACTCACATGGCAGATGTTCATGAGCTGCTTGATACTTGGATTGCCAATGTCAAGGACGAGGAGCTCCTCGCTGAGCTCAACACGATGAAGGAGCAGGGTGACGAAGACGCCATCACCGACGCTTTCTTCCAAGATCTCGCCTTCGGTACCGCCGGTCTACGTGGCACTATCGGTGCGGGCACTAACCGTATGAATATCTATACGGTTGGTCGCGCGACGCAGGGTTTTGCTGACTATCTCAATGCGACCTTCGAGCATCCGACGGTTGCCATCGCTCGCGATAGCCGCAATAAGGGTGAACTGTTCGTTAAGACGACGGCTGCCATTCTTGCCGCAAACGGCGTGACTGCTCTCGTGTATCCTAAGATTTCTCCCGTGCCGACGCTTTCCTGGGCCGTCCGTGACCTTAAGTGCTCCGGTGGCATTTGCATGACCGCTAGTCATAATCCAGCGCCTTATAACGGCTATAAGGCCTATGGCCCTGACGGCTGCCAGATTACCAGCGAGGCTGCCGATGCAATTTCTAAGGCTATCGCCGAGACCGATACGTTTACCGGCGTGAAGTCCATGGACTTCGATGAGGCTCTTGAGCAGGGTCTGGTCAAATGGATCGATGACTCGTGCCTCGAGCGTTATTATGACGCCGTTCTCGCCCGCGGCGTGACCAACCTTTCTGCCGAGGAGATCGCTGGCGCTCCGCTTAAGCTCGTCTACACTCCGCTCAACGGCACCGGCCTCATTCCCGTCACGACGGTGCTCGAGCGCGCTGGCATCACCGATGTCACGGTTGTTCCCGAGCAGAAGGAGCCTAACGGCGATTTCCCGACCTGCCCGTATCCTAACCCCGAGATTCGCCAGGCCATGCAGAAGGGCATTGACCTGTGCGAGCAGGTTCACCCTGATCTGCTGCTTGCAACCGATCCTGACGCCGATCGCGTTGGCGTTGCCGTTAAGAATGGCGATGACTATCTGCTGCTGACCGGCAATGAGATGGGCGTTCTGCTGCTCGACTATATCTGCAAGACCCGCGCTGCTCGCGGTGAGGACCTCACTAAGAAGGTTGCTGTCACTACTATCGTTTCTTCCGCCATGGTTGACGCTCTGGCCGACGAGTACGGTTTTGAGCTCCGTCGTTGCCTGACGGGCTTCAAGTACATCGGCGACATCATTACTTCTCTTTCCGATGCTGGCGAGGTCGATCGCTTTATCTTCGGTTTTGAGGAGAGCTACGGCTATCTGGCCGGCGACCACGTGCGCGACAAGGACGCCGTGAGCACTTCGCTTTTGATTTGCCAGATGGCGCAGTATTACAAGCTCCAGGGAAAGAACCTTGCCGACGCGATGCACGAGCTGTACGAGAAGTATGGCTACTATCACAACAAGACGATTTCGCTGAGCTATCCGGGTGCTGAGGGTGCGGCAAAGATGGCCGGCATCATGGCCGGTCTGCGCGAGAACCCGCCCGCGGAGCTCGCCGGTTCCAAGATTGAGGCCGTCGTTGATTACAACACCTGCGTGAACGGCCTGCCGAAGGCTAATGTTATTGAGTTCGATCTTGAGGGTGGCAACAAGGGTATTGTTCGTCCTTCCGGCACCGAGCCCAAGATTAAGCTGTACATCTTCGCTAAGGGCGCGGATGCCGCCGAGGCAGATGCAGCACTTGACGCGATCGAGGAGTCCGGTCGCAAGCTGCTGGCATAAGGTATTTAAGAGTCTATTGCTATAGATGGGCGAAAGAGGGGATCTCGGATGCGAGGTCCCCTCCTGTTTTTAACCAGCCAGCCGAGAGTACTTATATGTGTAGGAAATGTGTACGCCCAGATTCCCGCCCACGGGGCCCCTCCGGTCTGGCAATATATCTCCTTGCCGCGCGGC
>CBCTIZ010000036.1:0-2970 GCA_965147105.1 uncultured Collinsella sp. | reverse complement strand
GTCTTTCATGCAGCAGGGGCTCTCAATGTTTTTATGTCCTGCTCATATCGTCTGTACCGGCAGTTTGGGACACTCCTTGCGTTAAGAGGCTGGCGTGCGTCAACCTGTTCTCATTGCAGCAAAAAAAATCGCCCCGTTCTTGGTTGAGGACGGGGCGATTCGTCTTTTGGACTTGTGCAGCCAGGCTTATGCAAAGCGGGCGACGAGCTCCTGGAGCACGTCGGTCATCTTGACGAGCGAACTGACCGGGACGAACTCGTTGACGCCGTGGTAGCAATAGCCGCCGGTGGAAAGGTTGGGGCAGGGCAGACCGCGGAACGACAGCTGAGCGCCGTCGGTGCCGCCGCGAATCGGCAGCACTTGGGGCTCAACGCCGCAGGCAAGGTAGGCTTCCTTGGCAACATCAATAAGCTCGGGATAGTCACGAACGATCTCGGCCATATTTCGATACTGCTGCTTAATCTCGACCGTCACGCGCTCCTCACCCAGACGCTGGTTGAGCATCGAGGCGGCGGCATCAATAAGGTCGAGTTTCTGCTGGAACTTGGCGGCGTCATGGTCGCGGACGATATAGCGCGCTGTGGCGTGATCGACGGTCGCAGATACACCCTCAAGGTGATAAAAGCCCTCGTAGCCTTCCGTATACTCCGGGCGCTGCACGTAGGGGAGCAACGCGTTGAAGTCGCAGAACAGATTGCCTGCGTTGACCATACGGCCCTTAGCGTCGCCCGGGTGGATGGACTGGCCCTCAAAGCGGACGGTCGCCTCGGCGGCGTTAAAGCACTCCCACTCCAGCTCGCCGATGGGGCCGCCGTCGACCGTGTAGGCGTACTTGCAGCCAAAGGCATCGATATCCAACAGCTCGGCTCCGTGGCCGATCTCCTCGTCAGGGCAGAAGCAAATGCCGAGTGCGGGATGGGGCAGAGAGGGGTCCTGAGCGATACGCGCGACAAGCGACATGATCTCGGCGACGCCTGCCTTGTCGTCCGCGCCCAGCAGCGTGGTGCCATCGCTGCAGACCAGGTCCTCACCCGCGAGGTCATTCAGGGCGGGAAGCTTGGCGGTACTCATGGCAACGGGCTTACCGTCAACCGTGCCGCAGACCAGGTCGCCGCCTTCGTAGTGTACGATGTGCGGCTTCACGCCGGCACCCGGTGCAACTTCGGTGGTGTCGAGATGGGCGATCAGGCCCAGGGCGGGCTTGTCCTCAGCGCCCGCACTTGCGGGGATATGCGCGCAGACATAGGCGTGCTCGGTCACGTGGGCATCTTCCGCACCAAGCTCGCGCAGCTCTTCAGCCAGCACGTTGGCAAGGTCAAACTGAACGGCGCTCGAGGGTACCTGGTCGCAGTTTGCATCCTCGGACTGCGTGTTGATCTGGACGTAGCGCAAAAAGCGCTCGAGGACATCGGGGTTCGTGGTGGTGTTTTCCATAAAGACCGCTCCAATCTTGGTCGTCGTGTGCAACAAGAACTCTAGCACGGTATGCCACGGCATACCGCGACGCTTGGATGGGGTAGAATCAGCCATTGAATGCAGAAGGGACGGAAGATCATGGATACGACAAATAGCTCGCGCGAACTGCATCTGACGGTGGCGAACGAAGACTACTTGGAGTGCATGGTTCGCATTGAAAGCGAAGAGGGGGAAACCAACGGTGTGCGATCGGTCGACATCGCGCAGCGCCTTGGCGTCTCCAAGGCATCGGTCAATAAAGCGGTTTCGGCTCTCAAGGCATCCGAGCTTGTCGAGCAATCGCACTACGGCAAGGTGATCCTGACCGATCGCGGCCGCGAGGTTGGCACGGCTATCTGGTACCGTCATCGCCTCATCCGCACGTTTTTGGTTCAGGAGCTCGGTGTCGAATTTGAGCGAGCCGATTCCGAGGCCTGCATGATGGAGCATGCGCTATCCGAGGACACGATGAGCCGCTGGCTCGCCTATCTCGAAAAGCAGGGAATCAGCGTCGAGGAATAGCGGGATATATATGGATACGAGTTATTACAACCGCTTTGGTGCCGAGGAACTTACGCGCCGCTTGTCGAGCGAGACCTTGTTGGCGCAGGGCCCCATGGGCAGTGTTTTGTTGAGTGAGTACGATGCCGCCGACATTCCACCGGCGTTTTGGAATCTGGCAGAGCCGCAGACCGTTTCTCGTATCCATCGCTTGTATGTCGCCGCCGGCGCGCAGGTGCTCATTACCAATACCTTTCAGGCATCGAGCTATGCCCTCAAGCACGACCAGATTGCGCCGTCCGTGGCGGAGGTCAATCGCGGGGCCGTCGACGATGCCCGCCAGGCGCACCCTCAGCTACTGCTGGGCTCGATGGGCCCGATCGGTATTGAGTGGTTTGCCGAGGACTCTGTCGAGTATCGTGAAATCCGCGGCATTGCGCGCGAACAGGCGCACGCCTTGCTCAATGCTGGTGTTGACGGTCTGCTGATCGAGACGGTGACGTCTATCCGTAATCTGCAGCCCATGCTTGCCGGCGCCCGAGATGCCGCCGACGGCATGCCTGTTCTGGTGAGTTTTGTCGTTGACGATAAAGGCGACCTGCTGGGCGATGGCCTCAACATCGAGGCAGCCGTTTTGTACGCCGAAAAACACGGCGCAAACTCGGTTGGTGTTAATTGCTGTTCGCTTGCGGCCGCGAATGCGGCGGTGCCCAGGATGGTTGCATCGGCGACTACTCCCGTTACAGTGCGTCCCAACGTAGGCGATCCGGTCCAGACTCAGGATGGCCCCGTATGGCACGAGAATCCCGAAGCTTTCGCGCGCGCATGCATCGAATGGAGACATGCCGGCGCCGCAATGGTGGGCAGTTGCTGTGGAACCACGGCAATCACTACGGCAGCGATGGCCGAGGCGCTCGATATATAAAGGGCAAAACCGCTCCATACGGGGCGGTTTTTTTATTCAAGACTTTAGTCTGCTGGCCGCGCAGCGGCCAGCTTTAAACCACCCGCTAC
>CBCTIZ010000035.1:0-3875 GCA_965147105.1 uncultured Collinsella sp. | reverse complement strand
CCTCGAGGACCTCGGGGGTGGTGCCGGACTCGGAGGCGGTGAGCACGACGGACTTGTCGGTCATGCGCTTGTGGCCGGAGACGTTCCACTCGGCGGCGTGGATCAGGTAGACCTCGAGATCGCGGTCGCCGAACTTGTTCATGAGGTACTCGAGCTGCATGAGCTCATCCCAGGTGCCGCCCACGCCCATCAGGAAGACGGCGTCATAGCCCTCGTCGGCGACCTTGTCTGCGAGCGCGGTCATCTTCTTGCCGGTCTCGTAGAGCGCCTTGCCGTCCTCGAGGTAGCCCTCCTGGTCGAAATGCATGATCTCGATCTTCTCGGTTTCCTTCATTTGCTTCTCCTTTCTGGGGCTGCTTTAGCAATCCCCTATGCCAACGAGCGACAACGCCCGCCTACATTCCGTAACACTCAGCCGCTTTAGCCTTAAGCGTGTTGACCGATTCCTCGTAGCCTTCCGCCTTAACCTCCATTTGCTTGGAGACGGCATCGAGATACGGATGGACATCCCACGAGTTCAGGCGCTCGGTGACAATCGCCGCCATCGTCTGGAAGAACACCAGGTTGGGAATCGCGCTCAGCAGCGGAGCTACCTGCGGCACTGCGATCTCGTGAGCCTTGCCCTTGGGGTGCATGGTCAAAAGAACTGCCTTCTTCGTTACCTTCGACAGCGCGTCGGCGATATTTGCCAGACGCTCGGACCCTTGAGGGTCGTCGACGATAAACACCAGATAGCCCGGAACGATCTGCATCTCGGGACCGTGGACGAACTCCTCGCCCTCGTGATGCATGGCCGGAATCTTGATGGTCTCACTCAGCTTGAGTGCCGCCTCTTCGGCAACGCCATAGTTGGGACCGTTGCCCACAACCATGGCCGGCACATGCTCCGACAGCTCGAGTAGATTGTCTTGGACATACGCCTCGGCGGTCTTGCACATCGTGGCGTTGGCCTGGATCGCATCGTTCAGATCGCTCAGGCGCTGGGCAACGCCATCGGCGTCAATCGCCCCGCGTGCCTGACCACCGTAAATGCCAAAGAGCACCAGATACTCGATGAGCGTCTGGACGCCCAGGGTCACAAAGTCCACCGACTCGACGCCCACGCCGTAGTCGAGAACGATATCGGCATGCTCCTTAATGGGAGCCTCGACGTTTGCCGTCAGCGCAACTGCTGCCATGTCGTGCGTGCGCATGTAGTCGAGTGCCGCAATCGTATTGGTCGAGTAGCCGCTCTGAGAAATGGCAATGTTGAGCGCGTTTTGCGGATAGGTGTGCTCGAAATCGACGAAGGCCTCAGGCGTCACGACAGACACCTGCATCTGCAGTGCATCCTGCAGATAATCGCGAGCGCAATCGGCGGCATGACGGGACGAACCCGAAGCGACAATGCGCAGCGCGTCAAAGGATGCGGACTGGAAAATCTCGACGAGCTGGCTTACAAGCTCGGACGAACGCTCGAGGTTCTCACCCATACGCACATGGGCAAGCTGAACGTAATCGAGCATTTTCATCGTCTCACCTCGTAACAAATCATTAGTATTTGATACCAATCACAGTTACAGGTTACGGCTTTTTGATACCTATCTGCCGACTAATCTTTCTTCATCGGCGAACGGTCGATTTTGAGCCATGTAAGGTCGTATATACAGCCGGCTCAATGGTCAAAATCGGTCAGTTTTCCCAGTCGTTATGCAAAAACACCAGCTAGTAGGTATAGGTATATCCACCCGCATCGCCGCGGTTGAACGACTTGACATATTCGATTGCCTGTCCGCTCGCGTCGAAGCTCACGCACTCCAGCGTCAAGGCAAGATCGCCCTGCTCTAGCCCAAGCAGGCCGGCATCGCGCGCGCCCAGCGCTTCGATATCGAGCTTTTCCTGCGCCATGACCGGCTTTCGCCCCAGCATCTCATAGGTCTCGTAAAGACTGAACACCGACACGTCGATCTCTTCGATGGTTGGGAACAGCAGGCAGGGAATCAGCGCCATCTCAATTGATACGGGATCGCCGTTTATGCAGTTCAGGCGTCGGATGGAATAGAGCAGGTCATCCTCGGCGATACCAAACAGGTCGGCGTAGTATGGCCCCGCGTAGCGCTTGGAGCGCGCCAGAATGCGAACAGACGGCTCGCCTCCCGAGGCGCGAACCGATTCGCGGAAGCCACCCGTGCGCTCAAAAATAGCAGGCACTTTCTGCGCCACGAAGGCGCCCCTTCCCCGAACACGACGAATCTGGCCGCGACGAACCAACTCGTCCACGGCACTTCGGATAGTCAGGCGCGTCGTACCAAATTCCTCGGCAAGTTCATTCTCAGACGGAATCATCGAACCCGTTGGGTATATGCCGCGCTCGATACGCTCCTCAATGCGACGTCGAATGCGCATATAAACCGGGGTGGCATCTACTGTTTCAGCCATTGTTCACCTGCCACGCTCCTCATGCCATTCTTTTCACCGTTATCGGCAAAGCGGAACTTCGTGGGCAAAATCACCGATTTGCAATGCTCCACGAAGCGCATGCCCCCATCGAATTCAATCGTGCTCTCATAGAACACCGGCGTCCCCTCTTCTTGTTGGAGAAGTTCGGCCTCTTCGGCGTTTAAACGCGAGATCGAGATATGCTCACGTCCATGCTCAACGCGCACGCCACCCTCTTTGAACAATACGTCGTAGAGGCTCTCGTGCTCAAAATCATGGTCGGGAAGCGACGGGCAAAGCGACAGATTGACATGTGCCGTTTCGATCGACGCCGGCTCGCCCTCAATGAGACGGACACGCTGCATACGGAGCAAAGGAGCGCCTACGGCCACCCCAAGCTTGTCGGCAAGCGTCTCATCCGCCTCGACAGTCTCGGTGGAGACCAAGCGAGAAGAGGGGTGCAGACCGGCAGTTCGCACGGCATCGGAGAAGTTATACGTTTCCTGGAAGATGTTCAGCGGCTTGGGAGGGCACACATACGTACCCGATCCGCGGCGGCTCTCGAGCGTTCCGCACGAAATGAGCCGCGTGATGCCAGCACGTAACGCCGTACGCGAAACGCCGATATCTTCGCACAGCACACGCTCGGCCGGCAGACGATCGCCGCCGGCAAGCTGATGGTGCTGGATGTACCAAAGAATCCCCTCAACAGCACGGTCTTTGGGGGGAATTGCATAAGATTCGCCTGCCATTGCACAGACTCCTCATTCAAAAATGTATGTCACCAGAATTAGGCCAGCCCTCCCATGGCATCAAACTCGGCCTTGATTTTCTCGGCGACATTCCGATACGACTTATATAGGTTTGAATCGCGTTTGACTTCGTCGGTCATAACGGGAATCTCTAATTTGGAAACCTCGTCTTTTCCCGTCTGAACCGCCACGACAACGCCCATACCAAGACACATATTACGCTTGGCAGCGTTTATTTTTGCCGCCTTCGCGGGATTTGCCAGAATACGCTGGGCAAATTCCTGTTTTGAAGGCGTCTCGTCAGCCTCCGGATCGCCAGCCTCGGCCACCTCGCACTGCAGAACATCCGCATAGTCAAAGATCTTCGGCTGCGCACCGCGCTGATGCACGGCCCACTTGCGACGCGTAGCATCCTGGTAGATGGCCGGCAAAAACGTAAACCGCGGCGGGTCCAAAATCGTATCGGTTATGGTAAACACACCGGGGTCAAAGGCATCCTGCGGGTTTTTCTTCTTGAACAGCCCCATATCAGCCTCCCGAACTAGCATTAAACAACTCAAGCCGAATATAGCACCAATTTCAAGCCGGCGCTTTACCGTATCGGTGCGTGGCGTCTATAGCTCGCTCAGCGGGGTGATACGGGCGAGGGCCGGTGTGGTTGGTATAGGTTTTGGAAGTGGGCTTCGCGAACTTCCAAAACCTATA
>CBCTIZ010000034.1:0-7457 GCA_965147105.1 uncultured Collinsella sp. | reverse complement strand
CCCGCGGCGTGACCGGCGACACCGACATCAACATCATCGACACCGCCGAGTTCGCGATCCCCGGCCTTGACGACGAGTTCCGCGTCATCGTGTCCCCGTGGATTCTGACGGTGCTCGTGACCGACCGCCTGGCTCGCTACTACGAGACGGTCACCAAGCACAACCTCAAGTATCGTCGCTACTATCACCAGTTCGACTACTAAAGAAAACGGGTGCGGGAACGTGCCGGGCTATTGAGAGGAACACAGAATGAGACAGTACATCATCGCCAGCCATGCGCACTTCGCTACCGGCATCAAGGAGAGCGTCGAGCTGCTCTCGGGCACTCGCGACAACGTCCACGATCTTTCGATGTTCGTCGATGGCCGCATGGACGTGGCCGAGGAGGCCCAAAAACTGCTGGCAGGCATGTCTGCCGACGATGATGTCGTTGTCTGCACCGACCTCTTTGGCGGCAGCGTCAACAACGAGTTCACCAAGATCGTCCAGACGCGTCCCCGCACGTACCTCGTTACCAACATGAACCTTCCTCTGCTCATCCAGCTGCTGTTCTCTGACGAGTCGGCGCCGGTTGAGGAGACGATTCGCGCCATCGTCGCTGCGGACGATACGCGCGTGAAGTTTGTCAACGATCTTTTGGTCGATGACGAGGAGGAGGAAGAGTTCTAATCCGCAGCACCTACTGACACGCCGTATGACGGCACAAGACCTTTGGGGGGTCACATTATGATTCAGCTACTTCGCGTTGACCATCGCCTGCTTCATGGCCAGGTCGCAGTTTCCTGGGTTCAGGGCCTTGGCTCCAACTGCATCTTCTGCGCGGGCGATAAGGTCGCCAACGACCCGGTGTGGAAGACGACGCTCAAGATGGGCAAGCCTGCCGGCTGCAAGCTCGTCATCAAGGATATGGCGAATGCCATCGAGGCTATCAACTCGGGCGTGACCGACAAGTACAAGATGATCATCTGCGTTGCCACTATCGCTGAGGCAAAGCAGCTTGTTGAGGGCTGCCCGCAGATTAAGTCGGTCAACCTGGGCAACACCAAGCCCAAGGACGAGAAGCGCCCCGATGCTCGTCAGGTCTCTCGTCAGATCTTCCTGACCGCAGCCGAGGAAGCCGATGTGCGCGAGATGCTGGATCGTGGCGTTGAGGTCGAGATTCGACCCCTGGCCGATGACCCCAAGGTTGACTGCGCCAGCGTGCTCTAGGCGTTTGAATTCGAAGAGTCTGAGCTCTTCGTAGTGTCCTATTAGGAAAGGGGGATGTATGCTTACCCAAGCAATCCTCATCGGACTTATCGCCGCATTTGGTAAGTTCGACTTCCAGCTCGGTACGCTCTATGCGTTCCGCCCCATCGTCCTGTGCCCGCTCGTGGGTCTGGTGCTGGGGGACCTGCAGTCCGGCCTCGCGATCGGTGCGAGTCTGGAGCTGCTGTTCATGGGCTCGATCTCCATCGGCGCCTACGTGCCGCCTGATGAGACGATCGGCGGCGTGCTCGCCTGCGCCTTCGCTATCCAGCTGGGCCAGAGCACCGAGGCAGCCATCGCGCTTGCCATGCCCATCGCCACGCTGTGCCTTGCCATCAAGAACATCCTCAACGCCGCCCTGCCGATCCTAGTTGACCGCGCTGATGTCTTCTCCGGCCAGGGCAACCTTAAGGGTGTCTATGCGATGCACTTCCTGATCGGTTTAACCGGCATCATCATGGCGTTCCTGCTGTGCTCGCTGTCGTTCTATCTGGGTGCTGACGCTATCCAGGGCGTGCTCGACTTTATCCCCGACTTTGTTCTTGCTGGCTTTGGCGTTGCCGCCAACATCCTGCCGGCCATGGGCTTCGCCATGCTCGGCCGCCTGGTGCTCACCAAGCAGCTCGTGCCCTTCTACTTCCTGGGCTTCCTGCTGTGCTCCTACGCCAACGTGCCCGTCCTGGGCGTCGCCCTGATCGCCATCATCATCGGCATCGACAAGTTCGACCTGCTCGGCCTGGGCGGAGCCCAGCCCCAGCTCTCCGCGGAAGGGGATGAGGACGATGACTTCTAGTCCCGAGAACAAGATCACGCGCTCCGACCTCGTCAAGAGCGCCGTCAACGTCGGCGCCCTGGGCATGGAGTTCTCCTGGACCTACTACAAGCAGATGAACATCGCCTTCTGCCTGATGGTCGCCAACATGCTCAAGAAGATCTACGCCGGCCGCCCCGACGACTACGCCGAGGCCCTGCACCGCCACTGCGCGTTCTTCAACATCACCGTCCAGTTCGCCCCGTTCGTCGGCGGCATCGCGATGGCCATGGAGGAGAAGGTCGCCCGCGGCGAGATCGAGCCCGAGAGCGTCAACGACGTCAAGGCCGCCCTCATGGGCCCGCTGTCCGGCATCGGCGACTCCATCTTCCTGTCGACGCTGCGCGTGGTCGCCGCCGCGGTGGGCATCAGCCTGTGCCAGGCCGGCAACCCCTTCGGCCCCATCGCCTTCCTGCTCATCTACAACGTCCCCGGCTTCGCGCTGCGCGTCTGGGGCGCCGTCAAGGGCTACGAGCTGGGCGTGGGCTTCCTGGACGAGGCCCAGAGGACCGGCCTCATGCAGAAGATCATGACCTGCGTGGGCATCGTGGGCGTCATGGTCGTGGGCGCCATGTGCAAGGACATGTTCTGGGCAAGCATCCCCGTGGCCATCGGCTCGGGCGACGACGCCCAGACCCTCCAGGACATCCTGGACGGCATCATGCCCGGCATGCTCGGCATGCTCGCCTTCTGGCTGTACTACTGGCTGCTGTCCAAGAAGATCAACCCCATGGTGCTGATCGTGGCCACCATGGTCGTGGGCATCATCGGCGCGTTCTTCGGCGTGCTGGCGTAGGCTCCTGCGTTCTATTCTGCCCCCAAGGGAAACGGCGACCCGCTGCGGTCGCCGTTTTTTATTACCGAAAGCTAGCTGGAGGTGCTTCGTGATTCGATCTGACAATCCGCCCGATAATGGCGTGAGCGGGGCGATGTATCTATTTGGCACGGCGCTCTTGTGGAGTTTTATCGGCATCCTCGTTCGCGCCAATTCGCAGTCAGCTCTTTTGATCGGTGCCGTTACGGCAATATTTATGGCGCTCTTTATCCTGCTCGTCGGCAGGCCCATCCTCCGCGTCAGCCGTCTTATTGTCCTTGTGGCCGTCTGCAACTTCGTGACGGGCACCACGTTTAACTTTGCCAACCAGCTCACGACGGTCGGCAACGCGATCGTCCTGCAGTACACCTCGATGATTTTCGTTATCGTGTATCAATCGCTCGCAACTCGCACGTTGCCCTCGCCTGCGAAGATTGCCTCCGTGGTGGTTGCTTTTACGGGTATGGGACTTTTCTTTTTAGGCGATTTGAGTGCCGAGGGCATGCTCGGCAACCTGCTTGCCGTCATTTCGGGCGCCACCTTTGGGCTGTGTTTCTTTTTGAACTCTCGCCCCGATGCGTCGCCCATGGTGTCCTCGCTCATCTCCTGCGGTATCTCGATGTTGCCGATCGTCTATTTTGCCGGTGCCCTAGACTCCGTGAGACCGTTTGAGTGGGGGCTTATGCTGGTGCATGGCCTTTTTTGCAGTGGCCTTGCGAGCGTGCTGTATGCCAAGGGGATTGCGCGCACTAACGCGTTTGCGGCCAACTTGGTCTGCATGAGCGAGGTCGTGCTTGCACCCTGCTGGTCGGCGCTTTTCTTTGGCGAGGTCTTTAGCTGGAACGAGTTTTTGGGCGCGGCGATTATCGTTTCGGTCATCGTCGCCAACCTGGTCTCCGATGCCTTTGGCGACGGTTTCTTAGTGGCGCTTGTGCACCGCGGTGGTAAAAAAAGCGCCTGAGAGCGTGCGCCTGCCGTTTACGGGTAAAAACACCCCGCTGGGCGAGTGGTATTAAATAAGGCAAACCTGCATACCTATAATTGGTATCAAATCATTTGTGCCTGGTATGGGTGTTAGCAGCACGCCAGGCGCGCTTCGAGTCGAATGGTCGAGTTCCCGGATTGATATCAGATGCGCGCGCAACGGGAGACGGCCATGACTCGAGACCCTATATTGGGAGGAATTATGCTTGTCCAAGCAATCCTCGTCGGCTTAGTCGGAGCGTTTGGATGCCTCGACTACCAGCTCGGCACCCTCTACGCGTTCCGCCCCATCGTCCTGTGCCCGCTCGTGGGCCTGGTGCTGGGGGACCTGCAGACTGGCCTTGCCGTAGGTGCAAGCCTTGAGCTGCTGTTCATGGGCTCGATCTCCATCGGCGCCTACGTGCCGCCTAACGAAACCGTCGGCGGCGTGCTCGCCTGCGCGTTTGCCATTCAGCTCAGTCAGGGTACCGAGACGGCCATCGCACTCGCCATGCCCATCGCCGTCCTTTCGCTGACGATCGGCAACATTACCAACGCTCTGTTCGCCGTGTTTGTCGACATGGCAGACAAGTTCGCCCTCAAGGGAAACCTCAAAGGCATCTACGCCGTTCATTGGGGACTTGGACTTTGGGGCTGCCTCGAGTACTTCCTGCTGTGTGGCGGCGCCTTCTATCTGGGTTCCGGCGCCATCCAGGGCCTGCTCGACTTCATCCCGCCCTTTGTGATTGACGGTTGCGGCGTTGCCGCCAACATCCTGCCGGCCATGGGCTTCGCCATGCTCGGCCGCCTGGTGCTCACCAAGCAGCTCGTGCCCTTCTACTTCCTGGGCTTCCTGCTGTGCTCCTACGCCAACGTGCCCGTCCTGGGCGTCGCCCTGATCGCCATCATCATCGGCATCGACAAGTTCGACCTGCTCGGCCTGGGCGGAGCCCAGCCCCAGCTCTCCGCGGAAGGGGATGAGGACGATGACTTCTAGTCCCGAGAACAAGATCACGCGCTCCGACCTCGTCAAGAGCGCCGTCAACGTCGGCGCCCTGGGCATGGAGTTCTCCTGGACCTACTACAAGCAGATGAACATCGCCTTCTGCCTGATGGTCGCCAACATGCTCAAGAAGATCTACGCCGGCCGCCCCGACGACTACGCCGAGGCCCTGCACCGCCACTGCGCGTTCTTCAACATCACCGTCCAGTTCGCCCCGTTCGTCGGCGGCATCGCGATGGCCATGGAGGAGAAGGTCGCCCGCGGCGAGATCGAGCCCGAGAGCGTCAACGACGTCAAGGCCGCCCTCATGGGCCCGCTGTCCGGCATCGGCGACTCCATCTTCCTGTCGACGCTGCGCGTGGTCGCCGCCGCGGTGGGCATCAGCCTGTGCCAGGCCGGCAACCCCTTCGGCCCCATCGCCTTCCTGCTCATCTACAACGTCCCCGGCTTCGCGCTGCGCGTCTGGGGCGCCGTCAAGGGCTACGAGCTGGGCGTGGGCTTCCTGGACGAGGCCCAGAGGACCGGCCTCATGCAGAAGATCATGACCTGCGTGGGCATCGTGGGCGTCATGGTCGTGGGCGCCATGTGCAAGGACATGTTCTGGGCAAGCATCCCCGTGGCCATCGGCTCGGGCGACGACGCCCAGACCCTCCAGGACATCCTGGACGGCATCATGCCCGGCATGCTCGGCATGCTCGCCTTCTGGCTGTACTACTGGCTGCTGTCCAAGAAGATCAACCCCATGGTGCTGATCGTGGCCACCATGGTCGTGGGCATCATCGGCGCGTTCTTCGGCGTGCTGGCGTAAGGGCCCGGCTGCATAGATTTTCGTTGCAACCTGGAAAGGGGATGGAGCAGGCCTATGCCCTCCATCCCCTTTTTGTATAGAAGGAGTTCGTATGTTCGCGAAGGATCGCGAAGCAATGCGCCTGACGCCGGCAGAGGTCAGGCTGATTCTTATTGAGTCCCTGCAGTGGTGCGCCAACAACGCGGTCTACTTTTTGGGGCTTATCGGTGCGGCCACGTATGATCTGGCCGGCACGGCCTTTTTGGTTGCCGCCATTACGCTCGTGCGCAATCTTATGACGTCGGTGGGCAATATGGTGTCGGGCTCGGTCATCGATCGCTTTGGACCGCGCCGGACGTCGTTTGTGACGTGCGTGATTACGGCAGTGCTATCGCTTGGCGTGGGGTTGGCGCCGTTGTCTGTCCCCGGGCTTGTGTTTGCCGCGTGCGTCTTGGGACTTGCGGGCGGCTTTATCAACACCTGCACGCATGCGTTTCCGGGATACCTGGAGTCGACCACCGAGGGCCGTACCCGCGTGAACGGCCTCATGGTGTTCTACAGCAATATCGCCTATACCGCTGGCCCGCTGCTCGGCGGCGCCATCGTGAGTTGCTTTGCCACGCAATCGGTCTATCTGCTCATGGCGGGCATGATGGGTGTGGCGGCCGTGCTCTCCTTGGGCTGTCACGAGTGTGTTGCTCCCGCAAAAGGGGAGAAGCCGAAGGGCGGTATTCTGGGCGGCATGGCCGAGGGTGCGCGACTTACGTTTCGCGATCACGACCTGCGCCTCATCTTTATCTCGGGCTTTTTGGGCTTCTTTGCATTTGGTGCGTTCGATTCGCTGGAGTCGTTGTTCTACCGCGATGTGCTCAACGTGGATATCGTCTGGCTGGGCTGGCTGTCCTCGGTCGTGGGCCTCACTTCCTCGGTGGGCGCGTTCATCCTGACCAAGCTTTCTGCTCGCCATGTCAACCTGCGATTGCTGCTCGGCGCGCTCATGGCCGTGGGCATTGGGTCCATGGTGTACGTGGGCACCGATATGCTGGGGGTCGCGATTATCGGTCAGGCGATTAACGGTCTGGCCTGGGGGTTCCTGGAGCCGCTGCAGATGATCTTGATTCAGGAGCGTGCCGACATCAAATACCTGGGGCGCATTACCGGCTTTGTGCGTTTTGGACTGATGAGCGCCGGCGTGGTGCCGCTGCTGGCGGCTCCGTTTTTGGCGGAGGCTTTGGGCGTCCAGACGGTACTGTTTGGAGCATCGACCATTATTGCGCTGGTAGGAACGCTGTTCTTTGTCACACAAGGGAGACGCCGGGGGCGTTAGCTATACATCAAATTCTAATTTAATACCACTCACCAGAGAATTTCGACCGTTCACCGAGGATTGGAACAGATTGAAAAGTGGTATTAAAAACACGTTGGGTGTATGTCTATAATTGGTATCGAAAAGAAACGCGATGTATAGATTCGCGTGCAGGACAGAAAGGAAAAGCCATGAAGGAAACCGAGAAGATCGAGATCATGCACTTTAGCCAGGAGGGCTACGTCGAGGACGGCAAGAACGTCTACGAGGCCGGCAAGAAGATGACCGCGCTCGCCGACAAGGTCGCCGACGAGGGCTACGACGCCGTGTTCCTGATGGGCGTCGGCGGCACCTGGGACGAGCTCATGCAGCTCGAGTACCTCATGAACAAGTTCGGCGACCGCGACCTCGAGGTCTACCTGATCCACGCCGCCGAGTGGAACGTCATGGGCCACAAGCGCATGACCGAGAAGTCCGTCGTGCTCACCGCCTCCGAGTCCGGCACCACCCCCGAGGTCCTCGAGG
>CBCTIZ010000033.1:0-12871 GCA_965147105.1 uncultured Collinsella sp. | reverse complement strand
GCATCGACCTGCGCCGATGCCCCCAACGTGGACACACATTTTGTCCTATAAGCCCCAGAGCGAACAAGTTGGCATGAAAAAGGCAAGGCATAGACCTTCTGGTCATGCCTTGCCTTTTGAATGACAAATTGTCGCTCTGGGCGGCGCGCAGCGTCGAGCCGTTACGCGGTTCGTAGAACCGCGTAACTAGTTAGTACATCTTTGCGCCGGCGGGGATGGAGGCGTCGAGCTGGATCAGGTTGAGACGCTCCTCACCCTCCTCCTCGTGGACAGCGCTGATGAGCATGCCGCAGCTGGGAATGCCCATCATCTTGCGCGGAGGCAGGTTGGTGATGGCGAGCAAGGTCTTGCCGACCAGGTCCTCGGGCTCGTAATAAGCGTGAATACCGGAGAGGATGGTGCGGTCGGTACCGGTACCGTCGTCGAGCGTAAAGTTCAGCAGCTTCTTGGACTTCTTGACGGCCTCGCATGCCTTGACCTTCACAGCGCGGAAATCGCTCTTGGAGAAGGTATCAAAGTCGACGAACTCCTCAAACAGCGGCTCAACGGCGATCTTGGAGTAATCGAGCGTGGGCTTAAGCGACTTAACGAACGGGCTCGCGGCGTTGCCGGCCTCGGCAGCCTTGGCGGCAGCGGCACCGGACTGGAAACCCTTCTCGGGCTTCATGTGCGGGAACAGCAGCACGTCGCGGATAGAAGCCTGGTTAGTAAGCAGCATGACCACGCGGTCGATACCAATGCCAATGCCGCCCGCGGGAGGCATACCGTACTCGAGGGCGCGCACGTAGTCCTCGTCATACTCCATGGCCTCGTCGTCGCCGCCGGCCTTCTCGGCCATCTGGGCAGCAAAGCGCTCAGCCTGGTCGACCGGGTCGTTGAGCTCGGAGAACGCGTTGGCGTACTCGTGACCGGCAATAACCAGCTCAAAGCGGTGCGTCAGGCGCGGGTCGTCCTCAAAGCGCTTGGCAAGCGGGCTGACCTCGATGGGGTAATCGCACACGAAGGTCGGGTTGACGATGGTGTCCTCGCCCAGCTCATCGTAAATCTCGGCGATAATCTTGCCGGCGGTCCACTCGGGCTTAATCTCCAGGCCCTTCTCGCGCGCGGCGGCAGCAAGCTCCTCGACCGGCGTGTCGATGGTGACCTGCTTGCCGAGCACGTCGGAAACGATGTCGGTCATGGGACGGCTGGCCCACTCACCAGAAAGGTCGATGGTCTGGCCCTGGTACTCGATGACTTCGGGATTGCCGATGGCCTTGTTGGCAGCCTTGATGACACCCTGGGCGAGTGCCTTCATGCCCTCGAGGTCGGAGAAGGCACGGTAGGCCTCCATCGTGGTGAACTCGGGGTTGTGGGTAAGATCCATGCCCTCGTTACGGAAGATGCGGCCGATCTCGAACACGCGCTCAAAACCACCGACAATGCAGCGCTTGAGGTGCAGCTCGGTGGCAATACGCAGGTAGCACTCCTGATCGAGCGCGTTGAAGTGGGTAATGAACGGCTTGGCAGTAGCGCCGCCCTGGATGGTCTGCAGGATGGGGGTCTCGACCTCCATGTAGCCGTCGGACTCCATAAAGCGACGGAAAGTGGAGAGAATCTGCGAACGCTTACGGAAGGTCTCGCGAACGTCGTCGTTGGCGATCAGGTCGACATAGCGCTGGCGATAGCGGGTCTCCTTGTCGGAAAGACCGTGGAACTTCTCGGGCAGCGGACGAACGGCCTTGGCAAGCAGGGTCGCGCTCTTAGGGGCAACGGAAAGCTGGCCGCGCTGGGTGCGCACGACCACGCCGGTCACGCCCAGGATGTCGCCCAGGTCGAGGGCCTTGAGCGTGTTCCAGGCGGCCTCGTCCATATCGTTGATACGGCAGAACAGCTGAATCTCGCCGGTCGCGTCGCGCACGACGATGAACATGATCTTGCCCTGACCGCGCTTGGCGACCACACGGCCGCCGATCTTCACGACGTCCTCGGTGTCCTCGCCATCGGCGAGCTCGGCATACTTAGTCTCGATGTCGACGACGTAGTCCTCAATCTCGGAGTGCTCGGGATACGGGTTCTGGCCCGCCTCGAACAGGGAGGCACGCTTGGCCAGGCGAGTGGCGCGCTCGTCGTTGAGCGTCGATGCCTGATCGGCGGCGTTCTGGTTTTCTGCCATAGTTAGCTCCTCAAACTAAAACGCTCCCCAGGATTCGGTCCCAGGGAGCGAAAACATACCTTTACGCGGGACCGTGGTCTAGCGTGCGATCTTGGCGATGGTGTAGACGCGAGTCTTGCCGGAAGGCGTAACGACCTCGACGGAGTCGCCCTCGCCATGACCAATGATGGCGTGGCCGACCGGAGACTCGTTGGAGATCTTGTGCTCGAGCGAGTTGGTCTCGGTGGTACCGACAAGCGTGACCTCCATGACCTCACCGTTGGGATCAATCAACGAAACGGTGGAACCGATGGAGACAGTCAGATCACCCGTGGTGGCAGCAACCTGGGCGTTGGCGAGAATAGCCTGAATCTCGGCGATGCGAGCAGCATTCTGGGCCTGCTTGTCCTTGGCGGCATCGTACTCGGAGTTCTCCGAAAGGTCGCCGAACGCGCGGGCTTCCTTGATGTCCTCGACGATCTCCTTGGCGTAATCGCCCTCACGCCAAGCGAGCTCCTCGACGAGCTTCTGGCGGCCCTCAGCGGTCAGTACGATCTGGCTTGCGTCCATACGGATATCTCCCCAACTATGATGTAACGATCAACTGTCAACAAAAACGAAAAAGACCGGCTAGCCTGCGGGCAAGCCGGTCAGGTGCTCACCCCAAAGGGATGGGACTACTCTGCGTCCGCGTCGCTGTCCTCTGCCTTCTTTTGCTTGGCAGCAGCGAGCTTGGCCTCGAGCTCTGCGATCTCCTTGTCCTCCTTGGACTCCTCGACCACAACGTCCTCGGCCTGCTTGGTTTCGCCCTTATCGTCGCCCTCCATACCCTCGCGGATATTCTTGACGGTAGAGCCGAGGGACTTACCGAGCTTCGGCAGGTTCTTAGGCCCAAAGATAATCAGGACAACAACGAGAATAATGATGAGCTCAGGAGCCCTCAGTCCAAACATGTAGACCTCCACAATACAGCGAGACAAGCTCGAATGAGTATACCGCGGGTATCGCGGTATCACAACAATAGCTAAAAAAAGGGACCGCAAGAAGCGGTCCCTCCTCATGCTCTGGTCGGGTTGACTGGATTTGAACCAGCGACCCCTGCGTCCCGAACGCAGTGCTCTACCAAACTGAGCCACAACCCGTTAGCTCGACTATAGTAACAAAGATTTCCGTCGTGTGCCAGAGAAATTTTTACTTCTTTGGCGCTTCAATGCGAACCGTGTCGGAAACGAGCTCCGTTGCATAAGCCCACCAGCCGTTTTGTTGAGCGTCTGCCGCAAGATTGACTGCCGTGGCGGCGGTATCGCAGAGAGCAAACGAACAGGCACCCGAACCGCACACGTTTACGGCAATGGTACCGTCCTGTGAACGAAGCCAGTCGAGCGCCGTTTGAATCCGCGGCTCCATCTGCGCGGAAATGACACCCAGGTTGTTGTGGACGAACGCGTAGGCCGCCTCTGCGTCTCCCGAGCGAAGGGCAGATGCGATCGCTCCGGGCTTGTCCGCAGGCGCCGGGGTCTCGTCAAAACGTCGATAGGCTTCAATTGTTGAAACGCTTGCCTCGCGCGGCTTGACCAGCACGACGGGTGTCGCAGGTAGTGCGGGGTACTCGGTTGCCAGCACGTCTCCCCCACCCACGTAAAATGCAGGGCTGGCATGCAAAAAGAAGGGAACGTCGGCGCCAATGCCGCGCGCGATATTGTCCAGCGCGGAATCGGCACGGTCGATACCCCACAGCTCTGCCAAGGCGACAATGACCGCCGCGGCATCCGTCGAAGGACCGCCCAGGCCGGCACACAACGGGATACGCTTCTCGATCGTGATGCAGACGTTGGCTTCACGACCATAATGCTCGGCCATAGCGAGCGCAGCACGATACGCCGTATTCTTTTGCATGGGAAAGTCGGATGCCGGAATCGTCTGGACGGTCAGCTCCTGCGCCGGGGCGACTGTCACGATATCGGCAAGACCGACGGCTGCCATCAGGGAATCGACCTTATGGTAGCCGCGGTCGTCACGCTCGGTATGAACCCCCAGATAGAGGTTGATCTTTGCCGGCGCGGAAAGGGTCAGGGACCAATCGGTCACCGCTAGTGCTCCTCGAGCTGATTGCCGAGCGGGGTAAAAATGTGCTCGCCGCTCTCGGGGTCGAACAGCTCGACCTGGCCGGTGAGAACATCAATATACTGGTAGGACTGACGCGACTTGCGGCCACGGCGCTCGTCGACCTCGACGATAAAGACTGCCGGATGGACGCTCTTGATGGTGCCCATGCGCTCGACGACGCGGGTGCGGCCCATGTTGGCCTTCACCTTAACGCGATCGCCCACCATATCGGTCAGCTTCTCGTGGATGTCGTCGACGTGATTGACTTCCATCTCTTCCATGAACAGGGCCTCCAGAAGGTGCAATTCAAAAAGGGGATAATACCCCTAAGATAGACAAAACTCTAATACTATAGCACCCTGTTGTGGCCATACGCAAGTAGCTAAAAAAGCCCGGTCCCAAATTGACTACTTACAGACTATCGGTGTCCAAGACGATGGTGAACGGGCCGTCGTTGACGAGGTCGACTTTCATATCGGCGCTGAAGATGCCGTGCGCCACGTGTTCGACATCTTGGCGAACGAGCGTCAGGAAGTACTCGTAGAGCTCGTTGGCGACATCGGGCGCGCCGGCATCCGTAAACGACGGACGACGGCCGTGACGGCAATCGGCGAACAGCGTGAACTGCGACACCACGAGAACCTCGCCGTCGACATCGTCAAGCGCCAGGTTGGTCTTGCCGTTCTCGTCCTCGTTAATGCGCAAGCCCCGGAGCTTGCCCCACAGCTTATCGGCCTCGGCGCGCGTGTCGCCGTGGCCCACGCCAAGCAGCACCAGATAGCCGCGCCCAATTTTGCCCACGCACTCGCCGTCGACCGTCACGCCGGCGTTGAGCACGCGCTGCACCACCGCACGCACGGCCTACTCCTCGCCCGTCAGTTTGGCGGATAGGTGCTCGAGCGCATGGAATCGATGGCTGATGGCGTTCTTCTCGTCCGCCGTCAGCTCGGCCATGGTCTTGCCCGGCGTGTCGACCGGCAGGAACAGCGGGTCGTAGCCAAAGCCGTGATCGCCGCGACCCTCGTGTGCGATAACGCCCTCGCAGGCGCCTTCACCATAGGTGACCAAACCATCCGTGTCGATGAGCGCGACGACGCTCATAAAGCGCGCAGTGCGGTCCTCGTCGGCCACGCCCTCCAGATTCACGAGCAGTTTGGCATTGTTGGCGGCATCGTCGCCGTGAACGCCCGCGTAGCGCGCGCTATACACACCGGGCTCACCATCCAGCGCGTCAACGACCAGGCCCGAATCGTCGGCAATGGCCATGAGCCCCGTCTCTTCGACGGCAGCCTGCGCCTTGATGATGGCGTTCTCCAAAAACGTCGTACCGTTTTCCTCGGGGTCCTCAAAATCGCCCAGCTGACCGAGCGCCACAAAGCGAACCTCGGGCATAACCTTGCCCAAAATGGCCTCGATCTCGGTGAGCTTATGGGCGTTGCCCGTTGCCACGACGATGGTCGCCGCCGGGTCGAGGGTGTCGATGTCGATCTTCTCAAGTGCCATGAGTGGTCTCCTTGTCCGTATAGCAAAGTCACGTAAAAGGGACCGGTCCGTCGACGTCTCCCCTTTCATGTGGCATCAACCTTATCTATCGGCGTTTCCGCAGATAAAACCTGCCAAAATTAACATCCCTTTTTGGCAGGCTAGGCGAGAGCTTGGCGCTGGAGCTCGATGAGCTCGGCAATGCCCTTGTCGCCCAAATCGAGCAGGGAATTGAGGCGCTTGCGGTCGAAGGGCGCCTGCTCGCCAGTGCCCTGGAGCTCGATCATCTCGCCGGTGTCGGTAGCGACGAGATTCATGTCGACCTCGGCGTGACTGTCCTCGGAATAATCCAGGTCGAGCAGGGTGTTGCCATCGACAACGCCCATGGAAATCGCGGCGACCTGGCCCGTGAGCGGGATGCGCTCGAGCTTACCCGCCTCGACCCACATGGCAAGGGCGTCGTGCAGTGCCACCCAGGCGCCGGTAATGCTCGCCGTTCGCGTGCCGCCGTCTGCCTGAATCACGTCGCAGTCGACGGTGACGGTGTACTCGCCGAGCGCCTTCATGTTGACGACGGTGCGTAGGCTGCGGCCGATCAGACGCTCAATCTCCATGGAGCGACCCTTGCGGTTGGCGTGCTCGCGCTTGCAGCGCTTGCCGGTCGATGCCGGCAGCATGGCATACTCCGCCGTTACCCAACCGGCCTTGGCGCCCTTGCGCCAGCCCGGCACGCCCTCCTCGATGGTGGCAGCGCACAGCACGCGCGTATCGCCAAACTCGGCCAGGCACGAACCGTGGGCGTGCTTCATGACACCGCGAGTAAGCTTGATGGGGCGCAGCTCATCGGCGGCGCGGTCGTTGGCGCGATTGACCTGCATGCACTCCATAGAAATATCCTTTCGGCAAAAGGTGAACGTGAGCCTTTGGTCGGTGACCTTATATCTATTTCAGTTCGTCGATATCGATATGCTCAATGCTTTTGAGCGGCTGGCCAAAGATAAAACTGCCCGCCACCGCAAACTCAGCAATGTTATCGGCCGTCGTTGCAAAACGATGCTGCGGCTCGGCCGCGTCGCCCGCCAGCTGCTCGCGGCGCGTGAGAATATCGGTCAGCTCGCGCGTGGTCTCCTCGGCAGAGCTCACCACGCGCACTCCGGGACCCAGCGCATGGCGAATAGGCCCCACGAGCAGCGGAAAATGCGTGCAGCCGAGCACCACGGTATCGATGCCGTGGTCGCGCAGCGGTTCAACCGTGGCACCGACCAGCGCGCGTACGGCAGGCGTATCAAAGATGTCCTCGTTCTCGAGCCACTGCTCTTGCAGATGCGCACCCGAGGCGAGCTCGTGCTCAACGACCTCGACAAAACTCGAGGCAGGGCAGCCGTATACGTCGACGCCGGCATCCAGGTCCTGAATGGCACGCGTGTAAGCACCTGAGCGAATGGTGAGGTTGGTGGCGAGCACGCCCACCCGGCGCGTGCGGGTGCTGTTGATTGCCGCGCGTGCGCCCGGTGCGATCACACCGATGACGGGGACGTCGAGCACCTGCTGGGCCAAACGCAAGGCCGCAGCGGTCGCCGTATTGCAGGCGATGACCATGATCTTGACGTCGTGCTTCGACAGCCAGCGGCCCGCCTGCAGTGCAAACGAGCGCACCTCGTCCTCGGTGCGGGTGCCGTAGGGGCAGCGCTTGGTGTCGCCAAAGTAGTAGACGGACTCGTGCGGCAACGCCGTTGCGATGGCGCGTGCAACCGTCAGACCGCCCAGACCAGAATCGAACACGCCAATCGGGCGCGTGTCGCCTGCCGGATTCTCGATATCGGACATTACCTCACCAGATTCTCTCTCGAAAAGATATGGCTCAGCGCGATAGGACCGCACTACGAACGGGCCGCGACGAGCAGCTCTGCCGTTGCCGCCCAGCCATCGACAATCTTGCCGCGCGTGACGTAGGCGTTATCGCAAACATCCAGGAACTCGGGCGCGCCGGCGCTGGTCAAACCGTTCTCGACCAGGCAGAACGTGCCCACGTGGTCAGCCATGTAGAAGTCGGACTCGGAATCGCCGAGCGCCAGCGTCTCCTCGCGCTCGATACCCAGGTGCTCACAGAAACGTGCGATGGCAACGCCCTTGTTGAGGCCGGCGGGATTGATGTTAAACGCGCGGCCATCCTCGACGCGTTCGAGCTCGAGCGTCGTCGGTTTGGACAGATGGGTCAGATGGCCGTTGCAGGCCCAGACCAGGCCGCAGCCGGCCTCATCAAGAATGGCCTGGACCTCGTCGTCGGGCACATCGCCGCGCATGCCGACGGTGACCTCGCGGTACTTGTAGCCAGTCGACATGTCGTTGTGGTACTCGATCTTATGCGGCCAGCGGGCGAGAATCTTCTCGCACACGCCGGTCTGCTCGATCACCTGATGCGGCGTGAGGTCGCAGGCGGGGTCGTAGGGCATATCGCCGGTCAGGTACTCCCAATCGTTGGCCTTGAGGTCGTACATGACCAGACCACCCATCTCGCCGATGTAGGAGTTGAGGCCGAGCACGCGCGCATCCTCGTGGATCATGGTGCGGTTGCGGCCCGAGGTGGGAACCACCTGTATGCCGGCGCGGGCAAGTGCCACGACAGCCTCGACGAGCTTGGTCGAGGGGTTGCCGTCGTTGTCGCGCAGCACGCACGAGCCGGGTGCGAGCATCGTGGCGTCCAGGTCGGTAAAGACGTACTTAACCTTGGCAAGACGCTCGCGCATCTCGCCCGAAAGCTCAGCGACGGTCGGCAGGGTATTGTGGGACATGGTCACTCCATTACGTAGAAGGGGCTTCTGGTCTTAGGCGGCGCGCCTCGCTTGAGGGGAAACGCGCTTGCAACGGCAGCGCGCTCAGGACGCCGCCCTCATCGCAGTTCATTAGTCAAACTGGGTAACATCGATTAAACGGTTGGCAAGCGAAAGATCGCTCTCGATGGGCACGAACTCATCGCCCACGTGCATGAGCTCCTCGTCGCCCTTTGCCAACAGCAAGACGATGGTGGGCGCATCGGGGCTGACGTATTCCTCACGCGCCGCCTTGAACGCCTCGTGCACAGCAGCCTCGCGATCGAGGATGATCTTGTTTGGGGTATCGTCGGGAACATGCTCGGCAAGCTCGCGACAGACCTTCATCGGGTCCTCGTGAGCCGGATCCTCGTTGGTAAAGATCAGCAGATCAGAATATGGTGCGGCCTCGCGCGGAAGCTGCTCACGGCGCTCCTGTGCCTTGCCTCCAGCGGCACCAAACAGCGCAATGACCGGGCTGGCGGGAAACGCGCGCTTGACCGACGAAAAGAGCGAGCGGAACGAAAGTTGGTTGTGAGCGTAGTCAACAACGCAAACCACGCGGCCATCCTTCGACTCCACGACCTCCATGCGGCCCGGCACACGCAGCTTGGAGAGGCCCTTCTTGATGGCATCGATACCGATACCCATCTCGCGCGCGGCGGCGATAGCGACCAGCGCGTTTTCCACGTTAAAGTCTCCCGCGATACCCAGCAGGACCTTCTCCCCCTCCTCGGGCTCGTCAGCGCTCATGCCATGCAGGTTAAACTCGATGTTGAAGCCGACCATGCGGACATCGCTTGCCCACAGGCTCGCCTCGGGATGCTCGACGCCAACGGTCACCAAGCGCTCGGCCGTCGACGCGGCCTCCAGCACGCGTTCGACTTCATCGGTGCCCAGATTCACTACGGCGGTCTTAGCCTGATCAAAGATCCTGAGCTTGCTCTTAAAATAATCCCCGAAGGTCGGGTGCTCGATCGGCGAGATGTGGTCACGCCCGATGTTGAGGAAGCACGCTACGTCAAACGGCAGGTTCTCGACGCGCTGGTACTTGAGCGCCTGGCTTGAGACCTCCATGACCATGGACTGGCGACCAGACGCGCGACAGTTGGCGATATGGCGCCAGACCTCGGGGGCCTCGGGCGTGGTGTTGGTGCTCTCGTAGCACTCGATACCATCGTCGGTGTTCACCGAGCCGATCATGCCGCAGGACTCGCCCGCCGCCTTGATGATGGACTGGAGCATAAAAGCGGCCGTGGTCTTTCCCTTGGTACCGGTGATGCCCACGATCTTGACGTCATGGTCGGGACGGTCGTAGACCTCGGGCGGCAACAGCGCCATCGCTGTGCGTACGCTATCAACAACCAACATTGCAGCACCGCTCTCCTGCGCCAGCGGCTCCAGAGACTCGACCAGCGACTCTTCGCACACAAATGCGACGGCGCCCGCATCGAGCGCCATGCTCAAAAACGCGGGCTTAAAGGCAGCGCCCTTGCAAAAGAACACGTCACCCGCCGAAACCGCGCGCGAATCAAACGAACAGCCGGTCACGGCGCGCTCGTCAACCTGCTCCGAAGCACGCAGCTCGCCGCACACATCGAGCAGCTTGGCAAGCGTATCGACCGTGGTCACGGTCGCGGAATCCGAATGGTGCATCTTTCACCTTTCTCAGCCATTTGGCAGGGACGGTTTTCATAGTAACTGAAACGTGCTCGCGCAAAAACGGCTCCCGGAGGAGCCGTTACGCACAGGCATTCGTAAGCCGAGACTAGGCAGCCTTAACAGAAGGCTGGCCCTCGTCGATAAAGAAACGCTTGTACCACACCAGGAACACGAGCGGCGTATAGATCTTGCGCTGGAAATCGCCCTTGCCCGCAAAGTGCAGATCGAGCAGGTGCATGAGCTCGTCGGTATTGAAGAACTCGCTTGCCCACGGCGCGGTGAAGTACTCCTTGACGTAGTCGTACCACTTTTGCTCGCGCAGCCAGTAGACGATCGGTACTGGGAAGCCCACCTTGGGACGGGTGGCCCACTCATCGGGCAGCGACTTGTTGGCAGCGTGGCGGAGTACCTGTTTGTTGCCATTCTCGTTGATGCGGTAGCGGTCGGGAATGTGCTCGGCGAACTCCATGACTTTGCGGTCCAGGAAGGGCACGCGCAGCTCCAGCGAGTGTGCCATGCACATCTTGTCGGCCTTGAGCAGAATGTCGCCCGGGAGCCACATGTTCATGTCCAGGTACTGCTTCTTGACCAGCTCGGGCTGACCCTTCACGCGCGCATAGATGGGTGCAGCGAGCTCGAAGGCGCCATCGCCGGTGTTGTACTCGGGCTTGAGCACGCCGTCGACCTCGCGCTCCGGCCATACCAGAGCCTGTCCCAGGAACGACTTCTCGGGGATCTCGGCACCCTTGACCAGGAAGTTATGTCCCTTGAAGTACGGCATATGCAGCGCCAGGTTACCGAGCGCGCGACGGATGGGCAGCGGCACCATCTTTTTGTACTTGCGCACCGGGACCGTGTCCTCGTAGTAGGCGTAGCCACCAAAGAGCTCGTCGGCGCCTTCGCCCGAAAGCACGACGGTAACGTCCTTGCGGGCCATCTCGGCCAAGAACCACAGCGGCACGGAAGACAAGTTGGACTGCGGCTCGTCCATGTGATACTGGATGTCCTCGAGCGCACCGAAGAACTCGTCGGCGGTAATCATCTTGCGAACGTTTTCGACGCCGAGCTTATCGGAAAGCTCCTTGGCGTAGTTGGTCTCGTTAAAGTTCTTGTAATCGAAGCCCACCGAGAAGGTCTTGTCGGGCATAAGGCAAGCGGCAATATAGCTGGAGTCGACGCCGCCGGAGAGGAAGGAAGCGACCTTAACATCAGCGATGCGATGGGCCTCGACGCTCTCGTGCACAACCTCATCCAGCTCGTCGACGTACTCCTCGAACGGCTTCTCGACGGCAGAGTAATCGCAATCCCAGTAACGCTCGATGTTCATCTTGCCGGTCGGGATATCGACGGTAAAGTAGTGCGCCGGCGGCAGCTTGTAGACACCCTCGAAGAAGGTCTCCTCGGTTGCCGAATACTGCAGCGTCATGTACGGACGCAGAGCCTTTTTGTTGACCGCCTTGTGGAAGTGCGGGTAGTCCAGGAAGCTCTTGATCTCGGAACCAAAGAGCACGCCCGGAGCGCCGTCGCCCGCATCGGCCATGGGATAGTAGTAGAGCGGCTTGATGCCAAAGATGTCGCGGGCGCCAAAAAGCTTGTTCTTCTTTTTGTCCCAGATGACGAAGGCGTACATACCGCGCAGGCGATCGAGAACGGCCTCGCCCCACTCCTCGTAGCCGTGCAGGAGGCTCTCGGTGTCGGCGCCGCAATGGAACTTGTAGCCCTTGGCTTCGAGCTCGGAACGGAGTTCTTGGAAGTTGTAGATCTCACCGTTGAAGACAATGACGACGCTGCCGTCCTCATTGGCCATGGGCTGAGCGCCGGCCTCGGTCAGGTCGAGGATCGACAAGCGGCGGAAGCCGAGGGCAACGCGGCCGTCGATAAACTGACCGCCCATGTCGGGACCGCGATGGACGATGCGGTCCATCATCTTGGTGAGCACCTCGGATTGGTTATCCGTCCCACCGACAAAACCGACAAAACCGCACATATACTATCCCCTCTGCTGTTGCTGGGCATCAAATCGAATCAGTAGCTTTTGAGTATACCCGAGGGCGTAAAGAGGGGCGGAATGTTCAGGCAATCTCAACTGAATCAGCTCCGCTGTGACACGCGCCGGTTACCTTTAATGGATATGAGGTGAATGGGGCGATTGTTTTGCTATACTCTCTCCGCACGGGCGATTGGCGCAACGGTTAGCGCAGGTGCTTTACACGCACAAGGCTGGGGGTTCGAATCCCTCATCGCCCACCATTGAATTGGAAACGGTCCTCGAAAGGGGACCGTTTTTGTTTGGGCCCATTTCATGGGATTCGAACCCGCAAGGGTGCGGAGCTGAGGAAACGCGAAGCGTTTTCCAGCGCAGCACGCGAGGAGCGAAGCGACGAAGCGGATGCGGGCGGCGGAGCCGCACGCGGACATCCCTCATCGCCCACCACTGATTTGATAGGCCTCCAGCGATGGAGGCCTTTCCTTTTTCATGCCCAGCGCATGGGATTCGAACCCGCCAGCACGTCTGTCACAAAGGCCGTGGTCAAAAAATGGCAAAAATGAGTACTGCTACTTTGTTTGCAACATATAAAAAGACAGTATTTGCTTAAGTTACGCAACATATGTCCATTATAAGGGTAGCGCGCACAGTCGTGGTGTAAGAAGCAAGGGAGGGCCATCGCCTAGAATC
>CBCTIZ010000032.1:0-14351 GCA_965147105.1 uncultured Collinsella sp. | reverse complement strand
GATTCTAGGCGATGGCCCTCCCTTGCTTCTTACACCACGACTGTGCGCGCTACCCGGACGGGTCCGCGCCACCCCTCCGCGAGACAAAAATGATCCATTTTCCTCCGTCCCCAAGAGACATTTTTCAAAACTACGCCGGATTACGGGGCCAGAATGCTGCAAGCCAACCATACCCTGCATTTTCAAGAAACAATAAGCCATCTAACTGCGGGTTTAATTTTGCTATTGGCACCATGGTCGCCAGTTGGCGATTCAGCCCCGTAAACCGGTATAGTTGCGATTTGGTAGCATTTCTCAGCAAACCAAATAGTCTAGCCAAACGCAAAAAGCCCGACCTCCGTGGTGAGATCGGGCTTTCAAGGCTCAGTTAAACCAAACCTGCGCGGTCAAATGACCCGTAGCTTACATCTGCTCGGGCGCGGAAACGCCAACAAGGGTGAGCACCAGGGCGAGCGTCACGCGGACGGCGTCGCAAGCGGCCAGACGGGCACGCGAAAGCTCGGGGTCGACGGGACGGCCCTCGCTCGGCAGCACCTGGCAGGCAGCATAGAAGCTGTGGAAGTCGCCGGCGAGCTCCTCGGCAAAGTGCGTCAGACGGAACGGAGCGCGGTCGCGAGCGCAGCTGGCGATGAGGTCGGTGAGCTCGTTGAGCTTACGCGAAAGGGCGAGCTCGGTCGGGTCGGTCAGCAGCGAGTAATCGACGTTCTCACCGATGGCCTTGGCAGCGACGGCCTTCATGCCCATCTCGTCAGCCTGCTCGGGCGTAACGTCAGCGGCACGGCGCAGAATGGAGCACACGCGGGCGTGAGCGTACTGCACGTAGTACACCGGGTTGGAGTTATCGCGCTTCTTGACGGCCTCGATATCGAAGTCGACCATCTGGTTGGAGCTCTTGGAGATGAGCGTGTAACGGGCAGCGTCGGAGCCGACCTCGTCGACGAGCTCCTGCAGGGTCACCATGGTGCCCTTGCGCTTGGACATACGGACGGGCTTGCCGTTACGCAGCAGGTTGACGAGCTGGCCCAGCAGAACCTCAAACTTGCCGGGATAGCCAAGAGCGTCGCAGACGCAGCGGACGCGCTCGATGTAGCCGTGGTGGTCGGCGCCCCAGATGTCGATGACGTGGTCGACGCGCTGGAACTTATCCCAGTGATAGGCAACGTCGGAGGCGAAGTAGGTGTACTCGCCGTCGGACTTGATCAGGACGCGGTCCTTGTCATCGCCCAGGTCGGTGGAGCGGAACCACAGGGCGCCGTCCTTGGTGTAGAGGTAGCCCATCTTGTCGAGCTTCTCAAAAGCGCGGTCGACGGCGGAGGTGCCGGCGGTCTCGCCCTCGGTGTCCTTCACATACAGCGAGCGCTCGGAGAACCAACGATCGAAGTCGCAGTTAACGGCATGGCAGAGGTCGCGCATGTTGTCGACCATCTTTACATAGCCGCGCTCGCGGAAGCTCTCCATGCGCTCCTGCGGATCGGCGTTGACCCACTTATCGCCGTCGGTGCGCCAGAACTCGGCGGCCTCGTCGATGATGTAGTCGCCGCCGTAGGAGTCCTTGCCCAGGGTCTCGGCAAAGTTGTCCTGATACGGATGGGTCTCGGGATGCTCGTCGTTCTCGTCGGCAACAAAGGCGTCGCGGTCGGCGATCAGCAGCTTGTGAGCCTCGTCGATATCCACGCCCTGCTTGGCGATGATGTCGGCAAGCTGCATATAGCGCGTGCTGATGGAGTTGCCGAAGGTGTTCATCTGAGAGCCGTGGTCGTTGATGTAGAACTCACGCTGGATGTCGTAACCGGCGTGATCCATAACGCGGCAGAGCGAGTCGCCCAGCGCGGCCCAGCGGCCGTGGCCGATGTGCATGGGGCCGACGGGGTTGGCGGAAACGAACTCGACCTGGGTCTTCAGGCCACCACCGACGTTGGACTTAGCGAAGTCCATACCCTTCTCGCGAGCCTCGCCAAAGATGGCATTCTTGACGGCAACGGAGAGGTAGAAGTTGATGAAGCCAGGGCCTGCGATCTCGACCTTCTCGATCGCGGGGTCCTCGGGCATATGGGCAACGATGGCCTCGGCGATCTTGCGCGGGGCGCAGTGGGCCAGCTTGGCGGACTTCAGGGCCATGGTAGAGGTCCACTCGCCATGAGAAGTGTCAGCCGGTCGCTCGATAGCGCAATCGTCAAGTTCAAATGCGGAAAGGTCGCCGGCCTCCTGGGCCGCAGCAAGCGCAGCGCGTACCAGCTCTTCAATCTTCTCGGGCATAGATCCTCCTTGTGTTAAAGCCCCCGAGCTCTTGGTCACTCGTAGGGCAAAAGCCAGAGTTTGTAGCACTCTATCACAAGCGACGGGCACTGTCGCAGGGTAAAGCCAATCGATATTGCATATGCACAAAATTGACTACAGCTTGTATGGAGTCACTCAAAGATGCCGGTCTGCCTGCAGATTATGCAGGCGTTGAAAATGCATAAAGGTGTGAATGAGCTGTGTCTGTTATCGAATACTCTTACCTATCGGAGTTGTGTGCTTTTCCTGCATAACGTGAGAATTTGCGCACGTCAGCGTGTTATTCTAGACATACGTAAATTCGTATAAGTTGGAGGTAGCATGTTCTCAATCGGTCAACACGTCATTCATCCGGGTCAGGGAGTCTGCACCGTCGTCGGTTTTAGGGACGACACGCCGCAGCCCATGCTGCTGCTCGAGACCAAGCAGGGACATGCGCAGACGATCCTCATGTACCCCGTGGCGCAGGCCGATCGTTTGCACGCCGCCATCTCTCAGCAAGATGCCGAGCACCTGCTGAGCCACTATGACGAGCTGGAGTGCGACACCTTCACCGAGCGCAACAGCTCACTTGAGGAGACACACTTTAAGCAGCAGCTCAAGCTGGGTGCGCCCGAGACGGTCCGCGTGGCAAAAACCATGATGCACCGCATTCGCCAGGCCGAGGAAGCCGATAAAAAGCCCAGCTCCTACTACATGCGCGTACTCAAGGAAGCCAAGCGCCGCTCCATCGAGGAGTTCGCCGTGGCCCTTGGCGTCACCGAGGAGGACGCCGAAGCCCGCCTAGCCCAAGCCGCCCTCAACTAACCCATCCGCGCCAAAAACCACCACAAAGGGGACAGGCACCTTTGTGGTGGTTTTCTTGTTCTAGTAGTATTCATTCTCATCGATACCCACGAGCACAAGGAGTCTCTTATGGCAGAGCCGCTTACCGCCGGAATCACCCGCGACCGCGCGTTCGAACTGCTCAACGAGCATAACAAGGACCCGTTCCACATCACCCATGGCGAGACGGTCGAGGGCACTATGCGCTACTTTGCGCGCGAGTTCGACCCCGAGAACGAGGAGTTTTGGGGCATCGTCGGTCTGCTGCACGACCTGGATTGGGAGGAGCATGAGGACGACCCCATGAACCACACCATCTATGCTGCCGAGATTCTTGAGGACGAAGGTGCGTCTCCCGAGCTCATTCGCGCCATCCAGACGCACACGTCCGACTTCAACACCTCGCTGCCCAAACCCGAGCTGCAGATGGAAAAGATCCTGTTTGCCTGCGATGAGCTCACCGGCCTGATCGGCGCTGCAGTCATCATGCGTCCGAGCAAGAGCGTCATGGACTTTACGACCAAGTCGCTCAAGAAGAAGTTCAAGGACAAGCGCTTTGCCGCTGGCTGTTCGCGCGACGTGATTACGCAGGGCGCCGAGATGTTGGGCTGGGAGCTCCCCGAGCTCTTTGACCGCACCATCGCGGCCATGCAGTCCTTCGCCCCCGACCGCGATACCTTCCAGGCCTAACCGCCCACGCCACCTAAAACCACCACAAAGGGGAAAGGCACCTTTGTGGTGGTTTTTCTTGCGCGGGCGCTAGGGGCGGACCTGGCCGGTGCCGCGGAGCTTGTATTTGTAGGTGGTGAGGGCCTCGGCGGCAAAGGGGCCACGGGCGTGGAGTTTTTGGGTCGAGATGCCGATCTCGGCGCCCAGGCCAAACTCGCCGCCGTCAGTGAAGCGAGTGCTGGCGTTGGAGTACACGGCCGAGGCATCGACCGCATCAAGGAAGCGCTCGCAAGCATCCGTGTCCTCGGCAACGACGGCCTCGGAGTGCATGGTGCCGTAGCGGTTGATGTGCGCGATGGCCTCGTCCTCGCTAGCCACGACCTTCACACTCATCTCGAGCGCCAGGTACTCGCGACCCCAGTCCTCCTCAGTCGCGGCGACGTAGTCATCGCCCTCTACAAAGCCGGCGTCGGCGCACGCGGCGCACGTGGCCTCGTCGCCGTGAATGAGCACGCCGTGGTCGTGTAGCACGGCAACGACCGCAGGCAAAAACGCATCGGCCACAGCACGGTCGACCAGCAGCGACTCGGCGGCATTGCACACGCCTACGCGCTGGGTCTTGGCATTAACGATAATGTTGAGCGCCTTATCAAAGTCGGCGGATTCATGCACGTAGATGTGGCAGTTGCCCGTGCCCGTCTCGATCACCGGCACAAGCGACTCGCGCACGCAGCGCTGGATCAGGCCTGCACCTCCGCGCGGAATGAGTACGTCGACAATACCGCGGAGCTTCATGAGCTCGCCGGTGGCCTCGCGGTCGGTGGACTCGATCATCGACACGGCCTCGCGCGGGAAGCCCTTGGCCTCGAGCGCATCGGCCAGCAGCTCGGCGATCATGGCACACGAGTGATAGGCCAGCGAGCCGCCGCGTAGAATGCAGGCGTTGCCGGTACGGATGCAGATGCCTGCGGCGTCGGCCGTCACGTTGGGGCGCGCCTCGTAGACCATGGCGACCAGGCCCAACGGCACGCTCACGCGGGTCAGGTCCACACCGCTCGCAAGCACGCGGTGGTCGAGCACGCGGCCGACGGGATCGGGCAGCTCGGCGAGCTTCTCCAAACCGGCGGCCATGCCCTCGACGCGCTCGGGCGTCAGCAGCAGGCGATCGAGCAGTCCGGCCGAGGTACCCGCATCGCGCGCGGCGGACATATCGAGCTCGTTAGCGGCAACGATGGAGTCGACACCGTTGCGCAGTGCTGCGGCCATGGCGCGCACGGCCTCCTGACGCTGCTCATCGCTCGCCGTGGCAAGCGAGGCCGACGCTGCCTTGGCGGCAACGGCAAGATCGTGGACATACGTGGCTATATCGACCGACATGGGCGGCCCTTTCTCCTAGAAGTTTGCAACCATGGTAGCCGATTTGCGCATGGCCTCGCCCGCGGCGGTAGAATTGGTCAACCCGAAACACCGCAACGAACGGAAGACTCACATGGCCCTCATCACTTCGTACCACGTCCCCGGCCTTTACGTCGAGGACCACAGCATCGACGTCCCCCTTGACTGGCGCGGCCTGGAGCCGATGCTCCTGGCCGTCGGCAGTACCATGCGCCGCGGCGCCATGCCGGCACCCATCGCCGGCGCGCCCGAGAGCATCAAGCTCTTCTACCGCGTGGTTAGCGCGCCCGACCGCATCAACGACGATCTGCCGCTGCTCCTGTTTTTGCAGGGCGGCCCCGGCGGCGAGAGCCCACGTCCGCTGTCGCCCACAAGCGACGGCTGGATCGAGGAGGCCGTCAAGCACTTCCGCGTGGTCCTTCCCGACCAGCGCGGCACCGGACGCAGTAGCTGCGTGGACGGACGCACGATCAAGGCACTGGGTGATCGCGCAACGGCCGCCGGCGCCGATACAGCACGCTCGCAGGCGGACTTCCTCAAGCGCCACCTCGCCAGCTCCATCGTGCGCGATTTTGAGTACCTGCGCCTAGTGGGCTTTGGCGGCAAGCCGTGGGTCACGCTCGGCCAAAGCTACGGCGGTTTTTTGACGCTGAGCTACCTGTCGCTCTTCCCCGAGGGCGTGGCGGCGAGCTTTACCTGCGGCGGCATCCCCCACGTACCGGCGAGCGCAAGCGAGGTCTACGCGCACACCTTCCCGCGCATGGCCGCCAAGACGCAGCAGTATTATGACCGCTATCCCGCTGACGTCGAGCGCGTGGCAGCCCTGGCCGATGCGCTCGAGGCTCAGAAGCCCGTGCTGCCCGACGGCTCGCCGATGACGGTCGAGCGCCTACAGCTCATGGGCAGCGACTTTGGCATGAAGCCGAGCTTTGAGCGCATGCATTGGACTATCGATCACGCTTTTGTTACTGGCGACGGTACGCTGAGCTGCGGCTCCTCGGTATCCGACAGCTTTTTGATGCGCGCCTTCGAGCGCACCAACACACGCACGAACCCGCTGTACTGGACACTGCAGGAGTTTATCTACGCCGACGGCGACACCATGCCCATTCGCTGGGCCGCAGCAGAGGAGAAGGCCCATCGTGCCGAGTTCGACACACTCGCGCGCCCGCTCATGTTTACCGGCGAGGCCATGTTCCCGTGGATGTTCGAGCAGATGCCCGAGCTCAAGCCCTTCAAGCCCGCCATGGACCTGCTGATGGAAGACACCAGCTGGGACAAGATCTACGACCCGCAGCGACTGGCGTGCAACGAGGTGCCCCTGCAGGCCGCGGTGTATTTCGACGACATGTACGTGGATTCGGGCCTGCAGCTTGATACGCTCAGCCGCGTGGGCAACTCGCATGCCTGGGTGACCAACGAGTTCGAGCACGACGGCCTGCACGGTAGCGTGGTATTCAAGCACCTCTTCGACGAAGCCCTCAACCGCGGAGACCTGCGCCAGATCTTCTAGCAAAGGAGTGTCCCAAAGTGCCGGCACATAAGGAACGTCCCCAAGTGCCGGCACGAGAAAGACAGCGCTGCGGGAAACGATCCGCAGCGCTGTCTTTCTTTATGCAAATACGATCAAGTTATCCCTGTGTATCGCCGGCTTCTCGGCCAGGTCTGCCAGCAGGCGGTTGCTGGCGATCTGGTCCTGGCGGCGGCCGGCGGCAAGTTCCAGCACGTCCGAATCGGCCTCGGCGATACCGCGGGCAACGACCATACCTCTCGGATCGCACACATCGAGCACATCGCCCTCGGCAAACTGGCCATCAACCTCGCGAATACCCACCGCAAGCAGGGAAGAGCCACGGCTGACCAGCGCCTTCGCAGCACCGTCATCAACCGCCACCGAGCCGTGGGCCTTGTCGCCCAGCGCGATCCACAGTTTGCGGGGTGCGATGTCCAGGCGCTCCGCCGGCGGATCGAACAGGGTTCCCACGCTCTCGCCGCGGGCGAGACGCACGAGGGCATCGGGCTCCTCGCCCGAGCAAATCACGCTCTGAATGCCCGCCGTCATCAGGATGCGGCTCGCGCGAATCTTGGTGATCATGCCGCCCGTGCCCACCGATGTGGAAGAATCGCCCGCCGAGGCAATGATCTTGGCATCGATCTTATGCACGACCGGGACAAACTCGGCCGTCGGATCCTCATGCGGATTGGCGGTGTAGAGGCCGTCGATGTCCGAAAGCGTCACGCACAGATCGGCAGAAACCAGGCAGCTCACGAGCGCCGCCAGCGTGTCGTTGTCGCCAAACTTGATCTCGTCGACGGTGACGGTATCGTTCTCGTTGACGACCGGCACCACGCCCAGCTCAACCAGGCGCAGCAGGGCGTCGCGCGCGTGCAGGTAGGACGTGCGGCGGGCCGTATCGTGGCGCGTGAGCAGCACGAGCGAGGTGAGCAGGTCGCGCGCATGGAACTCCTCGTCGTAGGCCGACGAGATGATGCACTGGCCGGCCGAGGCGCAGGCCTGCAGGCTCGGCAGGTCGCCGACCGGCTTGCGGTCGAAACCCAACACGGGATAGCCACAGGCGATAGCGCCCGAGCTCACCACGACCAGACGCCAGCCGAGCTTGCGCAGCGCTGCGGCCTGATCGGCAAGTCCGCCGATAAAGGCGCGGTTGACCTTGCCATCGGCACCCACCACCGTGGACGAACCGATCTTTACCACCATCGTTTTATAAGAAGTCGTCATACGTCAAACCAATCAACTGTTCAGCGAACGGCCGAGCTGGCGGCCAAGGGAGCGTGACTCGCCCCTACCGCCCAAGGAATTAGTGAGCCCAGGGAAAGGCAGAGGCCGCGGCCATGTTCTTGCGCACGAGCTCGTCGCGCACCTGAGCCAGGCCCTGCTCCATGCCCACCACATAGGTCTGCGGGTACAGGAAGCGCTTGAAAGCTGCGTCCAGATGATCGAGTGCCCAAGCACAGCGCTCGCGCGCGTCCTGGATGCTCTCACGCGGAGCCACCGCACTGCCATCGCGCACGATCGGCACCAGCAGCTCGCGATACTCAAGTTCGGACACGTCAGTCACCAGGGCGGCATCATTCACGGCCACGAGGGTATTGCCGCGCGCGGCGCCCTCCCCCGCCAGATGGTCCTCGTCGTAGATCATGTCGCAGACCGGGCCGCCAAAGCCGTCGTAATAACGGCGCACGCGTTGCACACCCGGGATCGTGCGCTTGTAGGGCTGCTCGGAGAGCTTGACCACCGGCGTCCATAGATCTGCCTCGCTCGCACGGCGGGCGGAAAGCTTGTACACGCCGCCCAGCGCCGGCTGGTCATAGCAGGTCGCGAGCTTGGTACCCACGCCAAAGCTGTCGATGGGCGCGCCCTGGTCGAGCAGCGACTGAATCGTGTACTCATCAAGATCGTTGGAAACCGAGATCCCCACATAGGGCAGGCCCTCAGCATCAAAACGGCCGCGGACATACTTGGAGAGCTTGGCGAGGTCGCCCGAGTCGATGCGAATAGCCGACAGGCGCTCGCCCACCGCCTCCATCTCCTTGGCAACCGTAATGGCATGCTCGCAGCCCTCGCGTACATCGTAGGTGTCGATGAGCAGCGTACAGTTCTTGGGGCTCGACTTGGCAAATGCGCGGAAGGCCTCGAGCTCGGAATCGAAGCTCATCACCCAGCTGTGCGCATGCGTGCCAAAGACGGGAATACCGTAGCGGCGGCCGGCGAGCACATTGGACGTAGAGGAGCAGCCGGCAACGTAGCTCGCGCGCGCAACGGCCAGGCCGCCATCGGGACCCTGGGCTCGGCGCAGGCCAAACTCCGCCACGGGGCGACCGTCGGCGGTGAGCACCACGCGCGCCGTCTTGGTGGCGACAAGCGTCTGGAACCCGACGATGTTGAGCAGCGCCGTCTCGAGCAGCTGGCACTCCAGCGCGGGGCCGGTGACGCGCACCATGGGCTCGCGCGGAAAGACGAGCTCGCCCTCGGGCACGGCGTCGATGTTTACATGCGCACGAAAATCGCGCAGGTAGTCGAGGAATCCAGGTTTGAACATCGCGCCGCCGGCAGGGGCCTGGAGCGAGGCGAGGTAGTCGATGTCCTCGGGCGTAAAGCGCAGATTCTCGACCAGCTCGGGCAGTTCGGCGGTGCCGCACATGACGGCATAGGCGCTGCCAAAGGGATGGTCGCGGTAAAACGCGGTAAAACAACCCTGCTCATTGGCCTTGCCGCTCTCCCACAGGCCCTGGGCCATAGTGAGCTCGTACAGATCGGTGAGCATTGCAATGTCGGTGGGATGCGAGATGTCGGTCAAAGCCATGGGGCGACCTTTCGGATGTGTGGTACAGAATTTGAGGGTTAGACGAGAGCAGAGGATGCGGACATGACGCCCGATGCAAATCGGTTAGAGCAGGCCCATGCTGGTCAGGATCGTGTAGCCCATAAAGATGACAAACGCGATGAGGGCAAGGACAATGATGATTTTTTGAGCCGGCGCCATGCCAGGGATCTCGTTCTCGCCCGTAGGCTCCTTGGAGGTAACCATGCGCTGGGCAAAGGTCATCTCGTCACGGCTCGACTTGGGCTCGTCGGACTTGGGACGAGCGGCCTTTTTAGGCTGAGGTTTGGGCGCGGCAGGTGCAGGCTTCGCAGCAGCGGGCTTGGGTGCAGGCGCGGGCGCCGATGCGGATGCGGCGTTCGCGGCGACCTCCTCGGCCTTCGCACGCTCGGCACGCAGGGCAGCCAGCTCCTCACGCTCGCGACGGGCCTCTTCCCGAGCCTCGCGGCGGGCCTTCTCGGCGCGGAGCTCTTCCAACTCAGCGCGCTCCTCGTCGGACAATGGTTGGGACTCAAGCTCGGCCATGGTACAGCCCTTTCTTTTAAAAAAAGCCGCCGACACAATGTCAGCGGCTTATCAAATCCAAGGGTGGAGACGAAGGGAGTCGAACCCTCGGCCTCTGCCATGCGACGGCAGCGCTCTCCCAACTGAGCTACGTCCCCAGGACAAGTCGATATTTTACCTACGGCTCGCCAACTGTCAACGCCCAATAACCAGTCTTTTTGGGGCGCGGCTTTTTTGACTACCATTCGCTCGATGATTTTTTAATCCCCGTCCCAGAAAAATCATCGGCGAACGCACTACTTTGCGCTGGTGAGGACGCCGGTGGTGTCGAACGCTGGGGTAAAGCTCTCGTCTACCGCGCCGCCCTCTTGCCAAAACATCGTCGTAAAGCCCAGGTCGTCGGCATGGTCGAGTACCTGCTCGTACTCCTCGCGCGTCACGGCGCGCGCCAGGTCGCCGCCCTGCTCTCGCATGAGCGCATTGGGCGTGTACTGGTTCATGACCGAGATCGGCACGTCGCCCACCGTCTGCCACACCAGGTCCAGCACGCGGCATGAATCGTCTGCATGTCCCGGCAGCACCAGATGGCGCACGATGATACCGCGCTTCATGAGCCCGCCCTCGTCCACCAGCTCTCCCCCGCGGCGATCGATCTCGCGCGCCATCTGGGCCAGACCCGACACGGCCACGCGCGGATAGTCCTTAATATGAGAAAGCGACTGCGCAAGCCCGGCATCGGCATATTTAAAGTCGGTGAGCCACACATCGACCAGGTCGCCCAGCGCCGCCACGGCACTCGCACGCTCGTAACCACTCGTGTTGTAGACGATCGGGATGACCAGCCCGCGCGTCCGTGCCGCGGCGATCGCAGCAGGCAACAGGTGCGCATAGTGCGTCGCCGTCACCAAATTGATGTTGTTGGCACCCTGGTCCTGCAGCTCCAGCATAATCTCGACCAGGCGCTCAGGCGAAATCTCAAGGCCAAAATTGCCGGTCGAGATCTCGTGGTTCTGGCAGTAGATACATTTAAGCGAGCAACCGCTAAAGAAGATCGTGCCCGAACCGGCCTCGCCCGAGATAGGCGGCTCCTCCCACATATGAAGCGCCGCGCGAGCGACCTTAAGCGTGTCGTCGGCACCGCATACGCCGCGCGCGCCCTCATCGCGCGCCGCACCGCAACGGCGCGGACACAAATGGCAGGCGGGCGAAAAAAGTTCGGTCAACGACATCGGCATAAAAAAATGCTCCAAAACAACGATTCAGCAGCTCAAACGTAAAGGGCCAGACCGGGTAGACGGCTCCGTCCCTAAGGCGCCGTAATCGTCCGACACGATTTTTGTAATGTCAAGACTGGAATCGATAAAGTGCCGCTTTATGATGTAGGTATTCCGCCCCCCGCGGAGCAACTGGGTGAACCGTCGCGTTTATTTAGGGAGCCCACACAGTCGTACCTAGTACAGGTATCCTTCGTTGTTAAGGACGCTGGAACAGTCGATGAGGGCACCCACCTGTTTTAGGTGGGTTCATTTTCGTAACGTGGGGGGTGGTTTTCTTTTGCCGAAAATCACCATTACAGTCCATATGGATCCCCGCCGGCATCCCGACAAGCCATCGACAACATCCCAATATCTGGTATGCGCGTGATAATCGCACGGTGCAAACCTCCGCACCCCCCTCGGTCGAGTATCATGGGACAGCTATGCCATTTCCGCGTAGCAACCTTTGACCTTTTCCTTCGACGCTTGGCGGTTTTTAGATTCATGGCTTCATCCCCGAGCTACATACCGTACCTATGCGTGGCAGCGGCGGCCTTTATCACGACCTTCCTCGCGGTGCCCCTGGTCAAGCGCTTGGCAATTAAGCTCGATGCCGTCGACTATCCTTCTAAGCGCCGCATCAACACCAAGCCCATCCCGCGTTTGGGCGGAACGGCGGTGTTTTTGGGCCTGGTCGTTGCCTGCATTGTGCAAATCCTAGGCACCTGGTACCTGGGCTGGCCGCCCGTTTTGGTGCCGCACCCGCGCCTTCACATTAGCTATCCCATGCTGGCGCTCTCCTTTACCGTCATCTTTGCGACCGGCGCTATCGACGACGTCTTCCAGCTCAAGCCCAAGCAAAAGCTGGCCGGACAGGTCCTCGCCGCGCTTATCGCCTGCATGGGCGGCCTAAAAATCGGCGTCATCGTCAACCCGTTTGCCCCCGGCGAAATCATGCTCGGATGGCTCGCCTACCCCATCACCGTGATCTATCTGGTGGCATTCACCAACATCATTAACCTCATCGACGGCCTTGACGGCCTGGCGACGGGTATCTGCGGCATCGCGTCGTTCACCATGTTTTCGATGGCCGTTCTCTCGGGCCGCATCGACGCCGCCGCGCTCTCCATTGCGCTCTTTGGCGCCTGTCTGGCCTTTTTGCGCTACAACTTCAACCCCGCAAGCATCTTCTTGGGCGACTCGGGGTCGCTGCTTCTGGGCTTTGCGCTGGGCTCCATCTCGCTGCTCAACGTGAGCCGCACCGCCGCGCTCACCTCGCTCATCATCCCGCTCATCGTTGCCGGCGTGCCCATCATCGACACGTTTAGCGCCATTGTGCGCCGCAAGCGCGCCCACATTAGCATCGGGCAGGCCGACAAAGGCCACATCCACCACCGCCTGATCCAAGAAGGCTACAACCAAAAACAGGCTGTGCTGCTCATCTATGCCTGGTGCATTATGCTTTCGGCCGGCGCCGCCGCGATTAACCAGGTCGAGGTGCCCATGCGCGTGCTCATCTTTACCGTGCTCGCCATTGGCTCGGCGGCCTTTGCCAAGCATCTACATCTGTTTGAGCCCGTACTGCGCCACCATTACAACAAGCGCACGCACGAGGACGAGCTGGTCACCCCCGACGACCCCGCTTTTAAGCAGGAGGAGCAGGCAGCCGAGGAGCGCAAAGAAGAGCGCCACCACAAGCTCTAGGGCAAGCTGCCGAGGATGTGCCAAGGCACCGTTTGCCAAGCGCGGCCGCGCCGCACCCATCGCACATGCCGCACCACGCGCGCCCCTCTCCCGCCCCTCGCCTACTTACGCACCACCCCTCCAATAAACGCGTTATCATCTTGACCCATGAACATACGTTAGGAGCAATCATGCCAAACGAGAACAGCTACGAAGTCGCGCTGCAAAAGAGCAACGCCATTCGCGAGGGCCTGGCCAAGACGCCCGAGAAGTTCACCATGCTCACCGGCGACCGCCCCACCGGCCGCCTGCACCTGGGCCACTACTTTGGCACCCTCAAGGGCCGCGTTGAGCTGCAGAACATGGGCGCCAAGACCAACGTGCTCATCGCCGACTACCAGGTCATCACCGACCGCGACACGACCGAGCACATCCAGGACAACGTGTACAACATGGTCATGGACTACCTTGCCTGCGGTATCGACCCCGACAAGACCATGATCTACGCGCACTCCGCCGTGCCCGCAGCAAACCAACTCATGCTGCCGTTCCTGTCGCTGGTGTCCGAGGCCGAGCTGGCGCGCAACCCCACCGTCAAGGCCGAGATGGAGGCCTCGGGCCACGAGCTCACCGGTCTTCTGCTCACCTACCCGGTGCACCAGGCCTGCGACATTCTGTTCTGCAAGGGCAACGTCGTGCCCGTCGGTCGCGACCAGCTGCCGCACATCGAGCTCACCCGCACCATCGCCCGCCGCTTTAACAACCGCTACGGCAAGGTATTTCCCGAGGTCGACGCATTGCTGTCCGAGACCCCGCTGCTTCCCGGCCTTGACGGTCGCAAGATGAGCAAGAGCTACGGCAACGCCATCAATATCTCGATGACCGCCGAGGAGACGGCCAAACGCATCAAGAAGAGCCAGACCGACTCCGAGCGCATGATCACGTTCGACCCCGAAAACCGCCCCGGCGTGTCCGGCCTGCTTTCGACAGCCGCCATCTGCACCGGTCGCTCCGAGGTCGAGATTGCCGAGGAGATCGGCATGGGCGGCTCCGGCCAGCTCAAGAAGTACGTGACCGAGGCCGTCAACGAGTACTTCGCACCGATCCGCGAGCGTCGCCAGCGCTACGAGAACGATCTGGACTATGTGAAGGACGTCCTGCACGAGGGCAACCGTCGCGCCAACGAGATCGCCGATCAGACCCTGGCAGAGGTTCAGGACGCCATGGGCATGGTGTACTAGACCGATCTACTGGCTTGAGCTTTCGATTGCTTTAGGGCGGGCGCTGCGGCGTCCGCCTTTTTTGGAGCCGGACCGCTTCGGCTCCGTCCATCGCACCCCCTCGACAGACGATATGAGCAGGACATAAAAACATTGAGAGCCCCTGCTGCATGAAAGAC
>CBCTIZ010000031.1:0-14894 GCA_965147105.1 uncultured Collinsella sp. | reverse complement strand
CGCAGGGGGCGCTGACGCGGCCCTCCCTCTTACACCACAAAAATTCGCGCGATCGATGTTTGCCTCGGCGCTGCGTAAATCATCCTGTCTATAGTGTCTTTGACAGGCGGTCGCGGTCCCGTTTGGGGTCGCGGCCGTTTTGTTGTGGGTCAAATATGAACGTTGTGTTAATGAGTCGGTGGACGGTGGTGTTTTTCGGTGAGCGGCGTATCCTTCCAACGGTTTATCTAGTGTGTCAGTTGAAAGGAAGAGGGCGCTCGTCATTGTTTGAATGTGAACTGCCGTTTGATCACAAGACGTTGCATCTGGAGCTCGAGGATAAGAACTTCGCGGGTGTGATGGAAGGTCATCAAAACGAGTTTAAGACTACAAAATCGCAGGAAGAGCTGGTAGAGGAGTCGCTTGCCAACCCTTATGGCTCGCCTTCGCTCGAGGAGCTTTGTGCTGGCAAGAAGGATATCGTAATCATTAGCTCCGATCATACGCGTCCCGTTCCCTCGCGTGTGACGATGCCTATTCTGCTGCATCACATCCATTCCGCTGCGCCCGAGGCTCGCGTGCGTATTTTGGTTGCTACGGGTATGCACCGTCCGTCGACACACGAGGAACTCGTCAACAAGTATGGCGAGGAGATCGTTGCCAACGAGGAAATCGTTATGCACGTCGCGACTGACGACAGCATGATGAAAAAGATCGGTACCCTGCCTTCTGGTGGCGAGTGCATCATCAACAAGATTGCCGCCGATTGCGATCTGCTGCTTGCAGAGGGCTTCATTGAGCCGCACTTCTTTGCCGGTTTCTCTGGTAGCCGCAAGTCCGTCCTGCCTGGCATCGCCAGCTACAAGACCATCATGTACAACCACAACGGTCAGTTTGTGAACGATCCCCATTCGCGTGCCGGCAACCTGTGCCACAACCACGTGAGCGAGGACATGTTTGCTGCCGCCGAGATGGCTCACCTTGCCTTTGTGCTTAACGTGGTGCTCAACGGCAAGCACGAGGTCATCGGCTCCTTTGCCGGCGACATCCACAAGGCGCACGAGGCCGGCTGTGAGTTCGTGAAGAGCCTTGCCGGCGTTGAGCCCGTTGAGTGCGAGATTGCCATCACCACCAACGGCGGCTACCCGCTCGACCAGAACATCTACCAGGCCGTGAAGGGCATGTGCTCTGCCGAGGCTACGCTTCCCGAGGGCGGTGTAATTATCGACGTCGCCGGCTGTGCCGACGGTCACGGTGGCGAGGGCTTCTATCACAACATCGCCGACAATGATCCGGCAGAGTTTGAGCGCGCCTGCATCGACCGTCCTAAGGACGAGACCCTGCCCGACCAGTGGACGAGCCAGATCTTTGCCCGCATCCTGGCGCATCACCCTGTGATCATGGTTACCGACCTGTGCGATCACCAGATGATCAAGGATATGCACATGACGCCGGTCAACACTCTCGATGAGGCGCTCAAGCTCGCCTTTGAGATGAAGGGTGCCGATGCCAAGGTGGCCGTCATTCCCGATGGCCTGGGCGTTGTTGTCGCTCAGCACTAGCGCGCGGCCTAAACGAATCGTTTATAACCGACAAGAAAGATAAGGTTTTATGCTTACCAAACTCCTCTGCGAATTCGGCGCAACGGCCCTCATGATCATCTTTGGCGTGGGCGTGCACTGCGATACCGTGCTTAAGGGCACCAAGTATCAGGGCTCCGGCCACATGTTTGCCATCACCACTTGGTCTTTTGGCATCTCGGTCTGCCTGTTTGTCTTTGGCGGCGCCGTGTGCATGAACCCGGCTATGGTGCTTGCCCAGTGCATCGTAGGCCTGGTGCCGTGGAGCAGCTGCATCCCCTTCATGATTGCCGATATGCTCGGCGGCTTTGTGGGCGCCGTAATCGCTTGGCTTATGTATGCCGATGAGTTCAAGGCTTCCGAGGGCGTCGTCGACCCCATTGCCCAGCGCAACATCTTCTCGACCAACCCCACCACCGAGGGTACGAACTATGCCCGTAACTTCTTCTGCGAGGCTATCTGCACCTTTGTGTTCATCAGCGCCATCCTTGCTGCCGCTAGCCGCGCTGGCGAGAACGTTCTGATGCTTGCCATCTGCGTCGGCCTGATCGTTTGGGCCGTTGGCATGGGCATGGGCGGCATCACCGGCTTCGCCATGAACCAGGCTCGTGACCTTGGTCCTCGCATGGCCTATCAGGTGCTGCCGATCAAGAACAAGGCTGACAACAACTGGAAGTACGGCCTGCTCGTTCCTGGCATCGCGCCGTTTGTCGGTGCCGCTCTGGCCGCGCTGTTTGTGCATGGTTTCTTGGGCATGTTCTAGTCTGAGGCTACATAGTTGTCCGCTGGCCGCATGGGGTAACTTCCCAGCGCGTCCTCGGACATGCAAAAAGGCTCGCTGCGCACTTTGTGCGGCGAGCCTTTTTGCGTCCTGCGGAGTGCGCTGGGAAGTTACCCCATGCGGACGGCTGCTGGGTCTTTGTTGCGTTGGAACAAGCAACCCAACATATATATCTGAATTTGGATGGGAGGGGCTTGTTGCTGGTAGGGGCGTTGGGCTGCTGTTGGCACTTTGGGATGGGATAGTTACTTAGGTGAAGAGGGGCTTTATGGCTGATAGGTAGTCTTTGGCTACTTCGGTCTTATCTGCTTGGAAGTTGTGCCAGGCCCACCATTGGACCATTCCTACGAAGCTTGAGGCTATGTGGTGTAGTAGGAAGCTTCGGTCCATGGTTCCGGCGGGGCCTGCGGGGTCGACGGGGACGGTTTCGGCTGCTCGTGACATGATGGTCTTGCGTAAGCAGTCGGCGAAGACGCGTGAGCCGGCGCCGGCTACCAGCGCTCGAACGCCCTGGCGACACTCCCAGAGATTGTTGAGGATATGCTCGACCTGCACGAGTGGGTCGTCGAGCGGTGTGCCATCGTCGTCGAGGGCGTGGGTGCAGATGTCGCTCACGAGCTCGGACAGCAGGTCGTCTTTGCTCTTAAAGAGGCCGTAGAATGTCGCGCGGCCTACGTGAGCGCGCGCGATGATGTCGCCGACGGTGATCTTGCCGTAGTCCTCCTCGCGAAGGAGCTCGGAAAACGCCGTGACAATAGCGGCGCGGCTTTTGGTTTTGCGGGCATCCATGGCTATGCGTCCGCGTGAACGAGCAGGCAGCGGAGCGTACCGGAGCAACCCTCGTAGGGGCGCTTGCCGGCGCCGTAGCCGGCGGCTTCGATGCGGTAGCGTGAGGGCAGTTGGTCGGACGTGCGCAGCGCGGTGACGATGGCGGCGCCCGTGGGCGTCACGAGCTCGCCGGCGACCGGTGCAGGCGCGAGGGCGATATTGCCCGCCTGACACAGGTTGACGACAGCGGGGACGGGAATGGGCATGAGGCCGTGGGCGCAGCGAATGGTTCCGTGGCCCTCGGAGAGCGACTCGACCACGATATCCTCAATACCCAGGTTGTCGAGGCAGATGGCGACCGAACAGATGTCAACAATGGAGTCGACGGCGCCCACCTCGTGGAACATGACGGTCTCGGGCGTTTTACCGTGAGCCTTGGCCTCGGCGGCGGCGAGCGCGGTAAAGATGGCGAGCACGCGACGCTTGGCGCCATCGCTTAGCTGCGAGCCATCGATGATGGTGGTGACGTCCGCCAAAGAGCGGTGATGATGGTGGTGGGCGTGATGGTGATCCTCGTGCTCATGGGCGTGGCCCTCATGGTCATGCGCGTGCTCATGGCGGTGCTCGTGCTCCCCATGATCATGATGGTGGTGCTCATGCTCATGCGTGTGCTCGGCAGCTGCTTCGTTGCCGTAGAGCCAGGCCATGTCGTGGTCATGGTTCTCGAGCTCCTCTGCCAGCTGAACGTCAAAGTCGCAGGCGTCGATGCCATGCTTGTTTACGCGTGTAACGGCAATCTCAAAGCCGCCGACCGGAAGCGTGGCGAGCTGCTCGCGCAGATGTTCCTCGCTGGCACCCAGGTCGAGCAGGGCCGCGACGGTCATGTCGCCGCTGATGCCCGAGGTGCCGTCGATGATAAGCGTGTGCTGATGGTTGGACATGGAATGCTCCTTAACGGGCGCAGGGCGTACCAGCGCTCAGATGATTGATAAGACTTGCCTGGTAGGCGGCGCCGAAGCCGTTGTCGATGTTGACGACCGAAACGCCGCTGGCGCAGGAGTTGAGCATGGCGAGCAGTGCGGCCACGCCGCCAAAGCTCGCGCCATAGCCCACGCTGGTGGGGACGGCGATGACCGGACAGCTCACCAGACCGCCGATGACGCTCGCCAGGGCGCCTTCCATGCCGGCGATGGCGATGACCACCTGCGCCTGGGCAAGTTCCTCGGCATGAGCGAGCAGGCGGTGCAGGCCGGCGACACCCACGTCGTAGAGGCGATCGACCTCGTTGCCGTAGAACTCGGCCGTCAGTGCCGCCTCTTCGGCGACGGGCAGGTCGCTCGTGCCGGCGCAGGCGACGACAACGCGTCCGTTGCCGGTGGGGGAGGGCTTGCCACCCACCAGGGCGAGCTGGGCGTCCGGGACATATCCCAGGTCGATGTCGTTGCCGAGAAGCTCAGCGGTGCGCGCGGCTTTTTCGGCATCCAAGCGCGTGACCAGGATGCGCTCCTGGTCTGCATCGAGTAATGCTTTGATAATGGCGGCAATTTGCTCGGCGGTTTTACCGGCACCGTAGACAACCTCGCCGGCTCCCTGGCGCACTCCGCGCGAAAGATCAAGCTGCGCAAAGCCCAAATCGGCGGTCGGAGCCGTCTGGATGCGCGTAAGGGCATCGGCAGGGGTGACTGATCCGCCGGCAACATCGCTCAGCAGCTGCTCAAGATCTCGCTTATCCATATATGTTCCCTTCGACGGCGCAAAGTCTAGCACTCAAAGGGTATGTTTCCGAACACTAAGACAAAATTGTTCGGAAACTATAGGACGGACTGATTCAATTGTTAGACGGATCGGCTAGTCGCGCAGGATGATGTCCATGGTGAGCATCAGGTTGCGCTCGTCGATGGCAAACGGGGCGGCTTCGCGCGTCTTGGGCTTGGCGCAAAACGCGATGCCCGTGCCCGCGGCCTGGATCATGGGGATGTCGTTTGCCCCGTCGCCAATAGCGACCGTGTGGGCCATGTCGACGCCGCACTCAACTGCCCAGTCCAGCAGCTGGATGAGCTTGGACTCCTTGGTCACAATGTCGGCAGCCAACTTACCGGTGAGCTTGCCGTCCACGACTTCCAGACGGTTGGCCAGGCAAAAATCGATGCCCGCGGCGGCCACGATCTTGTCAGCGACCTCGTGAAAGCCGCCGCTTACCACGCCGACCTTCCAGCCTTTGCTGTGCGCCGAGCGCACAAGCTCCAGCGCGCCGGGGGTAAACGTCACGCGCTCAAAGGTGCGCTCGAACACACTCTCGTCCAAGCCGGCAAGCAGCCCCACGCGCTCCTCGAGCGCCTGCTTAAAGTCCAGCTCGCCGCGCATAGCGCGCTCGGTGATTTGCGCAACTTGCTCGCCCACGCCGGCCTCCTCGCCCAACAGGTCGATGACCTCCTGGTTGATGAGCGTGGAGTCGATATCCATAACAATGAGGCGTGCAGTCATGGCGGGCCTTTCCAAGTGCTGTTTTATTGGGGCATATTGTCGCACGTGAATAGCGCGGGCGGGTGCCGCGGTGCGTCAATTGTTTCGTCTCCGTCAAGTCTTTGGGCAGGAGCTACTTTTTCGTGGTACATCGACGCGGGTGCGATAAGATAGAACGCCATGTCCGGCTGCGCGGTTTACGCAGGCTGGGCAAATCTGTACGACGCCGCCCGGAACGACACGGGGCGGCACAGATCCATAAAGGAGGATCACTGGTATGAGCCAGACCCGTCCCATCGATGAGCATTCCATGCACACCCGTACCTGCGGCGAGCTTCGCTTCGAGAACGTGGGCGAAGAGGTCACCCTCACCGGTTGGGTGAGCCGTCGCCGCGACCACGGCGGCCTTATCTTCTGCGACCTTCGCGACCGCGAGGGCATCACGCAGCTCACCTTCGACCCCGAGCACTCCGATGGCGATGCCTTTAAGATCGCCGAGACCATGCGTCCCGAGTGGCCCATCAAGATCCACGGCGTCGTGCGCGCCCGTGGCGAGGAGACCACCAACACCAAGCTCGCGACCGGCGAGATCGAGGTCCTGACCGACCACGCCGAGGTGCTCAACACGTCCGTCACCCCGCCGTTCCAGATCGAGGACGGCATCGAGACGAACGAGGACACCCGCCTGCGCTATCGCTATCTGGACCTCCGTCGTCCCGAGATGATGGCCAACCTCAAGCTGCGCTCCGACTTTACCTTTGCCATTCGCGAGGCGCTGCACAACCGTGAGTTCATGGAGGTCGAGACGCCCTCCCTGTTCAAGTCCACGCCCGAGGGCGCTCGCGACTTCATCGTTCCCAGCCGTATTCAGCCGGGTAACTTCTACGCCCTGCCGCAGTCCCCGCAGCTCCTGAAGCAGCTGCTCATGGTCGGTGGCGTCGAGCGCTACTACCAGGTTGCCAAGTGCTTCCGCGACGAGGACCTGCGTGCCGACCGTCAGCCCGAGTTCACCCAGGTCGATATCGAGATGTCCTTCGTGGACCAGAACGATGTCATGAGCGCGCTCGAGGAGGTTCTTGCCGATGCTTTCGGCCGCATGGGTGTCGAGATGCCCACGCCGCTGCGTCGCATGAACTACTGGGATGCCATGGACACCTATGGCTCCGATAAGCCCGATACCCGCTATGGCATGCACCTGGTCGACCTGACCGACATCTTTGCCAACTCCAAGTTCAAGGTCTTTGCGACTGCCGCAAACGAGGAGGGCTCTGTCGTCAAGGCCATCAACGCCAAGGGCGCCGGCGCCTGGGCACGTGCCAAGATCGATAAGCTTGCCGGCGTGGCCTCCACGTTTGGCGCCAAGGGCCTGGCCTGGATCGCCTTCCGCGAGGACGGCTCCATCAACAGCCCCATCGTCAAGTTCTTCTCTGACGAGGAGATGGCGGCTCTGCGCGAGCGCATGGACGTCGAGCCCGGCGACCTTGTGATGTTCGCCGCCGGCCCGCGCCTGCTCTCTGACGAGATCCTGGGCGGCATGCGTTCTCACATGGCCAACGCACTCGAGATCAAGCGCGAGGGCCACGACTTCCTGTGGGTCGTCAACTTCCCGCTGTTCCACTGGGATGAGGACCGCAAGGCCTATGCCGCCGAGCATCAGCCCTTCACTCTGCCGACCGAGACCGACATCGCCAAGATCGAGGCCGACCCGCTGGCAGCCGGTTCTTGCACCTACGACTTTGTCATGGACGGCTTTGAGGCCGGCGGCGGCGGTATGCGTATCCACAACGCCGAGATGCAGATGTCCATGCTCAAGCTCCTGGGCTTTACCGAGGAGCGCGCCGAGTCGCAGTTCGGCTTCCTCATGGAGGCGCTCAAGTTTGGTGCGCCCCCGATGGGTGGTTTCGCTTTGGGCCTGGACCGCGTGTGCATGCTGCTCACCGGTTCCGACTCCATCCGCGACGTCATGGCGTTCCCCAAGACGGCCAGTGGCTCCGACCTCATGTCGGGCGCCCCGAGTGCCGTTTCCGGCGCCCAGCTCAAGGACGTCAGCCTGCGCCTGATGTAGGCGAGCGGCTACATATTGCTTGCAACGAGGGAAGGACGTGTGCCTTTCCTCGTTTTTTATGCGCCGAGATTGTGAGGGCTTGGGATGACCGGGCGTCGCGGAAAGCGCGTCCCGGAATCTGTGTCCAGAACGGGTCACGCTTTCCCAAAGGGGGTCCTCTGGGAAAGCGCGACCCAGAATTCGGCAAAATAATGGGGCACAGTTTCCGGTTGAGCTGTCTAGCGGAAACTGTGCCCCAGAATGAGCGCTCAAAACGGGGCAGGCTTTCCGCAACAACTGTCTGGCGGAAAGCCCGGCCCAGTTTCTTATAGCGAGTCTCTCTGGATCAGCTGCATGTGCATCACGGAGGTGGTGGGCTCGGCGCCCTTGATCATGTCGAGCGCAATGTTGGCGGCCATGTGGCCTTCTTCGCGCAGGGGCTGGCGGACGGTCGTGAGCGCGGGGACGCAGCGCGTCGCAATCTCGTGATCGTCGAAGCCGACGACGGAAACGTCCGCCGGAACGGATAGGCCTGCCTCGTTGAGTGCGGTGATGACGCCAGCCGCGATACGGTCCGACCCGCAGAGCACGCCATCGAAAGCAATCTCGCGCGCGAGGATCTGGTGCATGGCCTGATAGCCGTCTCCGCTGTTCCAGCCGGTATAGATAACGTTTGCGTCTGGGAGGTCTTCGCCCAAGACGGCGCGGTAGCCGCGCAGGCGGTCGACAACAGCGGGGTTGTCTTGCGGTCCCAACACGGCGACGATATCTTTGCGCCCGCGATCCTTCATGGCGAGTGCCGCAAAATGTCCGCCCTCTTCGTCGTCGGAGTAGACCGTCGAGAACACATCGCGATAGGGGTGGCCCTCGAGCTGGCCGCACAACACGGTGGGTACGCCCAGCTCGCGCAGCACCTCGAGCAGCTCGCTGCCCTTGTAGGGGGAGACGTCGATCACGGCGTCGAACGAGCGGCGCTCAAAGTGCTCGCGTGCGCGGTTGCGCTCATGCGTAGAAGACGCCTGCAAGATAACGGGCAGATAGGACGACTCCGACAGTTCCTCGGTAATGCCGCTCAAAAACTCGCTATAGGTGGGGTCGCTGAAGAGTTCACTCAGGGGCTCGGTCACGAGCACGGCGATGATTTCCGTGCGCCCGACAGCGAGCGCTCGGCCACGAGCGTTGGGGACAAAATTGACTTCCTTGGCCGCCGCGCGGACGCGCTTTTTGGTTTCCTCGCTAATGCGGGGCGAATCGTTGAGGGCGCGCGATGCCGTGGAGCGCGACACGCCGGCAGCTGCGGCAACCTCGGCAAGCGTAGGTGCGGTGCGAACTGGTTGGGTCATGGCGTCTCCTGGAAAATGCGGTCGATGTTGTCACTGATACGGGCTAGTGCGGATACAGCTTACTATAGTGCGCCTGAACAGCGTTCATGATATCCGGTGACCGGTGTCGTTTTGCAACCAAGCCGAAATCGAATACGTCTCGTGTGGGTGAGTATCAGCGGGCGTGGCGGTTGCCTACGAGCTTAAGAACGATGTCTTGCGCTGAGTTTCGATACTCAGGGTGACATAAGTGTTGCGGTTGTACAACCGGTTGCACCGTTAACCCGGCCAAATCGACCGTTCAGCGGACAACCGGTTGCACAGTATTTTGCATCGCCCGTGAGATAAGGACAACCGGTTGCACAAGAATCACTACGATGACGAAGGAGCATCACCATGGACGCCATTAACGATTGGGAAAACCAAGCGCTCACCCATAGGAACCGCCTGGCACCCCATGCGTACTTTATGGGTTACGAGACCGCCGATCTCGCTGCAACGTACAGCCGCGAGCTGTCGCGCGGGTTTGTCCAGCTGTCCGGCTCGTGGCAGTTCCGCCTCTTTGAGGGGCCTGCTGCCGTCTCCAACGAGGAGCTCTCCACGTACGAGCCCGAGTGGGATCACGTGGAGGTTCCGCACCTGTGGCAGGTAGACGGCTATGGCAACCTTGCCTACACCGACGAGGGTTTCCCGTTCCCGGTGGATCAGCCGTTCGTTCCCTCCGACGACCCCACGGGCGTGTACCAGCGCATCGTCAATCTTCCCGCCGTTCCTGCCGGCGCTCGCGAGATCATTCGCTTCGACGGCATCGAGAGCTATGGCGAGCTGTACGTCAACGGTCAGTTTATCGGCATGACCAAGGGCTCGCGCCTGTCTGCCGAGTTCGACGTGACCGACGCGCTCGTCGAGGGCGACAACCTGTTTGCGGTCAAGGTCCTGCAGTACAGCGATGGCAGCTATATCGAGGATCAGGATATGTGGTGGGCCTCGGGCATCTTCCGCGATGTGTACCTTATGCAGCGTCCCGCCGCGCACCTGGTCGACTTTAGGTTTCGCACGCACCGCGAGGGCGATACCGCTCTGATTACGCTCGATACGGTGGCCGAGGGCGCAAGCCGCGTCGTGTATACGCTCAGCGATGGCGAGAATGTGGTCGCTACGGGCGAGTGCGTCGACGGCCATGCCGAGTGCAGCGTGACCGATGCCCACTTCTGGAATCCCGAGGACCCCTTCCTCTACGACCTTACGTTTGAGGTCTACGACGGTGACGAGGTCAGCGAGTACGTCCCGCATCGCCAGGGTCTTGCCGAGGTGACGGTCGAGGGCAATCATATCTACCTCAACGGCACTTACTTTAAGATGCATGGTGTCAACCGCCACGATCACGACGATCACAAGGGCCGCGCCGTGGGCCTCGATCGCATGCGTCGCGACCTGGAGCTCATGAAGCAGCACAACATCAACGCGGTGCGCACGTCCCACTACGCCAACGACCCGCGCTTTTACGAGCTGTGCGACGAATACGGTATCATGCTGGTCGCCGAGACCGATATGGAGAGCCATGGCTTCGAGAATATCGGCAATATCGCCCTGGTCACCGACGACCCGGCATGGGAGCCGGCCTACGTCGACCGCATTGAGCGCCTGGTGATGCAGGAGCGCAACCACGCCTGCATCATTATGTGGTCGATGGGCAACGAGAGCGGCTATGGCTGCAACATCCGCGCGATGTACGCCAAGGCTCACGAGCTCGATGGCCGTCCGGTCCATTACGAGGAGGACCGCAACGCCGATACCGTCGATGTCATTTCCACGATGTACTCCCGTGTTTCGCAGATGAACGACTTTGGCGAGCATCCGTTCCCCAAGCCGCGCATCAACTGCGAGTACGGTCACTCCATGGGCAACGGTCCCGGGGGCCTGTCCGAGTACCAGGAGGTCTTCGATCGCTGGGATTGCATCCAGGGCCAGTTTATCTGGGAATGGTGCGATCACGGTCTGGCTGCTGTGACCGAGGACGGCGTTGCCTACGATATGTATGGTGGCGACAACGGCGATTACCCCAACAACAGCAACTTCTGCATCGATGGCATGGTGTTCCCTTGGCAGCAGCCGAGCCCGGGCCTCACTGAGTATGGCCAGGTCATCTGCCCGGTTCGCATGGCCTACGATGCCGAGGCGGGCGAGCTGACTGTCACCAACAAGCGTTGGTTCACCACCCTCGAGGATGTCTGCCTGTCGGCCGAGACCCTGGTGGACGGCGACGTGGTCTGCCGCAAGACGCTCATGCCCGGTGCGGTTGCCCCCGGTGAGTCCGTCCAGCTTCCGCTAGTGATTCGCGAAGCCGCGGTAGGCGAGACCCTGCTGACCGTGCGCGCCTACACCATGGCCGCTCACGTCTGGTGCGAGCCGATGTTCCAACTGGGCGCAAGCCAGTTTGCCATCGCCAACCATCCGGCGCCGGCCATCGCGGCTCCCACTCGTCCTGAGCTTACGGTCGAGGAGACCGAGCAGGAGATTCGCATTCACTCCCTCAACGGCGAGCTGACCTTCAGCAAGGTAAACGGCACCGTGAGCGAGTGGAAGGCATCCGGCCGCGACGTCATGGCCTCTGGCCCCCAGGTTGGTTTTTGGCATCCGCTCGTCGACAACCACGCCCAGGAGTACGACTCCCTGTGGAAGGACAACTTCATCGATGTGATGCAGACGTCTACCCGCAAGGTTTCTTGGAAGCAGGACGGCAATGCGGTCGTCGTTACCGTGAGCCAGCGTATTGCTCCTCCCGTCCGCGCGTTCGGCATGCGCGTCGAGCTTGTCTACACCGTGCTTCCGAGCGGCCGCGTCGACCTCAAGGTTTCCGGCGAGCCCTACGGCGACTATTCGGACATTATCCCGCGCATCGGCATCTCCTTTGAGGTTCCCGGTTGCGATCGTGCCGTCGAGTGGTATGGCCACGGCCCGGGCGAGAACTATCCGGACTCGCTGCGCGCCAACCCGGTCGGCCATTACCGCACTACGGTCGACGACATGTTCACGCCGTATGTCATGCCCCAGGATTGCGCTAACCGCGAGGGCACCCGTTGGGTCGCCCTGCGCTCCAGCCACGGTGACGGCGTGTTGGTGACTCGTCCGACCGACGCCGCTTCCAACCCGTTCTCGTTCTCGGCATGGCCCTATAGCTGCGAGGCCATCGATAACGCCAAGCACGTCTACGACCTTGTCAAGGGTGACACGGTCACGGTCAACATCAACGACCAGCTGCTCGGCCTTGGCTCGAACTCTTGGGGTTCCGAGGTGCTCGATTCCTATCGCACCCGTTTTGAGAGCTTCAGTTTCGAGGTGTCCCTGCGACCGCTGACGTCTGCCGATCTGGCTCAGGCGCTGGCACCCATTAAGGAGGCATAAGTCATGCATGTCTTTAACTCACGTGCCGACTTCGATGCTCAGATGAAGTCCGTCAAGAAGTGGATGCGTACCGGTCAGGCGCTTGATGGTGTTGCCGACCTGCAGCACGACGTGGCTTACTCCATCGGCGACTCGTTGGTGTATTGGTGGGTGAACGCCCACGAGGCCGCTACCGCCGATCTGGTCGGTCACCGTCGCTATCATGCCGTGCTCGCTCCGCTCGACGGCGACCTGACTGTCGAGGTTGCCCCCAAGGCAGGCCTCACCTGCACCCGCGCCTACAGCGATATCGATGATCGCGAGCGCTTTGAGGGTACGGGGGAGACTGTGACGATTCCCGCCGGCGGCGTTGCTGTCGTCGAGATCGACGAGGCCTACCGTGTCGTGTCCGATGCCACGGATCCCCGCGTCGTGGTGCTGCACGTGACGGTCGAAGGTTATTCCTTCCCCAACAAGTAGTATTCGTCCACCTGGACGTTTGCTTTGCGCCGTTAAGGGGGATGGCTTTGTTGACTCCCTTTTCCCCATTCCCCTTAGCAGGTGCGCCGTTTGTGATTGCGCTTGCAGCTCGGACGGTTTTAGATGACATTTAATAGATGATTGGGAGGGCTTATGAGCTCTGAAAAACGAGGAACGATTGGTTCGTTCGCTCTGCTGGGCATGACGGTCGCCGCCGTGTTCGGTATCAAGAACATCATCAACAACAACGCGGCCATCGGCTTGGCAGCTGCGCCGTCGTTCTTCTTTGCCACGCTTTTGTACTTTGTCCCCTATACCCTGGTTACCGCCGAGTTCGTCGGCCTCAACAAGGACTCCGAGTCTGGCGTGTACGCATGGGTTAAGACCTCGATGGGTGGTCGCTGGGCGTTCCTGACGGCATTTAGCTACTGGTTCGTTAACCTGTTCTTCTTTGCGTCCGTCCTGCCCAACGTCATCATCTACGCGAGCTACGTGTTCTTTGGTGCCAACGCCGAGCTTTCGCAGCTGTGGATCACCATTATCGAGATCGTCGTCTTTGCTATCGCCACGTGGGTTTCGACCAAGGGCGCTAAGTGGATCGGCTCCATTTCCTCCTTCGGTTCGACCGCGGCTCTCGGCCTGACCGCCGTGTTCATCCTGCTGTCCCTGGCTGCTGCCTTTGGCGGCGTTGAGTTCGCTACGGCTCCTACTCCCGCTAACATGGCTCCCGACATGAGCAACTTCGCAACTGCGTGGGGCTTCTTCGGTACGCTTGCCTGGATCATCCAGGGCGTTGGCGGCGCTGAGTCTGTCGGCGTGTTCCTTAACGACCTCAAGGGCGGCGTCAAGGCCTTCGTGCGCACCGTCGTTATCGCCGGCCTGACCATCGGCCTTCTGTATGCAGGCGCTTCGCTGCTGGTTAACCTGTTCATCCCCGAGGGCGGCGTTGCCATCTCCACCGGCATCTTCGACGTGTTCGGCGCTGTCTTTGCCCACTTTGGCATTCCCATGGAAGTGTCTACGCGCGTCATCGGCCTGATCCTACTCGCCGCTACGCTGGGCTCCCTCATGATGTGGACCTCCGCTCCCATCAAGGTGTTCTTCACCGAGATCCCCAAGGGCGTCTTTGGTAGCAAGATCGTCGAGCTCAACGAGCACGGCATTCCCGCCCGCGCCGCTTGGCTGCAGTTCGCTATCGTCGTCCCCATCCTGATCATCCCGGCCCTGGGCTCCGGTAACCTCGACGACCTGCTCATGATCGTCACCAACATGACGGCTGCCACCGCTCTGCTCCCGCCGCTGCTGATCCTGCTTGCCTACTTTATGCTGCGCAAGAACTTCGACGCCGCTCCCCGTGGCTTCCGCATGGGTTCGCGCACCTTTGGCCTGGTCATTGCTGCATTCCTGCTTGTGGTCTTCTGCTTCGTGCTTATCTGCGGCACCATTCCGCTCGATCAGCCTCTGTGGCTGACGCTGGTCTACAACGTCGGCGGCGTGGTTGTCTTCCTGGGCCTTGCCGTGATGTGGTACAACCGCTACATCAACCGCCTGCGCGAAACCGATCCCGAGGCTGCTGAGAACGAGCTTCGCCCCTCCGTCCTCGACATGATGGAGTAGCGGCTAGGATTAATCTACGGCTGTGGAACAAATCGATTCCCTTTCCTAAGGAGGGGCCTTACGAGGCCCCTCCTTTTGTGTTTTGGAGCATGGTTTTGGACCCTGTGGTCAAAAAAACCAAATATGAGTACTGTTGCAAAAGAGGTGTCATATCTATCGGCCGGTTTTGAGCAAAAATGGACTCAAAATCAATTTATCTAACCCCCTTTAAAGGGCGTTTGACGGCTTTCAACCTCTTCGAATCGCTCAAAGTAGGCAATTTGCTCTCGATTTTGCTGCTACTAAATTGGTGACAGTACTCATATTTGCCACTTTTTGACCACGGGGTATCCGGAGGGGCTCTCGACAAGCATCTAACGCTACAATAACTACCACGTGGCTGGGTTTTGCCGGCCGAATGTGCGATGTCGTGGGAGGGGACATGATCGCGCGAATTTTTGTGGTGTAAGAGGGAGGGCCGCGTCAGCGCCCCCTGC
>CBCTIZ010000030.1:0-18490 GCA_965147105.1 uncultured Collinsella sp. | reverse complement strand
GATTAATGGATGGAAACGGGTGTTTTATCGGGACACACATTTTGTCCTATAAGCCCGCTCTGGACGGCGCTCGCTGGCGTATGCTCAACCTGCGATGCGGCAGATGGGGAGTTCCTTTTGTGCCAGCACTTGGGGACACTCCTTGTAGTCATTGGGGACGTTCTTAAATGACTAGCCAACGGCTATTGCGCGCATAGCACGCATGACAGCCGTCTCTTTTATGTTTCCTTTAGCCGTTGCTGCCTAGGATGGGGGTTAGTCGGTAGGAAGGGAGCGTCTATATGGACGACGCGAGCGAGCGTTCAATCGAAGAGGACATGCTCGATCAGTTCAACTACTTTGATGATGAGGACGAGGAGCTGATCGACCGTCGCGAGCCAGCGCCGCTTGATTCCTTTGATCTGGTCGATGAAGAGCCCGACGAGGACGAGGGCGAATCGGCGGAGCCCTCACAGCCTTCGCGCCTTAACTCGCTGCTTTCGAGAGCCCCCATGCACCACGGCGTTCGTGCCGGCGCGCTCCATATGAAAACTGACTGGCACCAGATCGTGACGGCAGGCGATGAGCTTGCCGTCGATGCGCCGCTCACCGATAAATCATCCATCATCTGCCGCACCGGCATGCTTATGCTGGCAAGCGGAACGGGTGCCTGGCGCGTGCGCGATACCATGAATCGTGTTGCCGCCGTACTCGGTGTCACCATCCACGTTGACTTAAGTCTTCTGTCGTTTGAGTGCACCTGCATCGAAGATGGTCACTGCTTTAATGAGGTCGTCAGCTTGCCCACAACGGGCGTCAATACCCATCGCATTTGGATGATGGAGAGTTTCCTCAAGGAAATCGAGACCTATGGTCGTCGCTTCACGGTGCACGAGTATCACGAGATGCTCAAGACCGTTGAGAGTTCAAAACCTGATTACGCGCCTTGGCAACAGGGCCTTGCGGCGGCCTGCGCCTGTGGCGCCTTCGTTTTTTTGCTCGGCGGCGGCCCTATCGAGATGGCCTGCGCGTTCGTGGGCGCGGGTGTCGGCAACTTTGCCCGCTCCCATATTCTCAAGCAAGGCCTTGGTCAGTTCAGCGCGCTGACGACCGGCGTTGCGCTCGCTTGCGTTTCGTATCTGCTGGCATTGCTCGGCCTTGGCCAGGTCATACCGGGGGCAATGTCGCACCAAGAAGGCTATATCGGCGCCATGCTCTTTGTGATTCCCGGCTTTCCACTCATTACGGCAGGCCTCGACATCGCTAAGCTCGACATGCGAAGCGGTATCGAGCGCCTTTCATATGCCGTATCGATTATTGTGATGGCGACCCTCGTAGGTTGGATGGTTGCCGAGTGTGTTGGCCTGGCGCCGGACGACTTTGCCCCACTGGGCCTTTCGCCGCTTGCCCTTACGCTCCTGCGCGTGGTGATGAGCTTCGTTGGCGTATTCGGCTTCTCGGTGATGTTCAACAGCCCGGTAAAGATGGCCGCGGCAGCTGGGTTGATCGGCGCCGTGTCCAATACCCTGCGTCTGACCCTTGTCGATGCGCCGACGATGATTCCCTTCCTGGGCCTCAGCACGGGAATGCCTCCCGAGGCAGCAGCGTTTATCGGCGCGCTGGTATCGGGGCTGCTCGCAAGCTTGGCTGAAGTCAAGCTCACCTACCCGCGCATCGCCCTCACGGTGCCTTCGATTGTCATTATGGTGCCGGGCTTGTATCTGTATCGCTCGATGTATTACATGTGCACCTTCGACACGGTCAATATGCTCGGCTGGTTTGTGCGCGCAGTGCTCATCGTAGCGTTTCTGCCCGTTGGACTGGGTGTGGCGCGTACGCTCACCGACCCTCGCTGGCGCCACACCAGCTAATTGGTACAAGGGGGACAGGTTACTTTGCACCAAATGAGTTGCGGTGAAATAGGGACTGAATTGCTGCTTAAAGGGTCAAAACAGTCCGTATTCCACCGCAACTTATGGGGTCGGGGGATTATCGGTGCCCTGCATCTTCATAAACTCAACGCTTACGAAGCGCATGCGTTTCGTGCTAGGCTGGTTCCACCACATAAGTAGTCGCAGACGCGCGTACCACGGGCGGGCGAGATGAAGTTCCAACAGCTCCATCTTGCCCGCCCGTTTTTGTTGCGTGGCGCCGCGGTACAACACAGAGAGGAATCTGCCCTTTATGCCTATCAACAAACGAGAGAGCCTGCTGTTCACCTTTATCATGTGCTTTTGCATGGTGCTCTGGATGAGCATCTACAACGTTGCCCTGCAGCACGGGGCCATCAACGGCGAGGTCGTTGCCACTGCGTGGCTCGGCTTCCCCGTTGCCTACATTTTTGCCATGTGCTGCGACTGGTTCGTCGCCAGCCCGCTCGCCAAGGGTTTCGCCTTTAAGTACTTGGTCACGCCGGGCAAGAGCTCGCCACTTGCCATGACGCTCGCCGTCAGCTCCTGCATGGTCGTTCCCATGGTCATCATCATGTCGCTCTACGGTGCGTGTGAAGGCCTGTTCCATATGCCCGGCGGCCCGCTTGCCAATTTGCAGGCGCTGCCGATGATGTGGCTCGTCAACATTCCGCGCAACTTTATCATGGCCCTGCCCTGGAACCTGCTGGTGGCTGGTCCGGTTGCTCGCTTTGTCTTCCGCCGCGCCTTCCCCATGGGAACCGTCTTTGAAGAGCAGCATATGGAGCTCGTGCGAATGCCTGGCGCTCCCGTTGCCGATGCCATCAATGATGTTGCCGAGAGCATGGACGCCGAGCCTACCTGCTAGACAGTAGCTCAAAACCAAACCGCCAAACGGACCCGAGCAATTCCTTTTTTGTAGACGTTGTCGTGCGGCTACGAGTGGGAAAGGTCCCAACGGTTAACATATACTCCATATGGGTAAAGAGACCAAAGCGCTGCCGCGGGGCGGCGCTTTGCGTTTGAAAAAACTAGCTCGTCTAAGAGGAACTAGCATGTTAGACCGTTTTACCGATCGTGCGCGCAAGGTCATGTCCATGGCCAAGCAAGAGGCGCTCGATCTTCATTCAAATAAGGTGGGTACCGAGCATCTGCTGCTCGCGCTCGCCAAGGAGGACGAGGGTATCGCTGCCGAGGCGCTGCGCTCGCTCGATATCTCCTACGATGACATCATGGATACCCTCAAAGAGGTCCAGACCACGGTCCCCGAGCCCAGCGAGGAGACCGAGGCCGCCAAGCTCGCCTTTACGCCGCTCGTGATTAGCGTGATGGAGCGCTCCTTCCGCGTGGCACGCGAGAACAACCAGACCTACGTGTCGACCGAGCACTTGCTCATCGGCATCGTCGAAGAGGGTAACGGCATGGCCATGGACATCCTCATGCGCCTGGGTGTGTCGTCCGCCTCCATCAAAAAGGCTATCGAGAAACTCACCGCCAAGGACCAGGACAAGAAACGTCCGCTCGCCGGTGCCGGCGCCGGCCGTCCCGGTGCGGGTCTGCCGTTCTTTAGCGGCTCGGATGGCTCTCAGCAAAAGGGGAGCGGCACCGACACGCTCAAGCAGTTCGCCACCAACCTTACGCAGAAGGCGCGCGACGGCGAGCTCGACCCTGTAATTGGTCGCGAAAAGGAAGTCCAGCGTATGATGGAAATTCTTTCGCGCCGCACCAAGAACAACCCGCTCATTCTGGGCGACCCCGGCGTGGGCAAGACGGCCATCGTCGAGGGCCTGGCTCAGCAGATTGCAGCCGGCAACGTGCCCGAGAACCTCATGAACCAGAATATCTGGACGCTCGACCTGCCGGGCCTCGTGGCGGGCGCCAAGTATCGCGGCGAGTTTGAGGAGCGCCTCAAGAACGTGATTCAGGAGGCCACCGAAGCCGACGACGTCATCCTGTTTATCGACGAGATGCACACCATCATCGGTGCCGGTTCTGCCGAGGGCTCCATCGACGCGAGCTCCATGCTCAAACCCGTGCTCGCGCGCGGTGCCTTTCAGATTATCGGTGCCACCACGGCCGAGGAATTCCGCAAGTACCTCACCAAGGACCCGGCCTTCGAGCGTCGCTTCCAGACCATCGATGTCGAGGAGCCGAGCGTCGAGGACACGGTCAAGATCCTGACCGCACTCAAGCCGCGCTACGAGGAGCATCACCATGTGCGCTATACGCAGGGTGCTATCGAGGCCGCCGCGAACCTTTCCAACCGCTACATCCAGGATCGCTTCCTGCCCGATAAGGCCATCGACCTCATCGACGAGGCCGGTGCCCGCGCTCGCATCGCCGCGAATCGCGCGCCCGAGCCGGTGCGCGAGGCCGAGCATCGCATAGAGGAGCTCAAGGCCGCCGCGCAGGAGGCCACCGAGGGCGACGACATGAACAAGGCCGCCGAGATTACCGAGCAGCAGAAGGCCGCCGAGATTGAGCTCGCCGAGGCCAAGGCTGCCTGGACCGCTGAGCTCGACGCCAGCCCGCTCACCATCGATGTGAGTCAGATTGCCGACATCGTGTCCGTGACCTCTGGCGTGCCGGTTTCCTCGCTCACCGAGAGCGAGAGCCGGCGCCTGCTGCAGACCGAAAGCGTGCTCAAGACGCGCATCATCGGCCAGGATGAGGCAGTCGAGGCCGTCGCCAAGGCCGTGCGCCGCAGCCGCTCGCCGCTCAAGGACCCGCGTCGTCCCGGCGGCAGCTTTATCTTCCTGGGTCCCACCGGCACAGGCAAGACCGAGCTCGCCAAGACGCTCGCCGAGTACCTCTTTGGCAGCAAGGACGCGCTCATCAGCTTCGACATGTCGGAGTTCGGCAGCGAGTTCGAGGTCTCCAAGCTCATCGGTAGCCCTCCGGGTTACGTGGGCCACGACGAGGGCGGTCAGCTCACCAAGGCCGTTCGCCGTCATCCGTACTCGGTCGTGCTGTTCGACGAGATCGAGAAGGCGCACCCCGACATCTTCAACATTTTGTTGCAGGTGCTGGAGGAGGGCCGCCTGACCGATAGCCAGGGCAAGACGGTCGACTTCCGCAATACCGTGATCATCATGACGTCCAACGTGGGCGCCCGCGAGATCGCGCAGGATGCGAGCGTCGGTTTTGGCACCACCGGTGAGCAGGGTCTCACGTCGAGCGAGATCCGCGGCCGTGCGATGGGCGAGCTCAAGCGCCTGTTCCGCCCCGAGCTGCTCAATCGTATCGACGATATTGTGGTGTTCCAGAAGCTCTCGGGCGAGAATCTCACCAAGATTGCGCACCTGCTGGTGGACGATCTGCGTCAGCGTTTGATTGCCAACGGCATGAACATCAAGCTCACCGATGCGGCCTATGACAAGATCGTGGCCGAGGGCACCGACCTCACCAACGGTGCGCGTCCGCTGCGCCGCGCCATTCAAAAGCTCATCGAGGACCCGCTGTCCGAGGAGCTCCTGGCCGGCGAGTGGGGCGAGGGCGATACCGTCCTGTGCGACGTGGCCGATGGCAAGTTTGTCTTTAGCCACGGCACGGGCGAGATCCCGGCACCGCGTCAGGCGGGCACGCTCGGTGGCGATACCGCCCCGGCGGCACCGCACACCGGCAACGCCGCGCCCGTGAGCGGCGGCGTGACCTCGGGCCCCGGCGGCATGATGCAAGCCGGTTCCGGCGCGCTGTAGGGCGTAACATAGCTTTGCGAAGGGGCACTCCTGTCGGGGCGCCCCTTTTTTATGAGTAAATGGTGCTATACTCGAAATATAAATATGTATAGCAGAAGGAGCTAGCATGCCAATATCGGTACTCGACTCACGGCCGGTCCAGATGAATGTGCGCATGGATCACCAACTCAAAGAGGCTGGGGACGCCGTGCTGGCGCATATCGGCATGACGCCGTCACAAGCTGTGAGGGAGCTGTGGCAGTACTTGACCGAGAACGGTCATATGCCCGTCGCAAAAAAGAATGATGACGAAGTCCTGCCTGACGACATACGATCGAAGGCGAGTTCGTCCCGCGTCTCGGAAGGGGCTGCGTTAATTTCGAATTTTTATGAGCGGTTCTCGATTCAGAGGCCGAGCCCCGATGAAGCCTTTGATTACGACGAGTTATACGATCAAATGATGAGCGAGAGATTCAGCGATTGGATCGAATTATGAGCGGCGTCGGAACGAAACGTGTGCTCAAGCTGTTGATCGACACGAACGTCTGGCTAGATTACTTTCTCGCTCGCACGAATGCGACCAGGCCGATAGTCGAGCTCCTTTCTCGCGCGGCGGAAGCGGAGGATATCGTCCTCTTCTCGTCCTCCCTGTCTGTCAAAGACGTCTATTACATTCTGGGAAGGACGATGAAGGCCGACGCCCGCCGTGAGGGGGCTCTCACTCCCGAAGCCATCGCCGGTGCCGACGAGACAGCGTGGGCGTGCGTTCGCCTGATTCGGCAAAAGTCGATTATTGCCTCGGTCGGTGCAGACGAGGTCTTCGACTCCTTTGTGTTCAAGTATCATCACAACGACTTTGAGGACGACCTGATGCTGGGCGTCGCCAATCGCATTGATGCCGATTACGTCGTGACAGAGGACAAAAATCTCATCAAACATACCAATGGTGTATGCATTAATGTTCAACAGGCGTTGAAGTTGGTTGAAGGGTCCAACGTCCCTTCGGCACGGCCCGTCTAACCTGCTTTATCTTGATAAAGTGGCGTTTCCTCGCCGTTAGCCGATGATGCGAGGGCGCTCGGCGTTTTCGACTGGTTTATGCACGCAAAGTCTGGGAATATACAAGTCGCATGTCTTACTGTCTAACCAGTTGCGCCAAGGAGGCACCATGGACTACAAGATTACCGGTTACGAGCCCGCCCAGCTGTTCCATTTCTTTGAGGAGGTCAGCGCGATCCCCCGTGGGTCTGGCAACGAGAAGGGCATCAGCGATTTCCTGGTCGCGTTTGCCAAGGAGCGCGGTCTCGATGTGTACCAGGACGAGGTCTACAACGTCATCATTCGCAAGCCCGCATCTGCCGGCGCCGAGAATGCCCCGACCGTGATGCTGCAGGGCCACATCGACATGGTGTGCGACAAGCTGGGCTCCGTCGAGCACGACTTTACGACTGATGGTATCGACCTGGTCGTCAAGGACGGCGTCCTCACCGCTAACGGCACCACTCTGGGCGCCGACAACGGTATTGCCGTCGCTCTGATGCTCACTGTTCTCGATGACGATTCGATCGTTCACCCCGCCCTCGAGTGCGTATTCACCACCGACGAGGAGACCGGCCTGGTCGGCGCCGAGACGCTCGACAAGTCCCAGATTAGCGCCCGCACCATGATTAACCTTGACTCCGAGGAAGAGGGCGTTGCTACCGTCAGCTGCGCCGGCGGTGTCGTCGTTACCTACACCTGCCCGATCGCGCGCGAGCACAAGACCGGTAGCGCCCTCACGCTCGACATCTCCGGCCTGCTGGGCGGCCACTCCGGCAGCGATATTAACCTGGAGCGCGGCAACGGCAACCTCATCATGGCCCGCATCATCGACCGCCTGATGGTTGCCGGCGAGCCCGCCATCGTTAGCTTTAACGGCGGCACCAAGGACAACGCCATCAACCGTGAGTGCAAGGCCGAGCTGGTCTACGCCGACCACGCTGCAGCCGAGGCCGCGGCCCAGATCGCAAAGGGCATCATCGCCGACGTTACTGCCGAGCTCGAGGTCTTCGACCCCGGCTTTACCTGCACGGTTGAGATTGCCGACAACACTGAGGTCGAGGCCATGGACGAAAAGTCCGCACTTGCCCTTATTCGCGCTCTGCGTCTTGCCCCCAACGGTGTGATCCGCCGCAATGTCGCCACCGACGGCTCCGTCGAGGTTTCCTCCAACATCGGCGTGGTTGCCACCTCTGACGACCAAGTCAAGATCATGCTGTCCCCGCGCTCCTCGATCACCTCGCTGCAGAACGAGTTCAAGGACCGCCTGCAGATGCTGGCCGATGTCCTGGGATTCGACGCCAAGTTTGAGTTCGAGTATCCCGGCTGGAGCTATGCCGAGCATTCGCCGGTCCGCGACATCTTTGTCGAGAGCTATCGCGAGCTCTTTGGCTCCGAGCTACGAATCGAGTCCATTCACGCCGGCCTTGAGTGCGGCCTGTTTGCCGAGGCCCTGCACGGCCTGGACGCCATCGCCGTGGGCCCGACGCTCTCCGATGTCCACACCCCGGACGAGAGCATGGAGCTCGCTTCTGCCGAGCGCTTCTACGAGCTGCTCATCGACGTCCTCAAGCGCCTCGCTGCGTAAAGGTTGCGCTAGCAGCAGTCCGAGCCACGTGCTGGTGGATTGCAAATGACATTATGAGAGGGGGCACCCGAGCTTTTGCGACGGGTGCCTCCTCTCTTCTTTTGGGAAATGGGAGATTACGGACACCTAGCCCATATCCGCCTTGATGAGGTCGAGGGTGCGCTGGCAGTTTTCGCAGACGGGGCCGAGCATATGCTCGCGCAGGTCCGCCATGCCGGGCAGGTCGGCGTATTCGTCCATGACCTCTTCCATGCAAATGGGTACCTCGTAGGCGAGGTCCATCATGGTCGCAAAGCAAAACTTCTCGGATAGCCCGGCATCGGTGAGCGCCGCCTCCAGCGCGGGGTCGCCCATACCGTGGTATCGGCGGATAGCGCCTGGACCGATGCGCCCCACACGATTTTCGCCGCCAACGCTCATGGCAAGGCGCGCTTTTCGCCGCATGCGTTCGTATGCCAGCCCCGATGCAACGTCATACATACGGGCCATCATAGCTGTGCTGCCGTTTCCAAGAAGCAGGGAATAGTTCTTCGCATGCGCGTCCGGTGCGCCGATGATGGCGTTAAAGAAAAGTATCTGCGTAAACAGATACAGGTTAAGTTGATGATGGCTCGTGTTGACGAGGAGTTCCTGAATGTCGCGTGCGGTCGGGCCACCGTCTGCCGTGTACTTTTGAGCGGGCATCACTCCAAGGGCCTGACAGAGGTCTTCTTGGTGTAGACGCATGATTGTTCCGTCTTTGGCTTTCACACGGTCATAGCGTTCAACAATGAGGGCGGGTTCGTCCTCAAATAAGCGATACTCAACGTTCGCCGTTGCGATACCCGCGCGCTGGGCGCTTTTCATGCAGACAAACTCATTAAGAGCTTCAAGTTTAAATCCGATAACGCCATTTTTGAAAATATGCGTCGTGGGCGAGGAACCTACGCATTCGCACCAGCGACCGTCTATGAGCGCGAGTGCGAACTTGCCCTGGTTGCCTCCAAGTGACCAACTTTCATCTAGGCCCATCCACGATGCCTCGCGGTCATCCCTGATCGACTTGAGGCGCAAGGCAATCTCGTGGTCGTCTATAGGGCGGTATTCGCCAGTGCGATGCAAGGCGGCGTCGATATCTTCTTCGGCGCAAAACTGCACTCCGCCCGGACAGTCGAGTCCGATATGGCTGAGCAGCGCAACGGGATTATTGGGCCTGGCGTCGAATTCGGCGGCAATCGCTTTTCGTTGGTCCTCGCTGTCGGGCAGAAGGCCAAACAAGTACGGATTCATGACCTGTTGGCCGTATGTGCGATTTGATACGGGAATGTTGGTCGATAGGGCTGGCCCGTCATAATCTTGATCGTAGGCAAAACTGACTAGACCGCTCTCATCTTGCATGAGCGTTCCTGCGGGTACGCCGCAAATAATAGTCCGAAGCGTTTTTCTGGCCATTGGCTATCTCCCTTCGGGCTTGGTTTGGGCAGATGCGCTTGCGGCAATCGAGACTCCGAGATTGGACATGGCGAAATCGGCGAAGGCCTTGTCGTAGAGCTCGGCCGTAAAGGGGGTATCTGGAAGAGCTGGAATGGCTGCGCCGCGTCGGTTGCGATGGTGAAGACGTTGAGTGTGATGGCACCTGGGGGTGCTACAAGGTTGCAAATCGGCATGCGGGGCGTCGGTTGGCTGCTCATGTTTCGTGTCGTCGATATTCCCTTGAGCAACTAGTGCCAGTCCGAGAGCACCGAAAACCGCCAGCAGCTTGTCGAGCCGAATACCCGTGGCATCTCCCAGCTCGAGCGATGCAAGCAGGCGCTCCGAAACACCGGCTTTTTTAGCGAGGGTGGCACGGGTGAGACCCTGAGTCTCGCGTGCCTGGCGCACGTAGATGCCAGCTTGGCGTGGTGTGGTGATGGGAAGGGTATCCACGGCTATCTCCTAACGTGCAGGCTTTTGCATCCTAGTATGACATGCAAAAGTCTGCATGAAAAGGCCTCATGCAAAACTCTGCATGAGGCCTTATACGGACGTTTAGTTTTGAAGGGTGTTTTACAGCACTAAAATCCCTAGGTGCTCCAGCAAAATCTTGAGGCCGATGAGGATGAGCACAACGCCGCCCACGATGGTGGCGGGCTTTTCGTAGCGCGCGCCAAAGATGCGGCCAATCGCCACGCCGGCAACGGAGAAGATGAAGGTCGTGATGCCTATGAGCGACACGGCGGGAACGATGTCGACGGAAAGCGCGGCGAACGAGATGCCCACGGCCAGGGCGTCAATCGAGGTGGCGATGGCGAGGATCAGGTACTCGCCCAGGTCAATCTTTTCGGCATCCTTGCCGTCGCCTTCATCCTCGTCTTCGGTAAAGGCCTCCCACAACATTTTGCCGCCGATAAAGGCGAGCAGGATAAAGGCGATCCAATGGTCGATGGGTCCGATGATGCCCATGAATTGACTGCCGAGCGCCCATCCGATTACGGGCATGCCGGCCTGAAAGCCGCCAAAGAACAAGCCGAGCACCACGGCAGCTTTAAGGTTGATCTTCTTCATGCCAAGGCCCTTGCAGATGGAAACGGCAAAGGCGTCCATCGAAAGGCCAACGGCGAGCAATACGAGCTCTGCGAGTCCCATAGTCTGGCTCCCTCTCTGCGGGCGGGCCCGCGTGTACCTCTTGGGGGAGTAACAAAAAAGACCCGTGGCGTACGCGTTGCGCGCACAGCCACGAGTCTCGTTCATTAAGGCAAGCCAGGCCGCATCGGCCAGTGTGTTGACTTGCCGCGCCACCGGAGGCGAACCCGATCACGCGACTACTCCCTCATTTATGCGAATCCCGATGCTACCACATAAGCAGCTCATTTGGATTGGGGCTCTCAGCTGTGTTCGCTCATTCTGTAAGCATCGGATTTTGCGGGCGTCACAGGGGCAAACCGTGAGAAACTTATTGACGTTTATGGAGCGTATACGATGGGAGCGATGCCTTGGATAAGAACGAGCTGCAAAAGCGTATGGAACAGGCCATTCGCCTGACGGCACCTGGCCAGCCGATCCGCACCGCCCTCGACATGATCATTGCTGGTCACCTGGGCGCCCTTATCTGTGTCGGCGACACCGAAAACGTGCTCGCCGCCGGTAACGACGGCTTCCCGCTCAACATTTCGTTTACCTCGAACCGCCTGTTCGAGCTTTCCAAGATGGACGGCGCCATCGTTATCGATGGCGACCTCACCCAGATCCTGCGCGCCAACTTCCACCTCAATCCCGATCCCTCGCTCGCCACGAGTGAGACGGGCATGCGTCACCGTACTGCCGCTCGCATGTCGGTGCTCACCGATGCCATCGTGATCTCGGTTTCGGCTCGCCGTGCCGTCGTTAACGTGTACGTTCACGGCAAGAGCTACGAGATTCAGCCCGTCACCACCATCATGAGCTCGGTCAACCAGCTCGTCGCCACGCTTCAGACCACCCGTCAGTCGCTCGATCGCTCCTTGCTGCGCCTGACGGCCCTTGAGCTCGACGACTACGTTACGCTCGCCGACATCACCGGCATCTTCTCGAGTTTCGAGATCATGCAACAGGCAAAGACCGAGCTTAAGGATTGCATCGTCAAGCTGGGTAACCAGGGCAAGCTCGTGCAGATGCAGCTCGAGCAGCTCGCGGGCTCCAGCATGGATACCGAATACGACCTGATGATCCGCGACTACGCAAGCGATTCCTCCGAGGCAAACGCCGAGAAGATTCGCGCCGAGCTCGCTCGCATGACGCCTAAGGACCTGTCCGACCCGCAGCATGTGGCGGCGGTTCTGGGTTACGACGACCTGGACGAGGACTCCGTCATGACACCGCTGGGCCTGCGCACGCTTTCGCGCGTGTCCGTCGTGCGCGACGGCGTGGCCGAGAAGATCGTCGACGAGTATGGCTCGCTGCAGGAGCTCATGGACGACATCAGCGAGGATCCGGAGCGCTTGGGCGACTTTGGCGTCAACAACCCTGCCATTCTTGCGGACTCGCTGTACCGCATGAAGGGCACCAAACAGGGGAACGCATAATGGCGCCCGTATGCGCCGTGGTCGTTGCCGGCGGCAGCGGCCAGCGCTTTGGAAATCCCGGCGGCAAGCAGCTCGTTAACGTGGCGGGCCGTCCGCTCATGAGCTGGTCCATCCGCGCGTTCGATCGTAGCGACAAGGTCGGCCATATCGTCGTGGTTTGCCCTGCCGAGCGCCGTGCCGAGATGCGCCGCTTGGCTATCGACCCGTTTGACTATGACACGCCCATCAGCTTTGCCGATGCCGGCGATACTCGTCAGGATTCCACCCGCGCCGGCGTGCACGCGGTGCCGGCGGGTTTCGAATATGTCGCTATCCACGACGGCGCCCGTCCGCTCATTACGACCGAGGCCATCGACCACGCTATCGACGTGCTCGTGAGCGACCGCTCGCTCGACGGTGTCGTGTGCGGCCAGCCCGCGATCGACACGCTCAAGATCGTCGATGGCGACAATATCGTCGAGACGCCGCCGCGTGAGCTCTACTGGGCAGCGCAGACGCCGCAGATCTTTAGCGTCGATGCTATGAAGCGCGCCCATGCTGCAGCCATTGCCGAGGGCTTTATCGGCACCGATGATTCGTCGCTGGTCGAGCGCATGGGTGGGCGCGTCCGCTGCGTCCAGAGCCCGCGCGATAACCTTAAGGTGACGGTGCCCGAGGACCTGCGTCCCGTAACCGCGATTCTGCTTGGCCTCATGGCCGAGGGAGAGGACCTTCCCCATGTTCAGTAACCTGCGCATTGGCCATGGCTACGACGTCCACCGTCTGGTGGAGGGGCGTCGATGTATCATCGGCGGTGTCGACATTCCCTACGAGCGCGGCCTGCTGGGCCACTCGGATGCCGATGTGCTCGCGCACGCCTTGGCCGACGCCATTCTGGGCGCCTGCCGCGGGGGAGACATCGGCAAGCTATTCCCCGATACCGACCCCGCCTATGAGGGTGCCGATTCGATGGTGCTGCTCGCTCGCGTGATGGACTATGCGCGCGAGCTGGGCTTTGAGTTTGTCGATGCCGATTGCACCATTGCCTGCCAGCAGCCTAAGATCACCCCACACCGCGATGCCATGCGTGCCAACCTTGCCCATGCCTTGGGCGTTGACGTCGAAAACGTGGGCGTCGCCGCCACTACGACCGAAAAGCTCGGTTGGGAAGGCCAGGGCGAGGGAATCGGCGCCTGGGCCGTCTGCCTGCTACAGAAAACCGTTAAGGAGTAACGAATGCGTATCTACAACAGCGCTACCCATAAAAAGGAAGAGTTCCAGCCCATCGAGTCCGGCAAGGTCCGCATGTACGTGTGCGGCCCCACGGTCTACGACAACATCCACATCGGCAACGCCCGTACGTTCATCAGCTTTGACGTGATTCGCCGCTGGCTCATCGCGAGCGGTTACGAGGTCACGTTCGCCCAGAACCTCACCGATGTCGACGACAAGATCATCAAGCGCGCCAACGAGCAGGGCCGTACGGCCGCCGAGGTCGCGACGGAGTTCTCCGACAAGTTCATCGGCGTCATGCGCGCCGCCAACGTGCTCGATCCCGATGTGCGCCCCCGCGCCACCAAGGAGATCGGCCCCATGATCGCCATGATCAAGACGCTTATCGAGCAGGGCCACGCTTACGCAGCCGATAACGGCGATGTGTACTTTGCCGTGCGCAGCGATCCCAGCTATGGTCAGGTCTCGGGCCGCAACATCGACGACCTTATGGTTGGCGCACGCATCGAGGAGAACGAGGACAAGAACGACCCGCTCGACTTTGCCCTGTGGAAGGCCGCCAAGCCCGGCGAGCCCAGCTGGCCGAGCCCCTGGGGCGAGGGCCGTCCCGGTTGGCACACCGAGTGCGCCGCCATGGTGCATCGCTACCTGGGCACTCCGATCGACATCCACGGCGGCGGCTCCGACCTTGCCTTCCCGCATCACGAGAACGAGTGCGCTCAGGCCACCTGCGCCTGGCACCAGGGCTTCTCCAACACCTGGATGCACACGGGCATGCTGCTGGTAGACGGCGAGAAGATGTCCAAGTCGCTCGGCAACTTCTTTACGCTGGCCGAGGTCCTCGAGCAGCACTCCGCCGCCGCCCTGCGCCTGCTGATGCTGCAGACGAGCTATCGCTCGCCGCTCGACTTTTCTTGGGAGCGCCTGGAGGGTGCCGAGAACTCGCTCACGCGTATCGCCGGTACGGTCGAGAACCTGCGCTGGGCCGCGAACCATGCGACGGCCGATGCCGATGAGGCAGCATCCGAGGCGTTTGCCGCCAAGGCCGCCGAGACCCGTGCCACCTTTAAGGAGTGCATGGACGACGACTTTAACACCGCCGGTGCCATGGGTGCTGTCTTTGGCTTTGTGACCGAGTGCAACCAGTACCTGGAGCAGGCGGGCGATGCTGCCGACAAAGCCGCAGTCCTGGCTGCCGCCGATACGCTGGCCGAGCTGCTCGATACGTTTGGCGTTGAGCTTCCCGAGCCCAAGGTCGAGCTGCCGCTGGGTCTGCTGGGCGTTGCCGCCGGTCTGGTTGCCTATACGGGCGACGACGTGGACGAGGCTGCTGCCAAGATTCTCGAGGCCCGCGCCGAGGCCCGTGCCGCCAAGAACTGGGATCTGGCAGATGCCATCCGCGACCAGCTCAAGGACCTGGGCCTCACCATTGAGGATACGGCCGCGGGCACTCGTATCAAATCTCTCTAATCCCCGCGGGTTTCCCAAGCACCCGACCTTGCCGTTCAAACCGTCGCTCGCGTACTCAAGTACGCGTCGCTCCTCTTTCACGGCAATCTCGGGCACTTGGAAAACCCGTACCGACCGCCCGAATTAATATTCATGGGCGGTCGTTTATTTTGTTTCGTTTGATAGTTGTATTTAGGAGGTCGCTTTATGGCCGACAATCGCAAGCGTGCGCCTCGTGGCGGCAAGCAGGCTGCTTCTGGCTCGCGTCCGATTCGCCGCAATGACCGCGCTGCCGCTCCCAAGGGCCAGCGCGATCGCGCCCAGGCCGCACGTCCGCAGCGCGATCGCAACCGCGACGCTGTCCAGGCTCCCAAGGGCGAGTTTATCGAAGGTCGTCGTGCTGCCGCCGAGGCGCTACGCACTGGTTTTCCCATCAAGTGCGCGCTCATTGTCGAGGGTGGAGAGCGCGATGCCGCCTTGTCGCGCCTGGTCGACGACCTCAACGCCGCGGGCGTCCGCATTAAGTATGTGCCGCGTGCGCAGCTCGACGCACTGTCGAGCCATGGCGCTCATCAGGGCATCGCACTCGAGGTTGGCAACTTCCCCTATGCTGATGTCGCCGATATTCTCGACCGCGCAGGCGACGGTCCGGCGCTTGTCGTCGTGCTCGACCATGTGACCGACGACGGCAACTTTGGTGCGATCGTGCGCTCTGCCGAGGTCGTGGGCGCGGCAGGCGCCATCATTGCCAACAAGCGCGCCGCCGGTGTGACCGTCGGCAGCTATAAGACTTCTGCCGGCGCCGTCATGCATCTGCCTATCGCGCAGGTGCCCAACATCGCCCGTGCGCTCGACGATCTTAAGGCCGCTGGCTTTTGGGTGGGCGGTGCCTCCGAGCACGCCGAAGGCAGTTGCTGGGATGCTCCCTTCGAGGGCCGCGTGGCGCTCGTCATGGGCTCCGAGGGCGACGGCATCTCGCGCCTGGTGCTCGAGAAATGCGACTTTATGACCAAGCTTCCCCAGCGCGGCATGACCGAGAGCCTCAATGTTGCCCAGGCGACCACGGCGCTGTGCTTTGAGTGGCTGCGCCGCAACGTCGGCGAGCTCATGGGGGAGGAGTAGCGCATGTCCAAAAAGAACCGTGCCAAGTCCAAGGCCAAGCGCTTTGGCGAGGGCTCGGCCAAGCCGATTGTTTCGGCCGCGACCTACGGCGTGGGCGGCAATGCGTTTGCGCAGGCCATCGCCGACCCGGTCTCGACGGTGCACTCCAATAAGCCCGAGCTGCTGGTGGTCGACGGCTACAACGTGATCCACTGCACGCCGCGCTACGAAAAGCTCGTGTACGACCATTCAGACGATCCGTATTCCAGCGACGTTCACGATATGGCACGCACCGCCCTCATCAACGACGTCGCCGCCTTTGCCCAGGGCCGCTACGAGGCCGTGATCGTGTTCGACGGCGCGGGCAATATCTCCAACGAGCGCCCCAACCTGCCGGCCCGCGGCGTGCGCATCGAGTTTTCGCCGACGGGCGTTTCTGCCGATACCGTGGTGCAAAAGCTCTGCATCGAGGCGCGCGAGGAAGGCCGCGCGTGCTCCGTGGTATCGAGCGACGGCACGATCCAGGCCGTCGTCATGGGCAAGGGCGTCACGCGCATCTCGAGCCGTATGCTGGTGGACGAGATCAAACAGATCGACAACGACGTGCACGAGGCCGAGGAGGCCCCGCAGATCAAGATGACCCTGGGCAGCCGTCTAAGCCCCGAGGCCCTGGCCAAGCTCAAAGCTCTGCGCGGGAGGTAGGGGAGTTGGCGGGGCGATGCTGTCTCGCTAACTCCATTCAGCGATGTCGATCATTCTTTCGAGGCGCCATGTTAGCGCCTCTTTTAGATAAGGCAGTCTCGCTGTAAGAGCGTCGTTTTTGGATAGGATTTCGATTGCCTCGTCAACGAAACCCTCGAGTTTGTCGCCGTCAAACCAGCCCATGTCCTCGACGAGCAACATTTGTTTGGCGGGGCTTGAATGAAATTGTGCGCTGGTAAAACTGTGCTCTCCCGCCCTAAGCTCCTCTAGTGATATGTTGCACCAGAGTGATGAGCCCGAATCGAAGATAGGGGCAGGTCTGCAGGCTAGCGTGTTTACGTTTCGCACAAGGCCAAAGTTGCGCCAATGGCGATCATAGTTGGCAATGATGTCATCGCATACGATCATGCGGTCAAGGGCGTCTTTTATATCCGTCGCTCCAAGCTCCTCGCAGTTTGCTACATACCGTTCGTAATCGGTTAGTCGCTCGTCTGCATTTGCATGCTGGTTTACATAGAACGCAGGGACATACTCTTCTTCATCAGTTAAGAAGACATCGCATATGCTCAGGGCGGAAGTGCCCGTGCCCTCGAGCGAGTAAGGCACATAATCGCAAGCGTTTAGGATGCGACGGTGAAGTGCAGTCGCCACCAGCTCGTTATAAGGTTCCTGGTTTAGATGTGCACCTGCCTTGTGGAGGATTCGACGGTCATCCTCGCATGTCCAGTACTTTTGAAGATTGCCGTCCGAGGTGTTATCGGGCTTTGCGGCAGCTGCCTTGCCCTCTGGGGCGAAGGGCGCGATGCTGAGAGAGACGTCGTCAAAAGCATTATTGAAGAAATTGATATCTTCCCACGCGAGACCGGAGTCTTGGGGCCTAATCCAATACTGGTCGGATAAGGAGAGGCCAAGATTTCGCTGGACGAGTTCATCGGGAACATCGACTGCGGCTTCTGCAAGCAGGGAGGCTAGTCCAATGCGTGCGAGCGGGATACCGCGGCCGCGCCACCAGATGCGGAAGGAGTCGAGCGATATGGGGCTATTAGGGCCAAATACTCCAATAGGGGCGTGGGCGTAATCGACGTCGGCGCCGATGTGGGTGAAGTCTTTTCGCGATGTGCTGTAGACCAGTTGGGCTACTTCGTGCGTGCGGTTCATGAGGGTAAATGCGACTTCGCTTTTCCCATGCCCACGACGAGGTCGTCCCCCTCTTTTGGTTGCGGAGCGGAGTCGCGCGTCTACGCTGTCTTTGTCGATGAGCCACACGCCAGAAGCCTTGCGGGCGGTCAGCGCGCCGTTCTTAATGAGCTCCTGCACCCTGCGCGGGCTGATGCCGAGCAGCTCGGCTGCTTCCTTGGTAGTCAACATCGCGAAACCCTTCGCCAGAACGAATAGTTTTATATAGCCAATTGTAATTAAAACTATTCGTTCTGGCGAATGGTTTTAAGATTGAGGGCGCACTGACAGAAATGAACGGGCCTGGTTCGCGCTGTTGCTGGATTTTGCATATTTATATAACGCCGTGCGGCCTGTTGCGCCCCGTCCGCAATTCCATTATTCTTAACAGGCTTCGCGCGAAAGCGCCAAGTGTGCCAGTGTGGCGCAACGGTAGCGCAACTGATTTGTAATCAGTGGGTTGCAGGTTCGATTCCTGTCACTGGCTCCATGAGAGTTTCGGGCTCTGTCTCTATATGGGACAGAGCCCGTTTCTATTTAGGTGGCGCGCCATCAGGTTAGCGCCCATCCCGTTTTTGGTTTGTGGCTTATAGGACAAAATGTGTGTCCACGTTGGGGGCATCGGCGCAGGTCGATGCC
>CBCTIZ010000029.1:0-21453 GCA_965147105.1 uncultured Collinsella sp. | reverse complement strand
CTACCTGCGGGAACGATAGGCAACCGGACACACATTCTGTCCGAGCGGTTAAAAGCGGGCACGGAATTTAAACGGCTGAAAAAGGGGCATCGACCTGCGCCGATGCCCCTAAAGCAGACACACATTTTGTCCTATAAGCCGAAGTTGAAGGCAAACATGATGCCGATGACTTTGTCAAGATATATTAAACAAACGGTAGCTTCAATTCATCTTTGGAATAATAGCCGTTCAAAAGCGAATCGATTGGCTCATTTAGATTATATACAATTTCTTTAGTTTTACTTCCGAGCGGCGCGCCGGGCATCTGGCATCAACGGATTCCCTGTTTTGGCGCTTCGAAGGCACGGACTCCGTTTCGTTAATTTCTGATTAGAAATGCTGAAAATCCAGTCAGAAGCGGGCTGGGGAACGGGGCAATAAAAATGGCTTTCGAAATGAGTCGGCGAAGCTTTTTAACGGCCGGTGGGGCCACAATGCTGGCGGGCACCGCCTCTATGCTTGTTGGCTGCGCGTCTGGAAGCGAAAGCGGCGCGGGAAGCGTGGCTGCCGGCAAGGATGATGCACTGAAGGTTGATAGCGACGGCAAATCGGGTGGCACGGATAGCGACGTTAGCGAATTCTACGAGCACGTTATCTCTGTTTCTGCACTTGCGAAAACATATGCAATCGGAGAGAAGGTTGTCGGCGTGGCGATTGAATACGACGTGGATGTCGATGCGTCTTCGGTTGATCCCGGACATGGCGGCATCGGTCAACAGGCTCAGGAAAAGGGGCTGGGATCTTTCTCGGTTTTGGGACGCTCGATTGTCACTGCCTATGTAAACGACAAAGCCGAGCTGAGTGATGAAGGGGGCAAAAGCAAGGGAACGTACGTCATCGTCGAGCTCGATCCAGCAGATGCGGGCGCACAGACGTTGATGTTTCAGATGACGCGTGGGTGCGTAGGCTCAAACGGTCCCGTATCCCTTGATAGCGGTTGCGTCAAAATCGCCCAAATAAAGGATCTCAAGGATTCTGCAGGTAAAAAGCTTACAGGCGACGAGACATCCTCCCGATATCTCGTGGCTTCGACTGTTCTCAACTCCGAGGCAGACAAGTTTGTTGCAGGGACCTACGATGACACCAAAACTGGATTCCATGCTTCGTTTGCCTTGGCACAGCCTGACGACTACGACAAGGCAAAGAAATACCCCATCACGCTCTTCCTGCCGGATGCGGGGGTAACCACCTGCGATGTGAGGGTGAATCTTCGTCAAGGTCTGGGAGCCCTTGCCTGGGCTGATGGGTCACAATTTGTGCTGACGATCGCTGGAACTTGTTGCGATATCGAGACTTGCCTGCATGTAATCGAGGACCTGATCGACCAGGGTTACTCAATCGATCCGGATCGCATTTACGGGACGGGCGAATCTGCCGGGTGCATGGCCCTCATCGAATATGCCTCCAAGCATCCCGATGACAATTCCTTTGCAGCGCTTATGCTCGTTGCCGGGCAAGGCAACATGACTCCGATTGCCAAGACGCCCATGGTGATATTCGTTTCTGAAGACGATTCCAATTCCTATGGCGGCATGACGGATCCCGAGAAGGGTGTCGCGAGTATCGGAATTCCTTATGTTGAGAAGCAGCTGAATTGCGCCTATAACTATGACGGCGAAGGACATACGAGTGGCCTGTGGGTTGATTACGACGCAACGGGAGAGAAAAACCCTTCGGGTAACCAGGAAGGAGCCAAGGCGGCTAGCAGCCAGAAGACGCTCGATGAGCTTATGGTCGAGCTCTCGGATGTCTGCTCCTCGGCCTGTAAACAAGCGGTGACCGATGGGGCGCATGTCGTTTTCCTTCATGTAGAGAAGGGAACTCTCGATGGCACCGACAAGACGGTCCAGGGTGGAAACACTCATAACTTTACCTGGCAATACGCTTATGCGATCCCCGAACTCATCAAGTGGGTGAGAGACCAGTCTCTATAGCCTGCTTCTTTTTCGATAGCATTTCAATGTGGGCTAGGGTTATATGACCGATTGGGGCCAGGCGGTTGTCTAGCCCCGGAAATGCCGAATAGCAGTCTACGATTACGCCCAGGTAAAGCCTCAAAGGTGTTTTACCTGGCCAAAAAACGTAGACAAAAGCGGCCCTGGCAGTTCAACGTGAGGTGCAGGGCCGCTGTCGTTGATTTGTGACGTCGCTAGAAGTTGGCGTCGTTGAGTTGTTCACTCTCGAGGCCGTCGAGCTGTTGCTGTTCGGGCGTATCGGCGACGCTCTCGAGCAGCTCGGTGGGATCGATGTTCATGTCCCTACCGGCCTCGTTGCCGTTGACCAAGTCGTCCGAGAAGATGTCGACTTCCATTTCCTCGGCCTCTTCGATCTGAACCTCGAGCGGCACCTGGGTGCGCACGAGCTTAACGGCCGGGCGCATGCGGGCAAACAGCGGCACGTACTCGATGATGATGGCCGAGTTCTCAAGACCGTACCAGCGTGCTGGGCTTCCACAGGCGCGGCGGACGGCGTACTTGATGGCCATCACGCGGTGGTCATTGCGGTTGATGTCCGTTTCGGGGGCAAGCATCTTGCGCAGCATACAAAAGCGGAAGTCACCCACGTTGCCACGCGTCTCGTAGATGGAGTAGGTGTGATGTTGCGGCGGCAGCTCGCCCGATGCCATCAAGTCGCCGACGATCTGGCGCAGGTAGGCGTTGATGCGCTGATTGACCTTAAAGCCCAGGTCCAAGCGCACGCGGAACAGGAAGTCTGTGCCAAAGGTCTCAACGGAATACTCGTGCGTATAGGGCTCGTCGGTAACATGCACGTTGATGAACCAATATGCCTTGGCGCGCTTGGGGTGCTTGTCCAGGATGGAATAGAGCACGTCGCGATCGAGCGTGAGCGGGCCGGGGCTGTTGGTGAGAAATACCAGATTGTCAGCGAGCACGGGATAGGTCTCGTCATTGCGCAGGCGATTGAGCTGGTCGATGTACTTGGAGACGGGCAGTAGAATCGTCTGCGTGCGCTCGATGGCGGTGCCGCGGCGCCACACATACATAAGGCCGAACAGCAGTGCGGCCAGGAAGATCATGACGTAGCCGCCGTCAAAGAACATGGTGAGGCACGAGGCGAAGAAGCACAGCTCAATGGCACCAAAGAGCAGGGCGAAGACGCAGGCGCCCAGCTTGTGCTTGAGAATGCCGGCGATGTAGCTCGTCAAAAGCGTGGTGGTCATAAGCATGGTCACGGTAATGGCGAGGCCGTAGGCGCTTTCCATGCGCTCGGAGTTCTGGAACAGCAGCACGATGAAGATGCAGCCGACCCACATGATGTTGTTGACGAGCGGAATATAGAGCTGGCCCTTGGTGTCGCTGGGGTAGTGGATGCGCAGGTGCGGCATAAGGTTGAGGCGCGTTGCCTCGGATACCAGCGAGAACGAGCCGGTGATGAGCGCCTGCGAGGCGATGATGGCCGCCACGGCCGAAAGCACAATGGCAAAGGGGCGCAGGGGCTCGGGAAGCATCATATAGAACGGGTTAACGATATCCATCGCGAGCATCTGGGGGTTGGAGTTATTGGCGAGTAGCCAAGCTCCCTGACCCAGATAGTTGAGGATAAGGGCCGCCTTAACAAATGGCCAGGATGCATAGATGTTTGCCTTGCCCACGTGGCCCATGTCCGAGTAGAGTGCCTCGGCACCGGTTGTCGACAGGAAGACAAAGCCGAGCACCATAATGCCCGAATGGTTGATGGGCGAGAACAGGAACATGATGCCGCGGATGGGGTTGAGTGCGCGTAGGATGGACAGGTTGCCGAGCATGTTGAACAGGCCGGCGCCAGCCAAGAACAGGAACCACAGCGTCATGAGCGGGCCGAACAGCTTGCCGATCGACGAAGTGCCGGCGCGCTGCATGGCAAACAGGCCGCAGATAATGATGATGGTGATGATGATGACGTTGGTCTGGCCGTCGCCCAAAAGCGCATGGCCCCACTCGATAGTGCGCAAGCCCTCGATGGCCGTGGTGACCGTGACGGCGGGGGTGAGGATGCCGTCGGCGAGCAGCGCCGCGCCGCCGATCATGGCGGGAAGGATCAGCCACGGCGCCACTTTGCGCACCAAGCTAAACAGGGCGAAGATGCCGCCCTCGTTGTGGTTATCGGCCTTCATGGCGATTACCACGTACTTGACCGTGGTCACGAGCGTCATGGTCCAGATGACGAGCGAAAGCGCTCCTAAGATCATGTCCTCGCTGACGGTACCGATGCCGCCGTTGTTGGCGACGATTGATTTCATGGTGTACATGGGGCTCGTGCCGATGTCGCCGTAGACGACGCCGAGCGTAACGAGCAGCATGCCAGCGGAGAGGGGAATGGCTCCATGCCCGCCTTGACCACGCTGATCTTGGGGGCTTGCCTCCAGTTTGTTGTGTGCCACGTGGACTCCCTTGGACATCTGGCCCCTGCAAAGGGCAGCAGACCTTTATGCCATCTTTATACATATAAGAGCAGTTTGGCACATCGGGGTGTTTTAGACAATAATCCCCATCTGGGGATTATTCATGTACGCAGGTGGCATTTCAAAGCAGGGGCTGTTAGGCGCGTGCTGCCTGAGCGATGCCGGTCTTGGCACCTGCGCGTTTGCCGGCGAGTTCGCAAAAGATCGCGCCGCCGATGATAAGTGCGGCACCCATCAGACGGACCGGCGTTATGGCTTCGCCTAAAAGGACGGCCGAGAACACGACGGCCGAAAGCGGCTCGAGGTAGCCGACGACCGCGACGGTCTGGACGGGCAGCTTAGCGACAGCACTAAAGTAGAGCAGGCAGCCAATGCCGGTGTTGACGACGCCGAGCATGACGACGGCGCGCCAATCAATACTGGCGGCGACGCCGACGGACAGGAATGAGGGGGCGCCCTGCGTGATGAGCGTGAGGACCAGCGCGGTCACAAAGGCGGCGCTCACCTGGAGCGTGGAGTTTTCGAGGCCTTCGATGTGTGGCGCACCCTTGCTGGCGATGACCATCAGCGCATAGCAAAATGCCGAGGCGATGCCGCAGGCGATACCCGCAATGGGCATATTGCCGCCTAGACCTTGCGCTGCAATGAGAAAAGCGCCGCAGGCGACGGCGATAAACCCGGCGATTTTGCCGCCGGTCAGTTTTTCGCCAAAGATGAGCGGGGAGAGGGCCATGACGATGATGGGGCCGCAGTAGTACAGCAGCGAGGAAACGCCGACGCCGATCGTCTGGTAGGCTCGGAACAGAAAAATCCAGCTGGCGCCCAGCGCGGCTCCCGAGAGGAGGAGGGCTGCGGCTTCGCGGGGGCGAGATGGCGCCTGCAACTTATGGCATTGGGTGATGGCGAGGATGGTGACAAGCGAGAGTGCGCCCAAAAACGTGCGCAGGAGCACGATATCGGAGCTCGGCAGTGCGATGGCGGCGGCGATGATGCCGTTGGAGCCAAACAATAGCAATGCTGCTAAGTACGTAAACAGTCCGTTGTTCATGCGCTGACATCCCCTCTATATCCGAACATGTTCACTATGGGTGAGCTGGCTTTAGAAGAAAAGCGAATATAATGCATGGAAAACATGACAAAAACTCATGCAAGGGTGGGGACGTGCCGTGGAGACCAATATCCAAAAGATGCAAGTGCTGCTCGAGACGGTGCGTGCCGGCAGCTTTACGCGTGCTGCAGAGCGCCTGAGCTATTCGCAGTCGGGCGTGAGCCGCATGGTGGGCGACCTTGAGGCAGACTGGGGTTTTAAGGTGCTTGATCGCAGCCGCGAGGGCGTGGTGCTTTCTGCCGACGGGCGGCAGGTCATGCCGGCAGTCGAGGCGTTATGCGAAGAGTTTGGCCGCCTGCAGCGACGCGTGGACGAGATGCGAGGGCTCATGCGTGGCAAGATCTGCATCGGTACGTTTTCGAGCGTGGCGACCCACGTGCTGCCGCCGGTGATTGCGCGCTTTCGCGCCGATCACCCGGACGTCGATTATGAGTTGCTGATGGGCGACTATTCAGAGATCGAACAATGGGTGGCAGAGGGCCGCTGCGATCTGGGCTTTATCCCGTATGAGCCTCGAGAAAATGGCATGACATCGCGGTCTTTGGTGCGCGACGAGTTGATGGCGGTAGTGCCGGCAGACTCTTTGCTTGCCACGGCGGAGGTCGTCTCTCTTGCCGATTTAGCCAACGAGCAGTTTATTCTGCTAGAACGCGGCACCGATGATGAGATTACGCCGCTGTTCCGTCGGGCGGGGCTGACGGTGTGCTCCAAGCTGTCGACTTGGGATGACTATGCGATTATGGCTATGGTCGAGGACGGCCTGGGCGTGAGCATTCTTCCCGCGCTCATCTTGCGCCGTTGTCAGTTCGATGTTGCTGTGCGCCCACTCGAGGGGCATCCCCATCGCCAAATCAACGCCATATATCGAACGGCCGATGTTTCGCTTGCCGCCGCCCGTTTCCTCGAATACCTCTAAACGTGTACACGTCATTGTCCGTTTTGGGCAAATCTCGGAGTCCGGTACATTTTCTTATGAAATTGAACTTTCGAATGAGGTGCCGCGCTATACTGCTTGCTAAATTGAACCTTGGTTCAATTCGTGTTCTATAAATTGAACTTTGCCAGCAAGGAGGTTCCTGTGGCCCAAGAGACGTTTAGCGATCGCCTGCGACAGGCTATGTCCGATCGCGACGTTCGCCAGTCGGACGTGATCCGCGCATCGGAGATGCTCGGCAAAAAACTCGGCAAGAGTCAGATGAGCCAATATGTGAGCGGCAAGACGATCCCGCGGCGCGATGTGGCTGAGCTGCTCGCCCGTATTTTGGAGGTCGATGTTACCTGGCTGCTTGCCGGCGACGCCGATCAAGGCGAGGCATCATCACCCCGCAACGATTCCAAGCCCGAACCCCATCCCTCGGCTCAAATTGCAAGGAGCACCACCATGCGTACTTTTTCTAAATCCACCAAGCTCGATAACGTCCTGTATGACGTGCGCGGTCCCGTCGTCGACGAGGCCGCCCGTATGGAGGACGAGGGCGAGCGCATCCTCAAGCTCAATATCGGCAACCCGGCGCCCTTCGGTTTCCGCACGCCCGATGAGGTCATCAAGGACATGCGCCAGCAGCTGCCCGACTGCGAAGGCTATTCCAACTCGCGTGGCCTGTTCTCCGCGCGCAAGGCGATCATGCAGTATTCGCAGATCAAGGGCCTGCCCAACGTTCAGATGGAGCATATCTACACGGGCAACGGCGTGTCCGAGCTCATTCAGCTTTCGATGAACGCGCTGCTCGACAATGGCGACGAGATTCTGATCCCCAGCCCCGACTATCCGCTCTGGACGGCGTGCGCAACCCTTGCTGGCGGTCATCCCGTACATTATCTGTGCGATGAGCAGGCGGATTGGTATCCCGACCTGGAGGATATGGAGTCCAAGATCACGAGCGCGACCAAAGCCCTCGTCATCATCAACCCCAACAACCCCACGGGTTCTGTCTATCCGCGCGAGGTGCTCGAGGGCATCGTCGAGATTGCACGCAGGCATCAGCTGATGATCTTTGCCGATGAGATCTACGACCGCCTGTGCATGGACGGCTACGAGCACGTCTCGATTGCCTCGCTCGCCCCCGATCTGCCCTGTGTCACCTTTAGCGGCCTTTCCAAGTCGCACATGATCGCGGGCTATCGCATTGGCTGGATGGTGCTTTCGGGCAACCAGCGCTGCATGAGCGACTTCATCATGGGCATCAACATGCTCTCCAACATGCGCCTGTGCTCCAACGTGCCGGCTCAGTCGATCGTCCAGACGGCGCTCGGCGGCCATCAGTCCGTTAACGACTACATCCGTCCCGGCGGCCGTGTCTACGAGCAGCGCAACTTTGTGTATGAGGCGCTCAACAAGATTGACGGCATCTCGGTGGTCAAGCCGCGCGCGGCGTTCTACATCTTCCCCAAGATGGATGTTAAGAAGTTCAACATCACCGATGACGAGCAGTTTGCCCTCGACCTGCTGCACGAGAAGAAGATTCTGATCACGCGCGGCGGCGGCTTTAACTGGGCCGAGCCCGATCACTTCCGCATCGTGTACCTGCCGCGCATGGAAGTGCTCAAAGAGTCGCTCGAAGACCTCGCCGACTTCTTTGACCATTACCGTCAGGCGTAACGGCAAAGGTAGCCTGTAATGAAACGGTCGGCCCGCAACGGATGCGGGCCGACCGTTTTCTGTCTAAGCCCGTGCTGCTAACGCTTGTCTCGTTGAGCGGGCGAGGTTCGCGTGTGAGCGGTAAGTTCTATTCCAAAATGGAATACTGTTGGCTTAAGCTGGAATTGATGTCCGGGTACCTGCTTTTCTAGAATGTTTTCAACAAGATGAAAGGCGGTTCCAACCAATGATTATCGATGCAAATTCCTACTGGTTCGACGAGCGCATCTTTCATGACGAGACGCTCTGCGAACAGTTTTTGGCCGAGGTACCCCGCGCCTATGACACCGAAGGCTATCTGACCATGAATTCCGCCGGCAAACGACAGATCGTGATCGAGATGCCCGCCGGTTCTCCGGGTCTTAACTACATTGAGGGCGACTACACCCTCGAGAAGCGCTTGGCCGATATGGATGAGGCGGGGGTCGACAAGGCGATCCTCAAGCTCCCCGGCTGTCACGAGTGGATGTCGCTCGAGATGTGCCGGCGTTTCAACGACGGTATGGCTGCTGACGCGAAGGCGTCAAGTGGCCGTCTGATTCCACTTGTCGCCGTGCCGCCCTTTGGCACCAAAGCGAATTTGGAGGAGCTCGACCGCAGGCTCGATGATGGTTTTGCGGGTGTGCAGCTCTGTGCTCACTACGGCAAGCGCTATCTCGACGACCAGGTCTTCTCGAGCTTTTTCGAGCACCTGAACGAACGCCATGTCACCGTTTACGTGCACCATGTTCCCGTGCCGGTCGAGAACGAATCGCTTCTCGCGTACGACAACCTTCGCCGCTCTTATGGCCGCTGCGTCGACCAAACTACGGCGATCGGCCGAGAGATCTTTGGCGATTTCTTTGAGCGCTACCCCAATATCAAGATGGTCCACTCCATGCTCGGCGGCGCTTATTTTGCGTTTAAGGAGATGCTGCTGCCGCACGGTCCCAAGCGCCCAGATGCTTCGGGTCGCTTCCAGGCCGATATCGAGACGGTCTCCAAGCGTCTTGAGAACAACGTCTATTTCGACATGTCCCATGCTCAGCCCTGGGGCGAAACGCTTCTTGCCTGTGCGGTTGAAGTCCTTGGTGCAGACCATATTGTCTTTGGTACGAGTTATCCCGTTAAACGCGAGTGGCTAACAGAGGGTGTCGCCTGCGTCCGCGCCACAGATTTAAGTGATACGGACAAGGACCTTATGCTTGGCGGCACGGCACAGCGCTTGTACGGCATCGAGTGAGCGACAGATAAAGGAGGGCGTTCGCCATGGATAAGGGAGAGATGAAGGCCGGAGCCGCCCGGGTGGCCATTAACTTAGAGGACGTATTGCCGTTCGACGGTTTCGACGCACTCCGTCATGAAATCTTTGCCCGTGCCTTCGTGGTCGAAGGGATGGGGCGGCGCGCTTGCATCCTTTCACTTGAGGTTACCTCGATCGCTCCGGCCCTACTCGTCGATCTGCGTGAGGTTGTCAAGGATGTCTCCAATTGCGACGGCGCCTTTTCTTGGGTGGTCCCGACCCATACGTTTTCTGCGCCTCACGTGCGCACCCCTGGGCATCTGGCCGACACCGATGCCCGCGATCGAAATGAGCGCTATCATGCCGCGCTCATCGCCGCGACACGCGCGGCCGTTGAGCAGGCGGTTGCGGGCATTCGCTCTGTCACGCTCGCCTCGGCGGAGGGCTACTGTCCTGTGAACGTTAACCGCGACATTGAGACACCGGCCGGCTGGTGGCTGGGAGTAGACCCCAAGGGGTTTGCCGACCACGCGATGCCCGTACTTGTCGCGAGGGATGCCGAGGGCGGGCTCGTTGCCATGCTTGCGACGGCTGATGTCCAGTCTTCCGTGCTCGACGGATCGCACGATTCTCAGGGGAAGCGCTTGGTGAGCGGGGACCTCTTTGGCTTTGCCGCCATGGCTCTCGAGCGCGAATTGGGCGGAGTCGTGTTGCTGCTACCCGGTGCCGCGGGGGATCAGAGTCCGGCGGAGCGCGCCGTAACCGTTGCGTTCGATTCGACCGGGGCGAAGCAAACGTTAGATGCTCACGAGAGTGGATATCGCATGCTGCATCGACAGGGTCGCGCTATGAGCGATGCGTTGATTGAGGCCGTCCGTGCGGCGCGTGAGGACGATGCCATCGGCGTCGATGCTCGCACGGTCGACGTCCTTTTGCCCGCCCAGACGCGCGCCGACTTCTGCTCATTGGCCCCGCATCGAACTTATGAGTTTCATGCGGCAGGCGAACAGCGTACGAGGGTCTATTTACTTCGGCTGGGAAATGTCGAGTTCGTTGGTATCCAGCCCGAGGTTTCGAGCTCGTTTGGCGCCGCCGTGCGCGCCGCCCGATTCTGCCCCGTGCTCTTTGCCACGCTTGTCAACGGAGGGCAAAAGTATCTGCCGGCCCCCGATGCGTACGAGAAAATCACCTATGAGGCCATGAACTCCGGCTTCGCCGCCGGTTCCCATGAGCGCCTCCTTCAAACCATCCTTGCCGCTTTAAACGCGGCATGACAAAAAGGAGAACTTGCATGAATATCGGACATGCACGCCGCAAGATTACCCCGCAAGGCGACATCTATCTAATCGGATACCGTAACCTCCCCAACCGTCTGGAGCCTGCGACAGGCGTCCATGACGACGTCTTCGCCAACGCGATTCTTTTCCAACAGGACGACCGCGAAGTTTTTCTCTTCAACGCCGATGTTCTCGAGTTTGAGGAGGGCATGGCCGAGGAGGTTAAGACGATGCTCGCCGAGCGCTACGGAATCGACCGTGACTGCGTTCTGCTCTCCGCGACGCACGACCACACTTCGATCGTCGCCTACCATCGCAGCTGGTGGACGGGAAAATTCAACGAGGACTACTATCGCTGGTTCCTCGATACCATCTGTCAATGCTTCGAAGAGTGCCGCGCCAACGCGCGACCTGCGACCTGCCGCATGGGCAAAAAAGTCATCACCGGTTTCTACGACAACCGCATCATCCCAGGTGAACTCGCCGACAATGAGGTCATTGTCGTATCGTTCTTCGATACCGAAGGCAAGCCATTTGCGGGCTTTGTGAACTGGGCGGTGCATTCTGCCTGTGTCGGACCCGACTGCACGGAGCTCACGAGCGAACTCGCCGGTCTTACCGGCAAAAAGCTCGCTCAGAGTCTTGGTTACTATCCGGCCATGGTCGTCGGTGCTGCTGGCGACTGTAGCGACCGCAATTTTCGCCAGGGACGCGGCATTCCCGAGGTCGAGCGCGTTTCGACCGGTCTTGCCGAGGCGATTTCCCAGATCAAGCTCGATCGCGAGGTCGTTCTTGACCGCATCGAGCCTCAGACGTTCTATCACACCGTTGCCCATGACGACTTTTCGCTCACGCTTAAGTGTGCCGTCATCAGTCTGGGCGGCCTGCATCTCTTTGTGTTCCCGAGTGAGCTCGGCAGCGACTTGGGTATTCGCATGAAGCGCGAATGCCCGGTCGAGGGAATAGTTTGCGGTTACACCAACGGCTATTTCGAGTATTTCCTTCCGGCACGCGAGTACGGCCTCTCCTTTGAGACCGAGCGTACTCAGATTCCCCAGGGCGAACCGGAACGTCTGTGTGACAAGTTCTGCCAGACGACGAGACTTCTCGGCGCAGCAGATTCGCGTCTGTAGACCTGATTGCGTGACATGGGCCAATGAGGCTCGCTGCCATGTGATCGGCATCTTCCATCTTCTCTGCCGTTTCCCATCCCGGGCGTACGTGCGTCCGCGGATTTCAAAGGGGGAAGCGGGTTCCTTGCCCTCCCACGTCGACTACGGAGGCGTGAAATCGATGCTATACCCCGCTCAGAAAAAGGAGAATTCCATGAAATACCAGAAGCTTTGCGATGAAATCATCACAAAGGTCGGTGGTCGAGACAATGTGTTAGACGTGAGCCACTGCATTACGCGTCTCCGCTTCCACCTCAAGGATGAATCGCTCGCCCAGACTAATGAGCTTAAGGCGACGAAGGGCGTCGTTGACGTCATCCAGGCCGGCGGACAGTATCAGGTCGTGATTGGTGCCACTGTCGAGGCCGTCTACAACGACCTTGTTCAGATTGGCGGGTTCGACTCCAAACCCGCACTCGATATCGATGAAGGCGACGACGTCAAAAAGGGCGATCCATTCTCGCGTCTGCTGGCCATCATCTCCGAGATTCTGCAACCGGTTCTTGGCGTGCTTATGGCCGGTGGCTTTATCAAGTCGATGCTCGCGCTCTGCACGGTTGCCGGTTGGCTTGCCAAGGACAGCAATACGTATGTGACGCTCTCGGCAATCGGAGATTCGGTCTTCTATTACTTTCCGCTAATCATTGGCTGGACGTCGGCCAAGAAGTTCGGACTTAAGCCCGTTATGGGAATGGCGCTCGGCGGTATCCTCGTCTACCCGACGCTCGTTGCCCTTATGGGTGGAGATCCGCTCTACACGCTCGGCGCCGGTACGGTCTTCGAGTCCAATGTCTACGGTGATATTTTTGGCATCCCGCTAATCATGCAGAATTACTCATCGACGATTCTGCCTGCGATCTTTATCGTCTGGATTGCCTCCAAGGTGCACAAGGCCCTTTCTAACGCGCTGCCCGCGCTTGTGAGCTCGTTCTTCTCCAACATCCTGACGCTCCTCATTTGCGGCAGCCTTGGCCTGCTTGTGGTCGGTCCGGTCATGACGGTCCTCTCCAATATCGTTGCCCAGATCATCTTGATGCTCATCAACTTCCAGCCCGCCATCGCCGGCTTCGTCATCGGCACGTTCTGGAGCCTGCTCGTCATGTTCGGCCTGCACTGGGGTATCATCCCGCTGTGGTTTCTCGATGTCGCAACCTACGGCTATGACCTCATTAACCCGCTCGTGTATGCAGGCGGTTGTGCCATCGCCGGTGCTGCGCTTGGCATGGTCATCCGAACCAAGGACTCCGAGGAAAATGCTGCCGTCAACATTCCCGCCCTTGTCTCTTCGATTTTCGGTGTCAACGAGCCTGCGCTTTACGCCATCTTGCTGCCGCGTAAGCGTCTTATGTGGGCAACCTTTATTTCCGCTGGTGTAGGCGGCGCCATTGCCGGTCTCTTGGGTGCCAAACTCTATGCCTTCGGTGCCTCCGGCCCGCTCGGTTTCCCGAGCTTTATTAACCCTGCCGGCATCGACACGGGCTTTATCGGCCTTGTCATCTCCGGTGTGGTCGCTTTCGTTCTGGCTCTTGTCGCCGCTATGATGATCGGTACCAGGAAGGACGAGGGCGGTAAGGCGCTCAACATCTCGGTGGACTAGTCTGTCTGCGCACTTTAACTAAATATGCCTCGGACGGCGACGTGCCGCCCGAGGCACATTTGTGTTTTGTGCCGTTGTCAACGTGTTTGCGGACACAAGTCTACGGTTGTGGAGCAGCGGGGATTATGACGGTCGTGCCGCGGCGGAAGACGCACGGTCGCCCTGCAGGAGCTGACGGTAGGGGAGGAAGCCGATGAACGAGACGACCGCCTGCGAGTGCGCGGCGTTCCGCTTGAGGTAGAGCCTGACCTCGGAGGTCGTCGCGGGCTCAAGCGGCACCAGGGCTACCTTTCCGCTGGCAAGCGATTCCGCCGGCTTGCGCATGAGGAATGAGACACCGGCGCCGCGTGCGACAAGAGAGATGATGTTCTCGGCTCGTTTGCCGGTGAACGTAACACGTGGGCCAAATCCAGCTTCTCGACAAAGGGAAAGGACGAGCTCGCTTACGAACGAGCCTTGGGGAAGCATGAGGAAATTCTCGTCGATAAGGTCGTCTATCTCGACGGTGTCACGTTCGGCGAGCGGATGGTCGAGCGGAAGGACGGCCACGAGCCGGTCGGTCGTAAAGGGAATCTTTTTGAACTCCGGCTCGATGGCGCCGCTGTCACGGATGAAGGCCAGGTCAATGTCCTCGTGCAGGAGCATACGCTTGAGTGTGTCGCCCTCGCCTTCGATGAGCTCGACAGAATATGAGGGGTTCGCCTGCTGAAAATCGATGACGGCGTCCGTGATCCCATAAGGGGCCATAATGGGGATAGAACCTACGGTGAGGTGCTCGAGCGGCTCACCTGCACCTATTTGAATGGCGGCAAGATAGCGATGCTGAAGCGTCGCAATTTTTTGCGCATAGGGGAGGAGCGCTTCACCTTGCGCGGTGAGTGTTACGTGGCGCTGGCTTCGATCGATGAGCTTGCAGCCGAGTTCGTGCTCCATTGCCATGATGTGCTTGGAGAGGGTTGATTGCGACATGAAAAGCAGTTCCGCCGCATCAAGAAACGTGCGTGACTGCGCTAAGATGGCGAATTCGCCAAAGCGGTTGATATCCATAGGGAGGCCTCCGGTACCCTCATTTTGGCAGGTGGCCTAAACCACAACGCCGTTGCAGTGGTCGATTTCGTGCTGGATGATTTCGGCGGTGTAGCCCGAGAAGTTTTTGATGCGGTGGACGAAGTTCTCGTCCAAATACTCAACCTTAATGCGGCGATAGCGGGTACAGGGATGCTCGCCGATCAGCGAGAGGCATCCTTCGCTCGTCTGATAGGCATTGACCTGCTCAAGAATTTGAGGGTTGTACATCAGGAGTGTCCTATTGCCGTCCTTTACGCAGATGATGCGTTTGCGCACGCCGATCATGTTGGCGGCGAGGCCCACGCACTCGCGCTCATGCTCGTGGAGTGTATCCAGGAGATCCTGCCCGGTTGCGGCATCGTCGGGCCCCGCGTCTTCGGAAGGTAGGCGCAAAAAGAACTCGGATTTCATGATGGGCTTAATCATGGCGGGCTCCTCATGTCTTATGCTTTCGTGGACTTTTAATAATAGCGCGGAAGGAAAGCTGTGCGTCCGCGTTACAATCTTTCGATGTTGGACCATGTTGCCAGATTCGTCGTGTACGGCGTCTGGCGTAAGTCTAGGGCTCATTTTTCGCCCTGGACCGTTCCTCTGGGGCGATGCGACTGTCGTTCCAAGAGGAAGGAAATGCATGGGGAGCAAATCTCAGCAACAAGTTCAAGTAACGCCATCGGCCTCTGCGGCGATTCTCGTCGTAATGTATATTGCAGCCTTTGTTGCCGCGTTTAACGAGAACATCATTAACGTGGCGTTGCACGACATTATGGCAGCCTTTTCGGTGAGTGCCACCACGGCACAGTGGCTCGTCTCGGGCTACATGATCGTGACGTCGATCTTTACGGCCATCATGGCCTTCCTGTCCGGCCGTTTCTCGACGCGCAAGCTGCTGTTTTTCGCATGCGGATGCATGGTCGCCGGCGAAGTTCTGTGTCTGGTCGCTCCGTCGTTTAGCGTTTTGCTGCCAAGCCGTATTTTGCAGGCCGCGGGATCGGGTATCTTGTTCCCGCTCATGATGAACGTGGTGCTGTCTTGCGCTCCGCGCGAGAAGCTCGGTCTGTATCTGAGTCTGGGTGGTGCCTGCATTACGCTAGGGCCGGCGTTTGGACCCGTGATTAGCGGTCTTATGTGCACGTTGTTTGGCTGGAGGGCGGTGTTCGTAGTGCCGCTGGTGGGCGGCATTGTGGTCGCTGCGGCGGGCGTAAAGCTTGTTCAGAATGTCGGAGAGCGCTCGAATACCACGCTCGATATTCTGTCGGTAGTTTTGCTCGCCGCCGGTATTACGGCTTTTGTGTATTCCGTAGGCGAGTTCTCGACCAATCTGATTGCCGGTATCGTGACGTTCTTCGCCGCCATTGTGCTGCTCGGCCTATTTGCGGCCCGCCAGCTCAAGCTCGAGCATCCGGTGCTTAACGTGCGTCCCATGGCGAGCGTTCGCTTTTGGCCTGCGTGCCTGCTTGTGGTGGTGTCGATGATGACGACGTTCTCGATGAGCGTTTTGTTGCCGCTCTATTTTGAGGGCGCATACGGCATGACCGCACTTGTTGCGGGCCTGCTCATTTTGCCGGCGATTGCCTGCAACGCCGTGACCTCGATTGTGGGCGGACGCGTGATGGACGCCCGTGGCGCATGGCCGCTGCTGCCGGTCGGCTTTGCCCTGATTGCCGTGGGACAGATTGCAATCTCGATGACGGCGGCAAGCATGAACATCGGCGTTGTCGTGGCGCTGACCGTTGTGGTGTATGCCGGAGTCGGCCTGGTGCTGAGTCCCTCGCAGACGGCCGGCTTGGAGACGCTGCCTGCCGCTGAGCATCCTCACGGAACGGCATTGCTCAACACGTGGAACATGATTGCCGCATCGTTTGGCCCGTCGCTGTTTATCGGCCTGCTCTCGAGTTCTGCCGCGACCGCCGGCGCCGCTGGCGCTGCGACCGACGTTGCCCAGGCGATTGGATTTGCAACTGCCGTGCGTGTGGCGGCTGTAATTGCCGTGGTCGGGTTCGCGACGTCGCTGGCGTACGCTCGTCGCGAGTCGCACATGTCGCATTAATGTGTGCACATAGATTCTGCAGCTAGATTGGATGGCGACACCATAAACTAATGGACGTTTTGCCGAGAGGCATGAATGTTTAAAGCGCAAAGAGTGCGCGACGGGCCCCGCGAATGGGGCGATGATGCCCGAGAGGGCCAAGAAGGAGTCTCATGTCCGAGAACGAAGAGATCATGAACGAGACCGAGAACGAGACCGTGGCTGCCGAGGTCGAGGCAGTCGAGACCGTGGAGACTGAAGCTGCCGAGGTTGAGGTTGCTGACGAGGTTTCCGCCGAGGAGGAGGCCGAGGTTGTCGAGGCCGCCGTTGATTACGATGACGAAGAGCTGATGGACAAGATGCAGAAGGCCGCCCGTCTGCTGCGTAGCCGTCGCTTTGCTATTTCCAAGGAGGAGGAGGCCAAGGCCGAGCGCATGGCGAACATCGAGCGCGCCATCAAGCTCCTTGACCTCAAGCCCAAGATGGAGCAGAAGGAAATGTCCGACCTGCTGGGCATGCGCCTTCGTGAGCTCGATGGCCTGATGGCCGAGGCCGAGGCTGCCGATCTGGTCGGCCGCATCGACGATGCCGAGGGCGATATGCGCAAGATTGTTGTCTTCGCCGCCGAGGATGCCGCTGAGGGCCTGGTCGAGCTTGCCAACAAGAAGGAGAAGCTCCTGCCCGAGCTTTCTTACGAGGAGGCCACCGAGCTGATGGCCGCTCTCGATAAGGTTATCGCTCCGCTCGTCGCCATGGGTCTGGACGAGGATCGCGGTCCTCGCGGCGGTCGTGACGATCGCGGTGGCCGTGGCGGCGACCGTGGCGGTCGCGGCGGCTTTGGCGATCGCGGTGGCCGTGGCGGTGACCGCGGCGGTCGCGGTGGCGATCGCGGTGGCCGTGGCGGCTTTGGTGACCGTGGCGGCGACCGTGGCGGTCGCGGCGGCTTTGGCGGCAACCGTGGTGGCTATGGCGATCGCGGTGGCAACCGTGGCGGCTTTGGCGGCAACCGTGGTAACGACCGTGGCGGTCGCGGTGGCGATCGTGGCGGCCGCAACGGCGGCGGCTTCCGCGGTAACCGCTTCTAGTTGGGTTACGCGGTTTTACCAAACCGCGTAACTAGTTGACGCTGCGCGCCCACCAGAGCGGCAACTTGTCATTCAAAGAGGACGGCATGACCGGAAGGTCTATGTCGTCCTCTTTTCATGCCAATTTGTTCGCTCTGGTGGGCGCTCGCTGTCGGTGCCAAAACATCGGCGTTGCCTTGATTCAAACCTGCCAAAAAGGGACAGGTTTATTTTGGTCGGTTTTATCTGGGCAAACGTGGTCGTCTATCGCAATGTAGTCGTTGGGGGATGTTCTTGTCTGACTAGTCGTTTAAGAACGTCCCCAACGACTACATAGCATGAGAGTGGATAATCTCCCGGTTTGAGCCTGCATTCAAGCTCAAAGTGGGAGATTATCCACTCTCATTTGTTGCGTGTCCGAAAATCCACGCTCGTTTCTACTCTGCCTACATTTGGAGGAAGAACTCGTGGAGGCGGACGTCGTCGTCGAGTTCGGGGTGGAAGGTTACGCCGAGCTGGTTGTCTTGGCGGGCGGCGACGATGCGGCCATCGACTTCGGCCAGGGCCTCGGCATCGCCGTGCACCTCAACGATGCGGGGCGCGCGGATAAACGTCAGCGGCACTTCACCGTCGATGCCGGCTACCTGCCCCTTGGTTCGAAAGCTGCCGAGCTGCCTGCCGTAGGCATTGCGCTCGACGAGCACATCCATGGTTGCCAGGCGCGGCGTCCTCTTATCGTCGTGGGCGGCAAGGTCGCGCGCCAGCAGAATCAAGCCGGCGCAGGTGCCCAGGACGGGCATGCCTTCAGCGATACGGGCACGAAGCTCCTCGAGCATGCCGAGCTCGGCAAGCAGCTTCCCTTGAACGGTGGACTCGCCGCCGGGAAGTACCAGACGGTCAAAGTCCTGCTTCAAATCAGCCGCCTGCCTCAGCTCAATACAGTGTGCGCCAAGCCCGGATAGTCTTGCCTCGTGCTCGGCAAAAGCGCCTTGGACCGCCAGCACGGCGACCGTTTGGTCTGCATAATCGCTCATGTGCGATCCTTTCTGCCGGACTAGCGTCCGCGCTCCTCCATGATGATTTCGATCTCGTCGGCGTTGATGCCCACCATGGCCTCGCCCAGGTCCTCCGAAAGCTCTGCGATGAGCTTGGCATCGGTGAAGTTTGCCACGGCCTTGACGATGGCGGCGGCGCGCTTGGCGGGGTCGCCGCTCTTAAAGATGCCCGAGCCGACAAAGACGCCCTCGGCGCCCAGTTGCATCATCAGCGCGGCGTCGGCAGGGGTCGCTACGCCGCCGGCGGCAAAGTTCACAACGGGAAGCTTGCCCGTGGCATGGACCTCGCGCACCAGCTCGACCGGAACCTTCAGTTGCTTGGCTGCCTCAAAGAGCTCATCATCGCGCAGGGCAACAACGTCACGGATCTGCTTTTGGATCTTGCGCATGTGACGCACGGCCTGAACGACGTCGCCCGTACCCGGCTCACCCTTGGTGCGAATCATAGTGGCGCCCTCGGCAACACGGCGCAGCGCCTCGCCCAGATCGCGGGCGCCGCAGACAAATGGCACGTCAAACTGGGTCTTGTCGATGTGATAGACGTCATCGGCAGGGGAGAGAACCTCGGACTCGTCGATGTAATCGATCTCGATAGCCTGCAGGACCTGCGCCTCGACAATGTGACCGATGCGGCACTTGGCCATAACAGGGATGGAGACGGCCTCTTGGATGCCCTTGATCATCTTGGGGTCGCTCATGCGCGAGACGCCGCCTGCGGCACGGATGTCGGCCGGGATGCGCTCGAGTGCCATGACGGCGCAGGCGCCTGCCTCCTCGGCGATGCGTGCCTGCTCGGGCGTGGTGACGTCCATGATGACGCCGCCCTTGAGCATCTGCGCGAGTTCGCGATTGAGTTTGACGCGATCGGCCTTGCTGGTCTGTTCTGCCATGGTTGCTCCCTTGGTTGGCATGTGCATTGCTTGACGGAACATCCTATCGGGGAGCTGGATATGGCAAAATACTCAGTTTTCGAGATAATAATAAGGTCAGCCTAATACCAGATTGAACAGCTCGATAAGGTCAGGTGGCAAACTCATGCTTGACTACAATTTGGAAAAACGTGGCGAGGCATCGCTTTATGAGTATGTTTACCAGCAAATCCGAGATGATATTGTTGCTGGACGTATTGTGGCGGGGGAGCATCTTCCGTCTAAGCGCGCCTTTGCCCGTCATCTGGGAATCAGTGTCATTACCATCGAGAATGCATATAGCCAGTTACTCGCTGAGGGCTATATTTGCTCAATGCCGCGTCGTGGCTACTACGCTTGCGAGCTTCCGGATGCACCGGTTTTGGCTTCGGCTGCGGAGGGCATCGACCGAGATGTCGTCTCTGTGGGCCCCAGCGTGCATGATGTCAACGGACAGGTCGAGCGATTCGATGCGCTTTCTCCTTCTGCTTTGGAGGCGGCGCGGCTTTGGCAAAGCGCGCTACGGGCGACGCTGGCATCCGAAGACGAGCGCGAAATCTTTTCGCCCGCACCGGCGCAGGGCACTGCTCGGCTGCGACGCGCAATTGCTCACCATCTGCACGGGACAAGGGGTATGAATGTCGACCCCAACAACATCGTTATCGGTGCGGGCGCCCAGCTGCTCGATACCATGTTGGTTCAGTTGCTTGGCGCGGACAAGGTGTATGCGGTTGAGGATCCGGGCTATTTGCGTCTGACGCGTATCTATCAGGCTATGGGCTGCCAAGTTCGACATATCCCGTTGGATGATGAGGGCGTGGACTTGAGCACTCTGCAGAAAAGCGGGACCGATGTCCTTCACCTGATGCCGTCCCATCAGTATCCGACCGGCCTTGTGACGAGCATTGCGCGTCGCTATGCGCTTCTGAGCTGGGCCGCCGAGCGACCAGGTCGGTATCTCATCGAAGATGACTTTGATTGTGAGTTTCGCCTTGCTGGCAAGCCGATTCCCGCGCTCGCGTCGATCGATGCCGCCCAGTCGGTTATCTACACCAACACGTTTTCGAAGAGCCTTTCATCGGCGTTGCGTTTGGCGTACATGGTGTTGCCCGATGAGTTAATGGAGCGGTTTAGGCGCAACCTTGGTTTCTACGCCTCGTCGGTGAGCTCTGTTGACCAGGTCGCTTTGGCGCGTTTGCTGGAATCGGGTGATTACGAGCGTCATGTGAACCGCGTGCGCGTTCGTGCTCGCGAGGCGCGTGATGGCCTGATGGCGCTTGTGCGGAAGGTATTTCCGGCAGGAGAGGTCTCGATCGAGCATGCAGACGCGGGCCTTTACTGTATCGTGGTTGCGGAGCGTGGAACGGGCGGAAGCACTTTTGCATGGGCCCTCACGCGCTCGAGCATCCCTTTTATCGATATCGGTGACTGTTTTTGGTGTGCCGATGGCGCATCTGTCCCTGAAAACACAACTCAAATTCTTGTTCAGTATGACGATCTGAGTCCAAAAGTACTAACAACCTTGGAATTGCAGCTAATGGGGGGCACTCTGCAACCTAAGTGAGTAGACTTTTAGCACTTTGGCGACCAGGCAGTTTTGTAGCAAGCTATTTACCTGCGGTTTTGAAAAGCAGGATGACCGGCCTGCTCGGGATGTTCAAAAAAGTCTACTCACTTGCCGCGCAAAGCTCCTGCATGAGAAAAAATGGGGTTTTCAACAGGGCTTCGTCCAGCTCTCGGCAAGCTTTTGGCCAGTTGGGGAGTGCTGTTGAAAACTTGGCAGTCCGTTCGGCGCCATTTTTGGTGCGTTCGCGCCAATGCGTGGTAGCGCGCACAGTCGTGGTGTAAGAAGCAAGGGAGGGCCATCGCCTAGAATC
>CBCTIZ010000028.1:0-23780 GCA_965147105.1 uncultured Collinsella sp. | reverse complement strand
CGCAGGGGGCGCTGACGCGGCCCTCCCTCTTACACCACAAAAATTCGCGCGATCCGCATCGGCCCCCATCGGGAAGCCACATCCCAGAATGGACACTCAGAGTGGGATGCAGTTTCCGCTTTGGACCCCTGCCGGAAAGCACGTCCCAGTCTGAAGGTTCAAAATGGGATGTGGTTTCCGAAACAGGGGCCGTTGGGAAGCTGTGTCCCGGAATGGGCGCCCGGAGTGGGATACCGTTTCCGCAGGAGGCCCATTGCGGAAACGGTATCCCAGAATCGACGTTCAAAACGGGGTACAGTTTCCGCAAGGAGGTCCTGGGGAAACCGTGCCCCGTTCTGAGCTGAAATACCGGGACGCAGCTTCCCCTGCAAACAGAACAAGGCGCGCTGTCTGCGGTTGATGCATGCAGCGCGCCTTTTGCGTTGGGCCTCGTTGAGGTTCGAAGTCGTGGCTTGTGGCCCCTTAGGAGCGGGCGGCTCCGTCGACGGGGAGCACGGCGCCCGTGACATAGGAGGACATGTCGCTCGCTAGGAAAACGAAGGCGTTGGCGACATCCTCAGGCTCGCCCATGCGACCCAGCGGAATGGTGGCGATGATGGGCTTGATGACCTCTTCGGGCAGGTTGGCGACCATATCGGTCTTAGTCACGCCAGGGGCAACGGCGTTGACGCGGATGCCCATGGGGGCGAGCTCGCGCGAGAGCGACTGGACCATGCCGTTGACGGCAAACTTGGACGTGGGGTAACCGACGCCGGAGGGCTGGCCGTACTTGGCGACCATCGAGCTCGTGGTAGTGATGGTGCCGCCGTGGCCGGCCTCGGTCATGATCTTGGCGGCAGCCTGGTGACCATTAAAGACGGCGACGACATTGAGATCCATGACCTTTGCAAACTCCTCGGCCGTGTAATCCAAAAGGGGCGAGCGCTGGGAGATGCCGGCATTGTTGACGACCGTGTCCAGGCCGCCCATGTCGGTTGCGGCCTGGGTAAAGGCCTCGGTCACGGCCTCGAGTGAGGTGAGGTCGCAGGAACGGCCCCAGACCTTGGCGTCGGGATAGGCGGCTGTCAGCTTCTCAACGGCCGCGTCGGCAGTCTCCTGGCGCGAGCCAAAGACGGTGACGGCAGCGCCTTCCTCGATAAAACGGCAGGCGATCGCATAGCCGATACCGCGCGTGCCTCCGGTGATGATTGCTTTCTTGCCCTCGAGCAACATGGTGCTTCCTCTCATCGCGGGCTGACATACACGGCACAGCATAGCGGCGGCAAAATACAGCTGCCGTCGCATATCGGCAAACGGTATCCACGGTTGTTGACGAACGGTCAAGTTGTTCAAACGTTAGTCGACCAGTTCGCTCAAAGGATGTAACAAAAAGGAGCTCCCATCCAATCGGACGGGAGCCCCTCATGCGTTATTTGATTTGCCGAGAATCGGGCTAGTTCGCCATAACGCCTTCGGTCCAGGCCTCAACGTCCTCGATGCGCAGGACGTTGGCGACCTCGGCCACGCAGTCGACGCTGGCAAGTTCGGCGGCGGCAGCCTGGACGTCCTTCTCGAGTGCGCGGTGCGTCAAGAAGATGACCGAGCAGGCATCGCTGACGCCCGACTTGCCGTCCTCGACCTGGTTGATGAGCGAGATCGAGATGTTGTGCTTGGCAAAGATGTCGACCGTCTCGGACAGGGCACCTACGCGGTCGGCGACCTTCAGGCGCACATAGTACTTGGTCTGGAGTTCGTCCATGGGCTTAAAGGCGAGGTTGTGACCGTAGGGCTCAATCTCGGGCAGCGGAGCCACGCCGCGGCTGATCTGCTCGGAGAGCGATAGGATATCGCCCACGACGGCGCTCGCGGTGGGGAAGGAGCCTGCGCCAGCGCCGTAGAACATGGTCTCGCCCACGGCGTCACCCACCACGTAGACGGCGTTCATGGCGCCGTTGACCTTGGCGAGCATATGGTCTGCCGGGATGAGCGTGGGATGCACGCGGACGTCGACGCCGGCGTCGGTGTTGCGTGCGATGCCCAGCAGCTTGATGGTGTAGCCGAGCTCGCGGGCCTGGGCGATGTCCTCGGCGCCGATGGTACGGATACCCTGTTGGTAGACATCGTCGGTGGTCACGCGGGTGCCAAAGCCGATGGAAGCGAGGATTGCCGTCTTGCTGGCGGCGTCGAAGCCGTCGACGTCGGCGGACGGGTCGGCCTCGGCATAGCCCTTGGCCTGCGCGTCGGCAAGCACATCGGCGTAATCGGCGCCCTCGGCGTCCATGCGCGACAGGATATAGTTGGTGGTACCGTTGAGAATGCCGGCGATGGTCAGGATCTTGTTGCCCACCAGGTCGTGCTCGAGCGTGCTGACAATGGGGATGCCACCGCCGCAGCTGGCCTCGCACTTAATCTGCACGCCGCACGCGCGCGCCTTCTCGGCGAGCGTCTCGACATGACGGCCCAGCAGGGCCTTGTTGGCAGAGACGACATGCTTGCCGTTCTCGAAGGCGGTGGTGAAGATTTCGGTCGCGGGGTGCTCGCCGCCGATGAGCTCGACGACGATATCGACGGCGGGGTCGGTGACGACGTCGTGCCAGTCGCTCGTAAAGGCATCGCGCTCAATACCGGCGGCTTCGGCCTGCTCCCAGGCAAGCGCGCAGGCGCGGGTCAGCTTAAGGTCGATGCCGTAGGCTGCCAGGTACTCATCGTGGTGGCTCTTGATCAGACGGGCCACGCCGCCGCCGACGGTTCCCAGACCGATGAGGCCGACGTTCACGGTGCGCAGGGGTTCGCTCATAGATAGCTCCTTCGTGCATCTTATGGATGGATTAACCGCTTAAAGGTTGAGTGCATTCTAGCGTGAACCGAGGGCGCGTGCTCGCCAGGCAACAGGAGTCGCATAAAACGGCACCCCCGAAACGCTGCGGAAACATTGGAAACATGCTCGCTACAAACGAACTTCCGTAACAAACTGTCAACGTTTGTGCCATAAGGTTTGCCCTGTGCGACTGGGGCATACAGGCGCTCGTCGGCGTGGAATGACGAGGGCCAGGTCGAAAAGCCCGCTACGGCTTATGTGATCCAGGACGGCAAGTACATCGCCGCCTAAGTGCATATAACGAGACCGGTGGGGCCGTTTTATGCAAGGCAAGGACGCCTGTAACAGAACGGAAACATTACTTTCACACAATAAAGTGGCAATACTGCATAAAGTAATAGAAATACGCAGAATTATGGATAAATCAACAAATCCAAAGAAAAGTTGAGATAATCGCCACTTTCCTTAACTAAAGCGTCTAGTATTTTGCGAACGCCGAACACGGCGAAGGATGGCCTGTCGGGTAACCGAAACCCGACGAGATTTGAGAGGAGAGCCGCATGTCGAGCCTCACCGGTAAGTCATTGAACCCTGTTATGAATCGCAGGAGCGTTATCGCGAGCGCAGCAGGTCTGGGGGCGATGTCCATTCTAGCTGGCTGCTCCTCCAACGGCGGCGATAGCGGTTCCGCTTCGGGCGACGCTTCGTTTAAGATCGGCACCATCGGCCCGCTGACCGGCGCCAACGCGTCCTACGGCAAGTCCGTTACCCAGGGTGTCGAGCTTGGCTGCAAGGATTTCTCGACCAAGGAGCTGCCGCTTGCCAGCAAGGCCGAGGATGACCAGGCCGATGGCGAGAAGGCCGTCAACGCCTTCAACACCCTGCTCGACTGGGGCATGCAGGCCCTCGTCGGTCCGACCACCACGGGTGCGTCGGTTGCCGTTGCCGCAGAGTGTGGTAACGACCCCAAGACGTTCATGATCACCCCGTCCGCGTCCTCCGAGGACGTCACCGACGGCAAGGATTGCGTCTTCCAGGTTTGCTTCACCGACCCCAACCAGGGTGTCAACGCTGCCAAGTTCCTGGCGCAGAAGTATGCGGACGAGAAGTTCGTGCTGTTCTATAACTCCGGCGACGCCTATTCTTCGGGCATCGCAGATTCCTTTAAAGCCCAGGCCGCTGAGTCCAAGCTCGAGATTGTTGACGAGGAGACCTTTAAGGACGACTCCGCCACGAGCTTTACCAACCAGCTGACCAAGGCCAAGCAGGCCGGCGCCACCATGATCTTTGCGCCGATCTACTATACGCCGGCGTCCGTCCTGCTCAAGAACGCCAAGGACATGGGCTACGACGTCAAGATGATGGGCTGCGACGGTATGGACGGCATCCTGGGCGTTGAGGGCTTCGATACCTCTCTTGCTGAGGGTCTGCTGCTCATGACCCCGTTCTCTGCCGACGACGAGAAGAACGCCGACTTCGTCAACGCCTACAAGGATAAGTACGGCGATACCCCCGACCAGTTTGCCGCCGACGCCTACGACGGCGTGCACGCGGTGGCCGAGGCCGTCAAGGAGGCCGGTCTTGGTGTCGACGCCGACCCGACCGAGGTCGCCGAGAAGCTGTCCAAGGCTATGCTCAAGATTACCGTTGATGGTCTGACCGGCAAGCTCACCTGGAACGATAAGGGCCAGGTCCAGAAGGAGCCCACGGCGTACGTCATCACCGACGGCAAGTACGTACAGGCCTAATTGGCCGCCTTACATAGAGCGGTTTTGATCCCAAGCAGGGGAGGTTTTGGCCTTCCCTGCTTGCTTGGTATCTAGGGACAGTGTAACGTCCCTGTTTCATACATCAACTGGAAACCTATTCGAAAGGGGGATGTGGAACATGACGGTCTTTATCCAATACCTGGTCAACGGCCTGTCCATGGGCAGCGTCTACGCCATCATCGCGTTGGGCTACACCATGGTCTACGGTATCGCCAAGATGCTGAACTTCGCTCACGGCGACGTCATCATGGTCGGTGCCTATGTCTCGTTCTGTGCCACGTCGTATCTCGGCCTCCCGGGCTGGGCATCTGTAATTCTCTCTTGTGTGGTCTGTACCGTTCTCGGTGTTCTTATCGAGGGCCTGGCATACAAGCCGCTGCGCCAAGCAGGCCCGCTGGCCGTTCTGATCACGGCCATCGGCGTGTCTTACTTCCTGCAGAACGCCGCGCAGCTTCTGTGGGGCGCCACGCCCAAGAACTTCACTTCGCTCGTCACCTTCCAGGTGCCGGAGTTCTTGGCCAAGTTCAACGTAAGCGCCGTCTCGCTCGTCACCATCGTCGCCTGCCTGGTTATCATGGCCGGCCTGATGTTCTTTACAGGTAAGACCAAGATGGGCAAAGCCATGCGCGCCGTGTCCGAGGACAAGGCTGCTGCTCAGCTCATGGGCATCAACGTCAACCGCACTATTTCGATGACGTTTGCCATCGGCTCCGCCCTTGCCGCCATCGCCGGTGTTCTCCTGTGCTCCTACTCGCCGGTCCTGCAGCCCACCACGGGCGCCATGCCTGGCATCAAGGCCTTCGATGCCGCTGTTTTCGGCGGCATCGGCTCCATCCCCGGTGCCTTTGTCGGTGGCATTCTCATCGGCATCATCGAGGCGATGGCGCAGGCCTACATTTCCACGAGCCTTGCCAACTCCATCGTCTTTGGTGTTTTGATCATCGTCCTGCTCGTCAAGCCTGCCGGCCTCTTGGGCAAGTACGTCCCCGAGAAGGTGTAGGTGAGCGTTATGAAGTTTCTTAAAGACAAACAGACGCGTCACGACTTTGTTACGTATGCCATGTGCCTTGTGGCGTTCGCCATCGTGTTCTTTATGCAGTCTAACCACATGATCCCGCGTATGATTGCCGGTCAGCTGGTTCCCATCACGGCCTATATCGTCATGGCCATCTCCCTTAACCTCGTCGTCGGCATCGCAGGCGACCTGTCGCTGGGCCACGCGGGCTTTATGAGCGTCGGTGCCTACACGGGCATCGTCACCGCGGTCGCCCTTGAGAGCGCCGTTCCGTCCGATCCGGTGCGCCTTATCATCAGCGTCGTGGTCGGCGCTATCGCCGCTGCCATCTTGGGCTTCTTGATCGGTATCCCGGTCCTGCGCCTGAGCGGCGACTATCTGGCCATCGTGACCTTGGCTTTTGGCGAGATCATCAAAGAGATCGTCACCTGCCTCATTGTGGGCGTCGACTCCCGCGGCCTGCACGTGATCTTTAACATCACGGGCAACTCTACGATTAACGACCTGCACCTGCTCGAGGACGGCACCGCCATCATCAAGGGCGCGCAGGGCGCATCGGGCGTGTCGACCTATTCGACCTTCCTTGCCGGCGCCATCCTGGTCATGGTCGCGCTCGTGATCGTGCTCAACCTGGTTCGCAGCCGTACCGGCCGTGCCATTATGGCCGTGCGCGACAACAAGATTGCAGCCGAGTCCGTGGGCATCTCCGTCACCCAGTACCGCATGATTGCCTTTGTTGTTTCCGCTGCCCTCGCCGGTGCTGCCGGAGCCCTGTTCGGCGGTAACTTCTCGCAGCTTTCCGCCACTAAGTTTGACTTCAACACGTCGATCCTCATCCTGGTGTTCGTGGTCCTGGGCGGTCTGGGCAATATGCGCGGCTCTGTCATCGCGGCGGCGTTGCTCACGGTGCTCCCCGAGCTGCTCCGTCAGTTCTCGGACTACCGCATGCTCATCTACGCTATCGTGCTGATCCTGGTCATGATCTTTACCAACAACCCGCAGCTCAAGGCTTTCTTCGGTCGCATCAAGGACCGCTTTGCTTCCAAGAAGGAGGTGGCAGCCGATGCCCAGTAAATTTGAGTTCAACAAGGGCAAGATGGTCCCGTATCCTTCTGGCGCCATCGTTCCCGACCGTGACCTGGGCGAGCGCCCGGCACTCGAGTGCATCCACCTGGGCATTGAGTTCGGTGGCCTTAAGGCAGTCGATGACTTTAGCCTGACTATCGGCAAGACCGAGATCGCCGGTCTCATCGGCCCCAACGGTGCCGGCAAGACCACGGTCTTCAACCTGCTCACCAAGGTGTACCAGCCTACGCACGGCACCATCCTGCTCGATGGTGAGGACACCTCGGGCAAGTCGGTCTACCAGGTCAACCGCATGGGTATTGCCCGTACGTTCCAGAACATTCGCCTGTTCAACACCATGACGGTGGAGGACAACGTTAAGGTCGGCCTGCACAACCAGGAGCGCTACTCCGGCTTTGAGGGCGTGCTGCGCCTGCCGACGTATTGGAAGCACGAGAAGGCCGCCCACGAGCGCGCCATGGAGCTACTGTCCATTTTTGACATGGAGCACCTGGCAAACGAGCAGGCCGGATCGCTGCCTTACGGCGCTCAGCGTCGTCTGGAAATCGTCCGCGCGCTTGCCACCAACCCCAAGCTGCTGCTGCTCGACGAGCCTGCCGCCGGCATGAACCCGTCCGAGACCGCGGAGCTCATGGAGAACATCGTTAAGATTCGCGACACCTTCGGCATCGCCATCATGCTTATCGAGCACGACATGTCGCTCGTCATGAATATATGCGAGGGTATCTGCGTGCTTAACTTTGGCAAGGTCATCGCCAAGGGCACGGCCGAGGAGATCCAGAACAACGACGCCGTTATCGAGGCGTATCTGGGCAAGCAGGATAAGGGGGAGAACTAAATGGCAGAGCCGATGCTTTCCGTCTACAACATCAACGTCTGGTACGGCGCTATCCACGCCATCAAGGACATCTCCTTTAACGTCAACGAGGGCGAGATCGTGGCCCTGATCGGTGCGAACGGTGCCGGCAAGTCCACAACGCTCAAGACTGTCTCGGGCCTGCTGCGCTCCAAGACCGGCTCCATCAAGTTTATGGGCGAGGACATTACCCATACGCCTGCCGACAAGCTGGTGGGCAAGGGCCTGGCTCAGGTCCCCGAGGGCCGTCGTGCCTTTTTGCAGATGACGGTCGAGGAGAACTTGGAGATGGGCGCCTACACGCAGCCCAAGTCCACGGTGGCTCCGGGCCTGGAGCGCGTCTACGAGCAGTTCCCGCGCCTGAAGGAACGTCGTCGCCAGGTCGCCGGCACCCTTTCAGGCGGCGAGCAGCAGATGCTCGTTATGGGGCGCGCCCTTATGAGTAACCCCAAACTGCTCATGCTCGACGAGCCTTCCATGGGTCTGGCACCGATTCTGATCGAACAGATCTTCCAGATTGTCGAGGACTTGCACAAGGCCGGTACCACGGTGCTTCTGGTCGAGCAAAACGCGCAGATGGCGCTTTCCATCGCCACACGCGGTTACGTGCTCGAGACCGGCAAGATCACCATGACCGGCACCGGCCAAGAGCTCCTGCATGACGACAACGTCCGCAAAGCCTACCTCGGAGGCTAACCCACCTAACAAAAGGGGCGCTGACTATCTCAGTCAGCGCCCCTTTTTAAGTTGCGGTGAAATAGGGACTGAATACGGGCTCCAGAGGCCAAAAGAGTCCCTATTCCACCGCAACTTCATGGGGATGTGTGACAATGCCCGTCGGAAAACATCTGCTGTCTTTGGGGGTCTATCTATGCTGTACGAGTTTTGTGCCGAGAACTTTGAGCGGGTGCCGGCGGCTATCGATGCCGGTGCAAGGCGTATCGAGCTGTGCGACAACCTTGCCGTTGGTGGCACCACGCCTTCGGCCGGCGTTATCAGCGCTACGACCAACTATGCCCACGAGCACGATGCACGGGTGATGTGCATGATTCGCCCGCGTGGCGGCGACTTTCACTACAACCAGGACGAGTTGCGTATGATGGAGATGGACCTGGGCCTTGCCGTGAGCGCCGGCGTTGACGGCTTGGTCTTTGGCTGCTGCAAGCCCTGCGCTGGCGGATGGGCACTCGACGAGCTTACGTTGGGCGCTCTCGTGATGGCCGCGGGCTGCGCGACCGAGGAATGCAAGCGTGAGCCCATCGACATCACCTTCCACATGGCGTTTGATCAGCTCTCGCCCGAGGCTCAGCTCGACGCGATTGACATACTCGCCGACTGCGGCATCACACGCATCCTGACGCATGGTGGCGCTGCCGGTACGCCGATCGAGGACAACTTCGAAAACCTGGCCCGCTTGATCGAGTATGCGGGCGACCGCTTGACCATCCTTCCCGGCGGCGGCATTTCCACGGTCAGCCGCGATACCGTGGCGGCGGCACTGGGCGTCTCCGAGCTCCATGGCACCAAGATTGTGCCGCTGGAGGTATAACCCGTGACGCTGGCATTTGACGTTCAGCAGGCGAACGGTAAGCCCGACGACAACCGTCGTCCCGGCACCGCGTGCCCCTTTTGCGATACAGAAGGGCTCACCGACATCATTCGCTGTGATGGCGATTGCATTTGGCTCGAGAATAAGTTCAAGACCCTGCGCGCCACCCGTCAAACCGTGCTGATCGAGTCGGCCGATCACGATGCCGACCTGGTGACCTATGAGCCGGATGAACTCCACCATGTGATGCGGTTTGCCCTGGGTTGCTGGCAGCAGATGATCGATTCACAGCAGTATCGAAGCGTGCTCATGTACAAGAACAAGGGTCCGCTCTCGGGCGGTAGCCTCGTTCATCCGCACATGCAGATTGTGGGTTTGGAGCAGGAAGACGGCTATGCTTCGCTGGCTTCCGCCAATTTCGAAGGCATCAATGTCTGGCAACAGGGGAGGATCTCGGCCAACATCTCAACCGAACCCATCATGGGGTTCTTTGAGATCAACGTTTCAGCCCCGCAGGGAATCGCTGCCAGCGATGACACGAGAGACCAAGCCGAGGCGGATCTCTTCGCCGATGCGATCCAGGTAGCTCTGCGCTATATCCTGAACGAGCACCACGGTGGTCGCGCAGAGTCGTACAACCTGTTCTTCTATCACCTGGGCGGTCGGACCATTGCCAAGGCGCTGCCACGTTGGGTGGTTTCGCCCTACTTTGTCGGCTATCGTTTGGCCCAGGTCAATGCTGAGACCACGCTCGATGTCGATGCTGAGCGCCTGCGTGCGCATCTGGAAACGCTCGTATAGCAAGACTAACACCCGCGTAATGCGGACAGTCTAGCGTGCCATGGCGTCGCGGCCGGCTTCGACGCGCTTGCGCTGGGCGGCGCGCTCCTCGCCGGTCAGACGCTCAAAGAGATGCCCGATAAGCGAGGCGAGTACCTGCTGAAACAGCGTTCCGCACATGACGGGAAACACGACTTCGCCCGGAAAGTACTGCGTGGCGATGACGGCGCCCGAAGAGATGTTACGCATGCCGCAGGTAAAGCACATGGTGGTCGTCTCGCTATATGGCAGATGCAGCGCATGGGCGACCAGAAAACCGACGACAAAGCCACTGATGGCGAAGACCAAAATAAAGAGGGCGACTTCCAAGCGCACCGCGTTCATGTGCAGCACGTACTCGCTCATGGCGGTGGAGTTGGAGGCGATAACGCCCATCATCATGAATTTGCAGGCGGGCGAGAGCACGGGGGAGAGTTTTTCGTGCCCCCATCCGCGCGTGAGCTCGTTGATCACGATGCCGAGCACGGCGGGGATGGCGATCATAAAGGCCATGTCTTGCATCATGCTCGGCACACCGATCGAGACGGTGGCGCCCAGCAGGAGCTTGAGCGTGAGCGGAATCGTCACAGGGGAGATAACCGAGGACGTCAGGATGATGGTGAGCGCGAGCGGGCCGTTGCCGCCGAACATGCTAATCCACATAAAGGCAGTGACCGCCACGGGTACGCTGTACTCGAGCACGATGCCGCAGACAAGGTTGGGGTTGGAGCCAAAGAAGAGTGACCCTATGGCATACGCCGCGATGGGAATAAGCACTGCCGAGACCAGCAGCGCCAAAATCAGATGCAGGGGACGGTGGAACACCTCAGCCACCTGGTGGAAGGTGTTGCTGAGCGCGCCTTGGAACGTCATAAAGGCAAACAGGGTGGGAACGATGGGCTTGAGAACGCCGATCTGCTGAGGAAAGAGCACGCCGAGCGCCACGCAAATCGGAACGATGACCTGCATATGTCCTGCGAGAAATTTGCCCAGTCCAACCCATTGCTTCATATGCTCTTGTGACTCCCTTTGCTCGTGAATCCGTTTTGAATGGATATGCTAGACGCTCGCATGCGTCCGTGTGGCTGAAACGCTCGATTATTTCGAGGCTATTACCGCCCTCGTTTATCGAAACCACGGCGTGCTGGATGTTGTGCGTCCGCGCTGCACGGTATAATAAATCCGTTCAACAGATCTGCCTGCCGAAGCGGGCATGCACAGAGGACTCATCGCTATGAACCGTGAGAGGTATCGCGGCGACCTGCCCCTATCGGGGGTGGGCGCCTATGTCATCGCTTAAGACGACGCATCGCTGGGCGGTCGCTCAGCAAAACCCCGAGCTCGAAAAGGAGCTTTCGGCTGGCCTGGGCATACCCGGGCTGGTGGCGCGCATTATGGTTGCGCACGGCATTACATCCATCGAGGAAGGCCAGCTGTTTTTGACGCCTTCGCTCGATCGCGACTGGGCGGACCCACTCGTTATTCCGGGCATGGTGGTCGTCGCCGACCGCGTTGAGCGTGCTATTCGCAGCCACGAGCGTATCGCCGTCTTTGGCGATTTTGACGTCGACGGCATTACGTCGACTTGTCTGTTGACCGAGGCGCTACGTTCGTTTGGCGCCAACGTCACGCCGTTTATTCCGCACCGCTTTGACGAGGGCTACGGCCTGTCGCGTGCGGCGCTCGACCGCGTCAACGAGCTCGCTCAACCCAACCTGATTGTGACCGTCGATAACGGTATTGCTGCCAAGGAAGAGGTCTCCTATCTGGAGAGTCTGGGGATCGATTTGGTGGTCACGGACCATCACGAGCCGTCCGACCAGGTGCCGCAGGGCGTGCCCCTGACCGATCCCAAGCTCGAGGACGAGGGCCCCTCGCGCGAGCTTGCCGGTGCCGGTGTGGCGCTTAAGCTGGTGCAGGTCCTGGGCGAGCGTTTGGGCAAGCCGTCGTATTGGCGTTCGCTGATAGAGGTCGCGGCGCTGGGCACCGTGTCCGACATGATGCCGCTCACGCCCGAGAATCGCGCACTGGTCGCCGAGGGCATCCAGCAGATGCGCGTGACGGCCCGCCCCGGTTATATCGCGCTTGCCGCACTTGCCAAGGCCGACCTTTCTACCATTACGGCCGACGGCCTGTCGTTTTCGCTCATCCCTCGTCTGAATGCTGCCGGCCGCATGGCTGATCCCAAGCTGGCGCTCGACCTGCTGCTTGCCCGCGACCCCATCGAAGCGAGCGCGCTTGCCGCCGAGCTCGAGGAAATCAATCGCCAGCGCCGTGAGATCGAGGCGGAGCTCACGCGCGATGCCATGGCAAAGGTCGAGGAGACCTATGACGGCGGACGCGCGATCGTCGTGGGCGGCGAAGGCTGGCACGAGGGCGTCAAGGGCATCGTGGCAAGCCGTCTGACCAACCGCTACCACGTGCCGGCGCTGCTGTTCTCGATCGAGGACGGTATCGCGCGCGGCTCTGGTCGCTCGGTGGGCAAAGTTAACCTGTTTGACGCCATCGAGCGCTGTTCCGACCTGATGATTCGTCGCGGCGGACATGCCGGTGCGGTGGGTGTGACTATCGAGGCATCCAAGCTCGACGAGTTCCGCCGTCGCCTTTCCGCCGTGTTGTCCGAGCTTCCCGCCGAGGACTTTGAGGACACCGACGAGGTTGCCGCCACGGTCGAACTTTCCGAATTGAATATCGAGACCATCGAGCAGATTTCCCGCCTTGAGCCGTTTGGCCAGGGTAATAAGGTGCCGCTGCTGGCTGCCGAGGGCGTGACGATGTGTGATCGCGCCGTGGTGGGTAAGACCGGCGAGCACATGCGCTTTGTGGCGACCGATGGCGCCGCGAGTGTGCCGGCCATTATGTTCCGCGTGCCGCAAATCGATAAGCTCATCAACTGCGATAGCGCTGTCGACTTGGTGTTCGAGGCCGTTGCCGAGCATTGGCAGGGTCGTGTGAAGCCCAAGCTCATGGTCAAGGATGTTCTGGTCCGCGATACCACGCTGCCCAGCGTCGACGATCCGGCATGCGAGCTTCGTCGTGGCGTGCAGCCGGCGGATTCCGGCCTGCGCTTGGAGTCGCGCAAGCGCGAGACGCTCGCCCAGCTTTCCTATACCGAGCTCACGCGCTCGCTTATCCATAGCTTTATCGGCTCGAACCAGCCACATCGCGCGCAGGTCGAGGCACTCGACGCGCTCGCCGACCACCAGAGCGTTTTGGCCGTTATGGGGACGGGACGTGGCAAGTCGCTCATCTTCCATGTGCACGCCGCGCGCGAGGCGGTCCTTCGTGGGCGGGCGAGCATCTTTGTCTATCCGCTGCGTGCGCTCGTTGCCGACCAGGCTTATCATCTCTCATCGACGATGGCCGCGCTCGGCATTGGCGTGGGCGTGCTGACCGGCGAGACCGTGGAGGCGGCGCGCGATGACGTGTTTGCCGGCTTGGCTTCGGGCCGCACCGGCATCGTGCTCACGACGCCCGAGTTCCTGTCCATTCACCGCGACCGCTTTGCGCGTTCGGGGCGCATCGGTTTTGTCGTTATCGATGAGGCGCATCATGCCGGTCTTGCCAAGGGCGGCGACCGCAGCGCCTATCTCGACATGCCCGATATCCTCAAAGCCTTGGGCGACCCGGTCGTTATGGCTGCGACGGCCACCGCAACGGCTCCGGTTGTGGCCGAGCTCGCCCGCGTACTACCGATTACCCGCACGGTGGTCGACGAGACGGTGCGCGAGAACTTGCAGCTCGAGGATGACCGAGATCTTGCGAGCCGCGAGAACCGCCTGGTGTCAATCGTGGCGACGGGGGAAAAGACCGTCATCTACGTCAATTCGCGCGACCAGTCCGTGGCGCTCGCCAAGACGTTGCGCAAGCGTGTGCCCGATTGCGCAACCCATATCGCGTTCTATAACGCGGGGCTTGCGCGTTCTGATCGCCGTCGCGTGGAGGAAGCATTCCGAGACGGAAGCCTCAGCTGCATCGTCTCGACATCTGCCTTTGGCGAGGGCGTCAACCTGCCCGATATCCGCCATGTCGTGCTCTATCACATGCCGTTTGGCGGCATTGAGTTTAACCAGATGAGCGGCCGCGCCGGTCGCGATGGCCAGCCCGCCGTGATCCATCTGCTCTATTCGTCGCGCGACGCCCGCATTAACGAGCGCCTGCTCGACTGCTACGCGCCCGAGCGCGATGAACTCGTCACGCTCTATCGCGCGCTGCAGACCATGTGGCGCTCCAACCGCGGCAAGACGGGGGACGATTCCTTTAGCGCGAGCGATATCGACATCGCGCAGATGTGCCTTGCCATCGATGCTCGCACGCCGGTCGACGAGCGTTCGGTGGAAAGCGGCCTGGGAATCTTCGAAGAGCTTGGTTTCTGTCGAGTTTCGGGGTTTGACGACACTCGTCGTATCGCGATGGCCGAAAACCCCGGCCGCGTGCAATTGAGCAGGTCAATTCGCTATTTGGAGGGCTTGCGCTCGCGCATGGAGTTCTCGGCTTTCCGGAGCTGGGCGCTCGATTCGTGCGCTTCTGATATGCTAGCCAAAGTTAACCGCCCGATCGTACCGCGGGCCTAGGGGAAGGGGACCTCGATGGATGCCGCAGCCCGTACCGCCCATGATTCCACCCTCCAGCCGTTTTCGGAGATGGAGCACTATAAGCATGCCGATGAGCTGCCGCCCGAGATTATGGCGGACAGCTACGACAAGCTGGAGCGCCTGTGCCTCAAATATATGAATGAGGACGACTTTTCTAAGGTGGAGCAAGCCTACTGCTTTGCCGCCGAGAAGCACTGCAACCAAAAGCGCCGCTCGGGCGAGATGTACATTAACCATCCCGTCGAGGTTGCCATCATTTTGGCCGATCTCAAGATGGACTGCGATGTGGTGTGCGCCGCACTGCTGCACGATACCGTCGAGGATACCGAGACCTCGCTCGCCGATGTTTCCGGCCTGTTTGGCGATACGGTGGCCGAGCTCGTCGATGGCGTGACCAAGCTCACCAACATCGAAGTTGACAGCATGGACGAGAAGCAGGCGCTCACGCTGCGCAAGATGTTCCTCGCCATGTCCAAGGACATTCGCGTCATCATCGTTAAACTTGCCGACCGTCTGCACAACATGCGAACGCTGGCAGCCCTGCGCGAGGATCGTCGCCTGTTTAAGGCTCGCGAGACCATGGACGTGTATGCGCCCCTGGCCGACCGTCTGGGCATGAGCTCCATTAAATGGGAGCTCGAGGACCTGTCCTTCTTCTACCTTGAACCCGACGCCTACCAGCGCATCGCGCGCATGGTGGCGGAGTCGCGCGAGGTCCGTGAGCGCTATCTGGCCGAGACCATCAAGACACTCACCGACGAACTCAACCGCATTGGCCTGGAGGACTTCCAGATTAACGGCCGTTCCAAGCACTATTGGTCCATCTACCAAAAGATGAAGCGCAAGGGCAAGGAATTCCCCGAGATCTACGACCTGGTGGCACTGCGTGTCATCACGCATTCGGTGCGCGATTGCTACTCCACGCTCGGCGCGGTGCATACGCTGTGGCACCCCATGCCCGGTCGCTTTAAAGACTATATCGCCATGCCCAAGGTCAATAACTACCAGTCGCTCCACACGACGGTCATCGGCCCCACGGCCCGTCCGCTCGAGATTCAGATTCGAACCTACGAGATGCATGAGCAGGCCGAGTACGGCATTGCCGCCCACTGGCTATACAAGAAGTCGGGCGGATCGTCTGCTTCCAAGACCAATGACGCTCAACGTTTGGACGACCAGATCAACTGGCTCAAGCATTCGCTCGATTGGGCTGCGTCTGATGAGATCACCGACGCCAAGGAATACCTGCATTCGCTGAAGGTCGACCTCTTCGATCAGGAGATCTTCGTCTTTACGCCCAAGGGCGAGGTCATGGCGCTTCGTGCCGGCTCCACGCCGCTCGACTTTGCCTATGCCGTTCACACCGAGGTGGGAAACCATTGCGTCGGCGCCAAAATCAACGGTGCGGTGGCTCCGCTCACGCACGAGATTAAGACGGGTGACCGTGTCGAGATCCTGACTAACAAGAGTTCCAAGCCGTCGCGTGATTGGCTCAAGATCGTTAAGACGCCTTCCGCCAAGTCAAAGATCCGCCGCTATTTTGCCGCTGCGACCAAGGATGACGACGCTGCTGCCGGCCGCGATATGCTGGCCAAGGACCTGCGGAAGCGTGGCTATGGCATTTCTACGCCGCGTTCGACGCGTGCGCTCAACGCCGTAGCGGAGCAGTTTAACTTCAAGCAGCTCGAGGACCTGTTTGCCGCCGTCGGCGCCGGCAAGGTTGCCCCGCGCGCTGTGGGCAATAAGGTCGAGCAAATCTTGGACCCCAAGCCCGAGGAACAGCTCACCAAGGCCGAGGCTATCGCCGAGGTCGTGAAACAGCCTGCTCGCGGCTCCAACCGCAAGCCGCAAAAGCGCGGCAAGAGCGCAAGTAACGGCATTATCGTCAAGGGCGAGAGCAACAGCGGCCTGCTGGTCCGTCTGGCTCATTGCTGCAACCCCGTGACGGGCGACGACATCGTCGGCTTCATCACGCGCGGTCGTGGCGTTTCGGTACATCGCGCCAACTGCCCCAACGTCAAGGGTCTTATGGAACATCCCGAGCGCATGATCGATGTGGAGTGGGACGGCGCTGCCGACACCCTCTTCCAGGTCGAGATCGTGGTCGAGTGCTTGGACCGTATGGGCCTGCTCAAGGATGTCACCATTGCCATTGGCGATGCGGGCGGCAATATCCTTTCTGCCGCCACGTCGACCAACCGCGAGGGTATTGCAACCCTGCGCTTTATGGTCGAGATCTCGGACGCGAGTGGTCTGGATCCGCTGCTGGCTTCCATCAGCAGTGTCGATTCGGTCTACGACGCTCGCCGTCTTATGCCCGGCGAAGGCGGAGCTCAGCTCAAGCGCCGTGTGTAGGTGCGAGAGCCTCTCAGCATCATAGATATTGGTTACGTTCGAGGCATCGTTTGGTGCCTCGAACGTATTTTAGAAGGAGGGTATGCGCATGGGCGATATGACTTTGGACCTGACACCCCGAGGTGCGGCTTCGATTGAGGCGCTCGTCAACGGCCCCATTCAGACCAACAGTTACGCCGTGATTTCGAATGACGAGTGCTTAATCGTCGATCCGGCGTGGGAGGGCGAGTGTCTTGTGGAGCATATCCGCACCGCGCATCCTGAGGTGCGCGTACTCGGCTCTGTCTGCACGCACGGTCATGCCGACCATGTTGGCGGGGTTGCCGGGGTTCGAGCTGTCGTTGGCGACAGCGCGCTATATGAGTTGTGCGCTAAGGACGTGACGGTACCTCGCGCAAATATCGAGGAGCAGCGCGCCATGTGGGGTATCGAGACACCCGATCCGGGTGAGCCGACGCGTTTGCTTGCCGAGGGCGATACAATCGAGGTGGGCGACGTCTGCCTGCAGGTGATCGAGACGCCGGGGCATACGCCGGGCGGCATCGTCCTGTTCGCCGCGACCGAGCGGGGGAACATCGCCTTTGTGGGCGACACGCTTTTCCCGGGCAGCCACGGTCGTACCGATCTTTCCGGCGGTGACGAGGCGGCGATTATGCGCTCGCTCTCCAAACTTGCCAAGATGCTTCCGCCCGATACCGTTTGCTTGACGGGCCATGGCGATTCGACCACGATGGCGCGCGAACTTATGCAGAACCCGTTTATGCAGATGTAGGCTCGAAGCCGTCGTCCGAACCACGAAGACCGCTCAATCGTCAAGCTATTTTCCCCAGTGGGTCGATTCTGTGGGGCAAACGGTCAAAATTTGTCCAATCGGATGGTATTCGTGAACAAACGAACGTTTATGCTCGGGTATGTCGTGGTAAAATCTCAGGCGTTATCGGAGCAACCTTACAGGAGGTTTCTTTTATGCTCGTCAACGCAGCAGACATGCTCAAGAAGGCCGAGGCCGGCAAGTACGGTCTTGGTGCCTTCAACACCAACAACCTCGAGTGGACCCTGGCTATTCTCCAGGCCGCCGAGGAGGCCAAGTCTCCGCTGATCCTTCAGTGCACCGCTGGTGCCGCTAAGTGGATGGGCGGTTTCAAGGTCTGCGCCGACATGGTCAAGGCTGCCGTCGAGGCCACGGGCGTTACCGTTCCCGTCGCCCTTCACCTCGATCACGGTTCTTACGAGGACTGCTTCAAGTGCATCGAGGCCGGCTTCACGTCCATCATGTATGACGGCTCTCACGAGGAGACCTTCCAGCTTAACCTCGACCGCACCAAGGAGCTCGTTGAGCTTGCCCACTCCAAGGGCATGTCCATCGAGGCCGAGGTCGGCGGCATCGGCGGCACCGAGGACGGCGTGACCTCCAGCGGCGAGCTCGCTGATCCTGCTGAGTGCAAGCAGATCGCTGACCTGGGCGTCGACTTCCTCGCCTGCGGCATCGGCAACATCCACGGCGTGTACCCTGCCGACTGGGCTGGCCTTTCCTTCGAGCGTCTGGGCGAGATTAAGGCCCAGACCGGCGATCTGCCCCTCGTCCTGCACGGTGGCACCGGCATCCCCGAGGATCAGATCAAGAAGGCCATCTCCCTGGGCATTTCCAAGATCAACGTCAACACCGACCTGCAGATCGTCTTCGCCAAGGGCGTCCGCGAGTACATCGAGGCTGGCAAGGATCAGCAGGGCAAGGGCTTTGACCCCCGCAAGCTCCTCAAACCTGGTCGCGACAACATCGTTGCCCGCACCAAGGAGCTCATGGAGGAGTTTGGCTCCGTCAACAAGGCGTAAGTAGCGGTTTAACTTTCCCGTCGGAGGCCCCGTTCACCCTACGCTTTTCCCTTGCGCTCACCTGGCTTTGCCAGAAGTCGCGCAATGGGAAAAGCTCCGGGTGAACGGGGCCTCCTTTGTTAACTCGCTACAGGGTTACTGGGCTGAATAAATTGCCCTGGCTTCGCCAGAAGTCGCGCCAAGGAAACAGTTCCGGGGGACGGGGCTTCCTTCGTTTAACGCCGCAGGGTTACAAGACTAAATTGTTTCTTTGACTATCGTTCAGCGGTGTTGGGGCTCCTTGGTTGGGGCTTTGTTTTATGTCGGTACAATGGGGACGGTCTGTCGTTTGATGTGGGAGTGGTTATGGCTGTTATTGATGTGCTGCCTTCGGATGGGAAGGTTATTGACGAGGGTCCTGTTGGGTGCTCGGTTGGTGTCTGCTGTGATGACTTTCGTCATCTCGATATTGGACTGCCGCCAGAGATTCTTCGTCTCAAGGATGCCGGGTATTTGACGCAGGCTGTTGCTGCCTGCGATCGCCTTTTGGAGCAGAACCCTGAGCCTTCGCTGGCTGCTTGTGTTCGTGCTGAGCGGTATCGCATGCTCGAGACGCCGCTTCATTTCTCGGTGTCGCGTGATCGGGCCATTGCGATGATTCGCGAGGAGTGGCCTGAGTTTACCGAAGAGCAGTTTGATGACCTGATTGATCGCAAACGTATTGACTGGCGCTTTGTCGATGGCGAGCTGTTTGTTCTCGATAACTTCCTTGATTCGCTTCGCGTGTACCCCAAGGAGGTTCCGGGCCTGCGTCCCGATTCTACGGACGGCATAGCGCTGCGTAACCAGATGCTCAGGGAGATGGAGTCGCAAAACGGGTTGATGCGCGTCATCACGCTTAAGGCATCCTTGTCTGTCCCTGGGGCTCAGGAGGGAGAGACCGTTCGCGCGTGGCTGCCCGTTGCCGCCGCCTGTCGTCAACAGTCTCATATCGAGGTTCTCGATATGACGTCGGAGGGTACCGTTGCCTCTGAAAACGTTTCGGCTCGTACTGTCTCTTGGACATCTTCGACTGAACATTCATTCTCGGTGACCTATCGCTATCGCATCGATGCCGCCTATTGCGATATCTATGGTGGTGCGCTCCCATCGCATGCGTGCATGGACACGCCGCTGCCCGAGGACACTTCCGAGGACCGTCCGCACATTGCGTTTACGCCGTACCTGCGACAGCTGACGGAGCGTGTTATTGACGGGCTCGAGGATCCGCTCGATCGCGCTCGTGCTATCTATGATTACCTGACACAGCATGTCGACTATCGCTATCAGCCACCGTACCTGCTTTTAGGATCCATTGCCGACGACTGCGCACACTCGCTCCGCGGCGATTGTGGCGTTATGGCGCTCACGTTTATCACCATGTGCCGCATCGCTGGCGTGCCTGCCCGTTGGCAGAGCGGCCTGTATGTTGCGCCCGATTCGGTGGGGCCGCACGATTGGGCTGAGTTCTACACACCCCAGACCGGTTGGCTTAACGCCGACGTATCGTTTGGTTCCTCGGCACGCAGGATGGGGGAGGAGTGGCGTCGTCGTCACTACTTTGGCAATCTCGACCCGTGGCGTATGGTGGCCAACGATCGATTCCAGGCTGAGCTTGTGCCTACTTTCGATGGCATGCGCGAGGATCCCTATGACAACCAGATGGGCGAGGCCTTGGTTGACGGACGTGGATGTCGTCAACGGGAGATGTTGCGCAAGATTGAGCTTATCGGGTTGATTTCCGATCTCAGCCGAACACATTGAGCAAATAGGCCATTCCCGCAGCTAGCCGAACGCCCCCGCGGCCCCTCCTGGGGTCCGGGGGCGGCATTTCCCCAGTTGAAGGAACGGTGGAGATGTGTTTCGATGGGTCCGGTGGCCATGCTCCGCCCGCCGCCCGGCACCTCTTCCCAGACTCAGCCGGACGGTCGGTCCGTCTATTCCGTTTTCGCCCTTAGGCTAGGCCAGCGGGGCATCGCCCCTCTCTGCGCGCGCCCTCTCGATGAGGCCCGGCGTCAGGTCGAGTTCGCCGAGCGCCACGTCCCCCACGCCGTAGGCGTCCAGCAGCGCCGCCGCGTCCTCCCCGAGCATCGCCCTGAAGGCGCGGGCGGGCGTCGAGAAGCCGAGCGCGCCGCGGGGCTCGGAGTTCGCGTGCGACATGGCCAGCGCCAGGTCGGCCGGGACGAGCCGGTCGAACCTGATTCCGGCGCCCTTGGGCAGCAGCTTCCTGATCTCGACGTGGTTGCGCTCGCAGGCGCCCTTCTGGTCGCTGCGCCTGGGGTCGCAGTAGAACAGCCTCGTCTCGCCCGGCCCCTCGCCGAGCAGCGCCGCGATCGCCGCCTCGTCGGAGAACTCGGCGCCGTTGTCGGTGAGGACGGCGCGGAACACGCGGCGCGTCCCGTCGGCGCCGAGGATGGCCCGGACGCCCTCCAGGGCGTCCGCGACGCACCCGGCGGTCTTCTCCTCCAGCGGCAGCGCGAGCTGGAGCCTGCTGGGGCGGTGCAGCAGCGTGAGCAGGCAGGCCGAGTCCTCCCGGGCGCCCTCGACGGTGTCCATCTCCCAGGCCGCGGCGCACACGTCCTCCCCGAGGGCGAGGAACGCGGCGTGCGACCTGCGGGCGGAGTGGCGCGTGGCCGCCCGGCCCGCGGCGCGCTTCCTCGGCCTGTAGCCGACCTTTCGCCTGAGCTCCATGTTGGTCATGCCGTCGTAGCCCGCCGAGACCCAGCGGTAGATGGTCGAGGGCGACAGGTCCACCGGGCCGCCGTTGCGCGCCGCCATCTGCTCGGGCGACAGCCCCCGGCGCAGGCAGTCCCTTATCGCCTCCAGCCTGGCCGCCGCGGCGGGCTCGTCGGCGTCTATCCCGCGCCTGGACGAGGCGAGGACCGAGTCGGCGCACAGCTGCGCGGCCCGGGCCTCGTAGAAGACGTGGGGACGGCGCTTGCAGCCGATTGCGCGGTACCGGCCGCAGCCGTTGCAGCATCGCGGCCATGCCGCCAGGCGCGGGCAGGCCGCCGACAGGTCGGCGGAGGCGTCCACGCGCTCGCCGCGCCTGGCCTTCGGCGCCGTCACGAACCTGTGCGACGCCACCTCGGCGCTCACCGTCGAGGGCGACCTGCCCAGCTCCCTCGCGATCTCCCTGCACGACGCCCCGCGCTCCAGCATCCTCTGGACCGTGTCCCGCTCGTGCCTCGTGAGCCTTCCGTAGGCCCTCGGGACCGCCCTCGCGGAGCCACTTTTCTTCTTTCCGGACATGCCGTCCTCCGATCTCCCGGGGCCGGCCGATCCGGCCCTCAGGGTATCGGGTTCCCACATTCATCCGCACATGTGCGGATGAATGTGGGAGGTGTTCGGATAAAGTCGATAATCAAGGCAAGGGGGTCGAGGCCCTCTTTTTCGTGTACGTAATGTGATAGCGCGCGGTACGTGTTATTATCGCGAAGGCATTGTTCCCGCAATGCCCTAAAGAGGAACCCGAGGGTTCCCACCTTTTGGCGCCAATGAGCAGCTGACTGGTCATACAACCTAGATTCCCTTCCTCACATTGAGGATGTCTATGTGTACGACCTGGTTGCTGAAAAGCGCCGGGTTATTTTTTTATGAATGGAGGTAGGGAAAATAGCTAAGTCTGATGACACCCGCATCAACGACGAGATCACTGCATCTTCGTGCCGTTTGATTGGCGTCGATGGCTCTCAGCTCGGCCTGTTCGCCATCCGCGATGCCCAGCGCGTCGCCGATGATCAGGGTCTCGACCTGGTCGAGATCGCTCCCAACGCGGAGCCGCCGGTCTGCAAGGTCATGGACTACGGTAAGTTCAAGTACCAGCAGGCCATGAAGGCCAAGGCTGCTCGTAAGAACCAGTCCAAGGTCGAGGTCAAGGAAATGAAGTTCCGACCCAAGATCGACGTTGGCGACTACGAGACCAAGAAGGGCCACGTTCTGCGTTTCCTCAAGAAGGGCGCACGCGTTAAGATCACCATCATGTTCCGCGGCCGTGAGATGGCTCACCCGGAGCAGGGCCTTAACGTTCTCGAGCGTCTCGCCGAGGATCTCAAGCCTTACGCTACGGTCGAGTCCAAGCCTAAAATGGAAGGCCGTAACATGCTTATGCTGCTCGCCCCGATTAAGGGCGCCTTCGATGAGGATAAAGCGGCAAGCGATACCAAGTAACTAGTGTTCTGTAACCGATTAAGGAGTATTTCATGCCTAAGATGAAGTCCCACAGCGGCACCAAGAAGCGTTTCCGCAAGACTGGTACCGGCAAGCTTATGCGCGCCAAGGCTTTCAAGAGCCACATCCTGAGCAAGAAGTCCACCAAGCGTAAGCGTGGCTTCCGTCAGGAGACCGAGATCGCCGCTGCCGACCGCAAGGTCATCAAGTCGCGTCTCGCCTAAGTTCGCGTTCCCGTTTTTCGTTTTACCGTCTAGGAGTTGATAGAACATGGCACGTATTAAGCGCGCTGTTGCCGCCAAGAAGAAGCGCCGTACCGTTATGCACCGTGCGAAGGGTTACTACGGTGCCGCTTCGCGTACTTACAAGCATGCTAAAGAGCAGGTCCAGCACTCCCTGCAGTATCAGTATCGTGATCGCCGCAACAAGAAGCGCGAGATCCGTTCTCTCTGGATCACTCGTATCAACGCTGCTGCTCGCCTGAACGACATCTCTTACTCTCAGTTCATGCACGGCCTGAAGGTTGCCGGCATCGAGCTCGACCGCAAGGTCCTGGCCCAGATGGCTTACGAGGACATCGAGTCCTTCAACGAGCTGGCTACCATCGCCAAGAAGGCTCTCGAGGCCTAATAGATTCTCTTGAATCGCTAGGGGAGTGTCGCGTTGTGCGCGGCGCTCCCTCTTTTTATCTGAAGCGCTGGTTTATATAGCAAAAGCGCGGGTAGATAGACACTTACAGGTGACCGATCTTTATATATCTCTTAACCGAAGGGTCATCATCTGATACGTGCAGTATTTCTGCACCAGCCTTTCTATGACTTATATAGGAAGCGATGTATTGTGTAGGACTTGTGAAGAGTGGAATTCCCGCCCACGGGGCCCCTCCGGTCTGGCAATATATCTCCTTGCCGCGCGGCC
>CBCTIZ010000027.1:0-27646 GCA_965147105.1 uncultured Collinsella sp. | reverse complement strand
GGCCCGTGGGTTATACCCTAAGAGCAAACCACCCTTTTTAAGGGTGGTTCTGATTCTTCCACCCAGACGGGCAAGATATCCCATATGGGTGTGACGGGTCTGTTGCAGGCCAAGGGCGGCTACTACGAGTATGACAGCTCGAAGAACTACGCGGCGTACAACGCCAATAAGAATGCATTTGATGTCTACAATGCTGCCGGCGTTATGCAAGCGGGGGCTGAGCCTCATTCAGTAGGCCAGTTCTTCCCCTTCGATGCGGCCGATGAGGTATTCAAGGCAGAGGACGGCAAACTCGTCCCGAACGGCATTACGTCGCAGAACAACGGACCCCTCAACCATTATTTCGGCCTCTCCATGTCGTCGCGCTTCGTGCAGCCGAAGGATGGCAAAACGAACGCTGACAAGCCCATGACCTTTGAGTTCGCCGGAGACGACGACGTCTGGGTGTTCATTGACGATGTCCTCGTGGGCGATATTGGCGGTATCCACACCAGTGCTGATCTGACCATTAACTTCCAAACGGGCGACATCAGCGTTAACAATTCCGCAAATGGCACGCTGAAAAGCAAGTTCAGGGATGCGGGGCGGGATATTTCGGGCTTCAACGGCAACACCTTCCCTAACGGCACCAACCACACGCTCAAGTTCTTCTACTTGGAGCGTGGCGCCACCGACTCCAACATGAGGCTCAAGTTCAACCTCGTGACGGTTCCCGAGTCCGACATTATCAAGTTCGACCAGGATGGCGGTCTGGTGGAGGGCGCTCAGTTCGCGCTGTACAAGACAGACGAGCACTTCACTGACACGACCACTGATCAGAAATACCTTCTTGGCTCCGGCACCACGAACGCGAATGGACAACTGACGCTCACGAATGACGTGGACAACGGCGTTATCAACTTCGATGACCTTTATAAAGAGCATGGTTACCAGTACTACCTCCTGAAGGAAACAAAGGCGCCTAACGGTTACCGCTCGAGTCTCACGGCGACGCATGGCAGCATGCAGCTCGAGTACGTGTCCACGAGCGACGACAAGGACGCCGCGGGCGGCGTCATCATTAACCGCGGCGGTATGGACGCGGACAGCGCCGTGTGGCAGACGGGTGCGTTCGCCGGCGCGAAGGAGACCATCACCGCGCCGTCGATCGTGTACAAGGCGAGCGATGACCAGACGAAGTCCGACAAGACCGTCAGCCTGGACTCCGGCATACTGTTCGCTGTGGTGCTCAAGCGCGATAAAAGCGCAAACACAGATATCAACGATCCGAACAGTTGGTACGCCGTGTCGGGCGACCCATCGACGGGAGCGGGATACACCCTCGCCAAGAAGCCGAGCATGGCCGGCGCTATCGAGGCGGCGAAGAAGGACCTGCACGCCTTCACGCTCAACACGAGCGGCCAGTACCAGGTAGAGATTCCGTATCTGCCCGGTGACATCTCCAAGTACTACTACCTGCTGAGCGGTAATGACCGCAAGAATGCCGAGTACACGGTGGCCATCTACCACACAATGGCGAGCTCGATCGGCGACGCGACGCCCGAGAACACCGTCCACGTGTACAGCGACGACATCGCAGACGGCACGAACTTCAAGCGACAGTTCGCCACGCGCTTGCTCGTCACGAACATCCAGAATCGCCTGTTCGTGCAGAAGACCGATACCGAGGGCAACCCCGTAGACGGCGCGAAGTTCGGCTTGTACACGGACGGTCAGGTGACAACAGACGCGAACGGCAAAGTCGTGCTCAACGGCGACCAGATCCCCTACGACACCTTGACGACGGGGCAGGTCAGCAACCCGATCCAGCTCGAAGGGGCGGGCATATTCCCGTGTACGAGCGACGGCAACAAGCCGCTCGTGAAGGGCGCCTACTTCCTAAAGGAGGTCTCGGCGCCCAAGGGCTTCCTGCTTAACGACACGCTCACCAAGGTGATTGTGGACGATTACGGCGTCCATGCCGATGCCGGTACGGACGATGACGGCGTTTCGACGTTCGTGGGCCCGGGCGCGCTCATGAAGAGTCTGGGCCAGTTTGGCGCAGAGGGCGACATCGACAACACGCTCACGTGGATCAAGGGTGCGCGGCAGACGTCCGACGGGAGGCTCGACGGCAACGGCAACCTTTCCTGGAACAATGACGCCAAGGGCGGCGAGGATGAGGTGCGCCTCAAGTACGGCGCCAACGGACGTGTCTACCAGTATGGGCCCACCGAGGAGGGTAAACCCTACCGCCTGGAGACCGAGACGGGCTGGATACGTATGGGCATCACGCAGGACGAGCAGCCCAAGGGGACCACGTCGAAAGGTGCCCGCGCCGATCTGCGTGGCATGAACCTGAACGCCCTGTTCACGGGCGCCACCTGCGTGCGCGTGGCGAACAAGCGCGAGGCAAGCTTCGAGGTGACCAAGAGTGTCGTGGTGCCGAAGGGGCTGACGGGCAAACCGGATGCGGGGTTCACCTTCAAGTTCACCGTGCCTGATGGGAAGACGTATAAGGCTGCAGTCTTCGAGAAGGCGGGCGCGGCCGATGAGAAGCAGGTCGGCGATATGTTCGACCTGACGAACGGCCGCGAGCAGACCATCACGGCCGGCCAGACGATCCGCGTGTACGGTCTCGACGAGCACGACGCCTACACGGTGCAGGAGCTGACCGGTACGGATAAGATGCCGGCCGGCTACACGCTGACCAAGCGCGAGCAGGGCGGCAACGCCCTGAGCGGCGAGGGCGCCAGCATCTCCGGCACGATTGCGAAGCAGAACGCCAACGGCACGTTGGCCGAAGCCAACAAGCTGGTATTCACGAACACCTACAGCGTAAAGCCGCCGGTGACGCTCACCAATGCGTTCTGGGCGCAGAAGGTGCTCCGGGGCCGTGACTGGAAGGATGGCGATAGCTTCAAGATTTACCTGCGCGCGGACAAGGGCACGCCGATGCCCGCCGGTGCCAAGGATGCGCCCGTGAGTGGTATGAAGCAGGTTGTGAAGACCGTCAAGAACGGGGACACGTTCGACTTCGGCAATATTGAGTACGCCAAGCCCGGCACCTACACCTATCTCATTGCCGAGGCCACGCCGTCTCAAAACGACGCTGACTGGTTGCCCGGGTTCGGGTATTCGAGCGCTACCTACCGTGTCACGGTGACGGTGAGGGATAACGGCGACGGCACGCTGTCGCAGCCGGCAGTCAAGATGGAGCAGACCTACACCGACGACGGTATGAGCCAAAAGGACAACCCGATCGAGGTCGCTGACAAAATCGCCAAGATCACGAACACCTATAACACCGATGAGAAGACCATCTCCTTCAACGTGCAGAAGACGTATGCCGACCAGTCCGGTGCAAATCCGCTTGTGAAGGATAAGTTCACGTTCCAGCTCGAGGCACTCGGCGGGATGAAGAATGATGCCGTGCCGAGTGGAGCCATCGATTTCGGCAAGCTCGCCACCTCCTACAGCGTCGGTGCCAGCAAGGTCCCCATGCCTAAGGGGTGCACGTCCACCACGACCACGGCGAAGAACGATGACGACGGTATCGCTGCGTTCCCGCAGATCACCTATACGATGGAGAGCGAGAACCTCACCTACGTGTATAAGGTGACCGAGGTCAAGGATTCCGATACATCGACGTCCAGTGGCATGGGCTACGACGATACGGTGTACTACGTGCTGGTGAAGAACCAGCAGGTTGATAACGAGTCTGGGACGGGTAAGTGCCTGTCCTCCACGGTCACGTATTGGAAGGCCGACGGCACGCAGCTGACGGACGCCAACGGATACATCCCGTTCAAGAACACCTACACGGTGACCCAGGCGACGTCGGCGCCGGTTAACGTGCAAAAGACGTTCACCGGGCGCGCGTGGGAGACGAGCGATGCGTTCGACTTCACCCTGACGCCGGCGGATGATGCGACGAGGGATGCGGTTAAAAACAAGGTCGTTACCCAGAGGAAGGCTACCGACTCCGATGAGACCGGCGATCTGACGACTAAGGTTGAGATCGCAGGCGCCGGTGACGCGACGCGTTCTGCAACCTTCGGTGCGGGCGACCTGGTGTTCACCAAGTCGGGCACGTATACGTTCAATGTGAACGAGACGAAGCCGACCGACGCGGATAAGACTGGTATTGCGTATGACGGCCATACGTCCACGGTGACGTACACAGTGACCGATATCGAGAACGGCAAGCACACCGGTAAGCTGACCGCGTCGGTTGCGTACGACAACAAGCAGGCGACGACGGATGCCGACCGGCAGGTGACGGACGCCGCCGCGTTCACCAACATCTATGCGGCCTCTGGTACCTACGCGGGCATCGATGTGACCAAGACTCTGGTTGGTACCCCGCTGAAGAATGGCATGTTCCCGTTCACCATCGAGGCGATGACGTATAACGGTACGACGGCCCCGGAGCCGGCTGATACCGATAAGTCGTTCAAGAACACCGTGGGCAAGGATGACGGTGACGATACGCAGACCGCCACGATGTCCGGCAAGCTGAAGATGAACTTCACGCAGCTGAGCTACAACAAGGTGTATGTGTACAAGGTGTCTGAGGCGCATGGCGCCAACGCTGGTGGATACACGTATGACACCGAGTACCCCGGTGACGCCTACGTGCTCATTGCGGTGAAGCCGAATCCGGACAACAAAGGCCAGCTCTACACCGAGACGACCATCGCGAAGGGCCCGGGCGTGACGGCGCTTGTTGGCGGGGGCGGCAACGTTGATGCGCTGACGGCCGAGGCGATTAAGGGCCTCGATACCACGACCAACTACGTGAAGACGGTCTCGAGTCGCAATGCGAAGCCCGCTACGCCTACCGTCCCGTTCAAGAACAGTTACAAGTCAGACGCCAGCGACGAGCTGACCCCGCAGGTGACGAAGAAGATCTCCGGTGTTGAGAGCACGGAGAAGGCGTTCTCGTTCACGCTGACCGCCACGGAAGAGACACAGCAGAAGATCGCCGCCGGCGACTTGGGTGTGTCGGACGACCTGGCGGGCGACGCGCACGCGGAGTCCAAGGCCACGAAGGACAAGATTATCAAGGACAAGGGCCAGACGGTCGACTTCTCGAATATGACGTTCAACAAGGCGGGCGAGTACACGTTCACGCTCACCGAGGTGCACAACGCTGATGATGATCCCGCAGCGGACGGCGTGCAGAACGCCGGCTGGACGATGGACGCCTCGACCTATACCGTCACGGTAAGGGTCGAGGATAAGGACGCCAAGCTGACCGTCACGGGCGTGACGGTGAAGAAGGATGGTGACGCTGAGGCCAAGCCCATCAAGGCTGAGGTCAAGGACGGCAAGGTGAACCTCGCCACCTTTATCAACAGCTATGCTGCGAAGGGTTCCGTGACCTTGGCGGCGAAGAAACGCTTTAGGGGCGGTGCGCTCGCGGGGAACGACTTCTCGTTCGCTCTGTACAAGGGTGACAAGGCGGAAAGCACACCCATTGAGACCGTCACGAACGACGAGAAGGGCAACATTACCTTCCAGCCCATCAACTACACCGAGGCAGGTGACTACGAGTACACCATCAAGGAAGTTACCGGTAACGACCAGACCATCGTCTACGACGGTCAGAAAGTGAAGGTCAAGGTCAGCGTTACCGATAACAAGAACGGCACGCTGGACGCGACCGTCACCTACGGCGGCGATAAGGCCGTGCCGACCTTCACCAACGTGAAGCCGACGACGGACGTTACCGTCGAGGCCACGAAAGTTCTCGCGGGCAAGGCGCTGACGGACGGCGCGTTCGCCTTCGGCCTGTACCAAGGCGACACGTCCACGGGTAATCCCGTCAAGATCGTCCAGAACGACAAGGAGGGCAAGATCAATCTTGCCCTCACCGGTCTGACCATCGGCGAGTACGACTACAAACTCAAGGAGGAGAACGTCGGTGCCGATCCGACTATCACCTACGACACCAAGGCGGTGAAGGTTCACGTCTCGGTGAAGGCGGAGGGCGACAAGGCGAAGGCGACCGTCACCTATGACGGCAAGAACGATGCCCCGACCTTCACCAACAAGTACCAGCCCGCCGAGACCTCGGTGGCGCTCACGGCGAAGAAGGCCTATGTGAAGCCCGACAACACGCCGGCCACGCTCAAGGGCGGCGAGTTCACCTTCGACCTGTACGAGGGCGACCTGACGGCTGAGCAGCTGAAGGGCAAGCAACCCATCCGGAGCGCCAAGAACAGCGAGGACGGCACCGTCACCTTCCCGGCCATCGACTACACCAAGGCCGGCGAGTACAAGTACACCATCGTTGAGCGGAAGGGCGATCTGGCCTACGTGACCTTCGACGACACGGTGCACCATGCCGTGGTGAAGGTCATGGACAATGCCGGCAAGCTGGACGCCGCTGTTACCTACGATGGTGACAAGGCCAATGCCCCCACCTTCACGAACACCTACACCGCAAAGGGATCCGTGGAGCTGACGGCGACCAAGATCGTTGCGGTCGCGCCGGGCTTCACGCACGACACCAAGCTGAAGGGCGGCGAATACACGTTCGAGCTGAAGGACGCCGACGGCAAGGTGCTCGGCACCACGACGAACAAGGCCGATGGCACGGTGAAGTTCACGCGCAAGTTCACGCTCTCCAACCTGGGCGGCGCTGCGAGCAAGGACTTCACCTACACCATCGCGGAGAAGCCGGGCACGGAGCCGGGCATGGTCTACGACACCCATGCGCTCATCTACAAGGTGACGGTCGCGGACGATGGCACCGGCTCGCTGACGGCCACACCGCAGGTAACGAGTGGAGACAAGACCTTCACGAACACGTACCACCCGAAGGAGACCTCGGTAACGCTCAAGGCGACGAAGCGCTTCACGGGTGGCGAGCTCGCAGGGGGCGACTTCACGTTCCAGCTGCTCGACAAGGATGGCAACGTGATCCAGACCGTCCAGAATGACAAGGACGGCAAGGTCGCCTTCCAGGCAATCAGCTACGACACGCCGGGCGATCACGACTACACCATCAAGGAGGTTGCCGGCAACGACCCGACCGTCGTGTACGACACGAAGGACGTGAAGGTCCACATCAAGGTCTCCGATGAGAAGGGCGAGCTAAAGGCGACCGCCACCTACGACGGCGAGGCCGACGTTCCGACCTTCACCAACTCGAAGCCGACGACGGACGTTACCGTCGAGGCGACGAAGATCCTCACGGGCAAGGACCTGACGGCCGACGCGTTCACCTTCGGCCTGTACGACCAGGCCGGCAACGAGGTCGCCAAGGGCACCAACGACCGGGGCGGCAAGGTCGAGCTGGCCGTCAAGAACCTGAACCTGGGCGAGTACGACTACACGCTCAAGGAGGAGAAAGCCGGCCAGACCGTCGACGGCGTGGCCTACGACGCCAAGGAAGTCAAGGTCCACGTCAAGGTAGAGCAGAACCAGGGCGACAACAACAAGACGAAGGTGACCGTCACCTATGACGGTGCCGCTACGGCTCCCACCTTCAACAACACCTACGACGCAAAGGGTTCCGTAATCCTGACGGCGACCAAGACCATCAAGGTTGCGGACGGCTTCGACCACACGACGAAGCCCGCGGACGGCGAGTTCACCTTCGACCTGAAGGACGCTGCCGGCAACGTGCTCGACACCGCGAAGAACGATGCAAACGGCAAGGTCAGCTTCACGCGCGAGTTCCAGCTCTCCGACTTGGACGGCGCCGCGAGCAAGGACTTCACCTACACCATCGTGGAGCAGCCGGGCGCGGAGCCGGGCATGGTCTATGACAGCCATCCCCTCACCTATACGGTGACGGTCACGGACGGCGGGAACGGAGCACTGAATGCGAAGGCGATCGTGACGAGCGCATCCGGCTCGGATACCTTCACTAACACCTACCAGCCGGCCGCGACCGGCCTGGCCCTCGGTGCGCAGAAGAGCTATGTGAAGAAGGACGACAACACGCCGATCGTCCCCAAGTGCGGCGAGTTCACCTTCGATGTGTACGAGGGCAACCTGACGGCTGAGCAGCTTGCCGGGGCCAAGCCCGTCCGGACCGCGACCAACGGCGCGGACGGAAGTGTTAACTTCGACGCCTTCTCCTACGCGAAGCCGGGCACGCACGAGTACACCATCGTGGAGCGGAAGGGTGATCTGGCCTACGTGACCTACGACGCCGCGGTGCACCATGCCGTGGTGACGGTTGCGGACAATGCCGGCACGCTGCAGGCGAGCGTCGCCTACGACGGCACGAATGTCACGAAGCCCAGCTTCACCAACACCTACGAGGCACAGGCGACGGACTCCGGCGCGATCGCCCTCACCAAGAGCGTTGACGTGCACGACGGCAGCTATCAGCTAAAGGCGGGAGACTTCGCCTTCGAGCTGGTGGGGTCTGACGGCTCGGTGATCCAGACCCAGAAGAACGATGCGCACGGCAAGGTTGCCTTCGACAAGCTGACCTTCGACCATGCGGGCACCTTTACCTACACGGTCCGCGAGGTGCAGCCGACGGGGGACGCGCCGGGCGTGCCGGGCGTGACCTACACCGGCAAGACGTACACCCTGACCTACGTGGTGAAGGACAACAACGACGGCAAGCTGGTGGTAGAGAGCTCTACGGTGAAACCGAGCGAGGGCACCGAGAACGGCGTCACCCCCAATACCATGACGTTTGCGAACAGCTACCAGCCGGGTCAGACCTCCTACCAGATCTCTGGCACCAAGGTGCTTGAGAATGCCGACCCGGCCACCACGCGGACGCCCGCCGATGGCGAGTTCACATTCGCGCTGATTGACGTGGCCACCGGGCAGGAGATCGACCGGACCACGAACGTGGGTAAAGCGTTTACCTTCAAGGCCATCTCGTACACCGCAACTGGTTCGCATGCGTACCAGGTGAAGGAGGTTGCGGGCCAAGATGGCACCATCACTTACAGCGATGCGGTGCTGGACGTAACGGTGAACGTGACCGACGACGGCAGCGGCCAGCTGACCGCGACGGCGAACAAGACGGCCGCGGATCTGACCTTCACCAACACCTACACGCCGACGGCAACGACGGCGACGATTACCGGAACGAAGGCTCTGACCGGCCGCGACCTGGCCGAGGGTGAGTTTTTCTTCGACCTGAAGGACGCCGACGGTAACGTGGTGCAGACGGTGCAGAACGGCGCCGACGGCACGTTCGGCTTCGCGCCGCTGCAGCTGGACAAGGTGGGGACGTACGTCTACACCGTGTCCGAGCGGGCAGGGGCGACGGCGAACGGCGTCACCTACGACACGACGGTCTTTACCGCGACGGTGACGGTGACGGAGAATGCGGAGACGCACGCGCTGGAGGCGCAGGTTGCCTACAGCAAGGGCGGCAAGGCTGCGGATGCGGTGGCGTTCAGCAACAGTTACGCGCCGGCCGCGACTGAGGTGAAGCTGGGGGCCTCCAAGGTGCTGAGCGGCGAGGACCTGAAGGAAGGGCAGTTCTCCTTCCAGCTGAAGGATGCCGACGGCAAGGTGCTGCAGACCGCAAAGAACGCAGCGGACGGCACGGTGGGCTTCGAGGCGATCTCGTACGACAAGCCCGGAACGCACGCCTACAGCATCTCCGAGGTGGACGACGGTCAGAAGAACGTGACGTACGACGCGGCCGAGCACCGGGTAACGGTGACGGTGACGGACGACGGTGCGGGCCATCTGGTGGCGACGGTAACCTATGACGGCGCCGTGGCGCCGGTGTTCAAGAACACGTACACGCCGCCGACCACCCCGCCGACGGAGCCGCCCACCAATCCGCCGAGCAAGTCACCGGTGCCGAAGGAGGAGAAGCCGGGTCTGCCGTATACGGGCGATACCAGCTTGTCGCCGATGGCCCTGGGTGGCATCGCGGGCGGCGCGGTGGTGCTGATCGCCGCAGGCGTTATCCTGCGGCGCCGGAACCGGTAGCTACGGCGGCCGAGAAGGGCTTTGATTGAGGGCGGGTGGTCGCAGGGCGCGGCCGCTCGCCCTTTTTGGTGAAAGGCTATGTTAACCCGCCGTTTGCACGTCCGGCTCCAGATGGAACTCGTACTCCGGCTCCATCATCTTCTTCCGGATCTTTTCGTAGCGCCCGTCGTCGAGCTGCTCGCGCATGAGCGACGTCCTGTCCCCGACGCGTGCGGCCTCGCGCAGCCATCTGAACCACATCAGGCAGCTGTGGAGCCTGCGGGTCGATACGCCCTTGAACCTCTCGAGGAAGTGGCCGAGCGAACCCTGCGCTTCAGCATCCTCTGGACCGTGTCCCGCTCGTACCCGGTGAGCCTGCCGTGGGTCCTCGGGACCGCCCTCGCGGCGCCCTTCCCGCCCTTTCCGGACATGGCGTCCTCCGATCTCCCGGGGCCGGCCGATCCGGCCCTCAGGGTATCGGATTCCCAAATTTATCCGTATATGTGCGGATGAATGCGGGAGGCGTTCGGATGAAGTTGTATTCAAGGAAAGAGACTGACCCTTTGTCGCATTCCGTGCGGGTTATATGCAGGTTTGCCTGCGCACGCTATCATGTATGGGTTAGACCGCAATTATGTACCCCATACGCGAAGGGATGCGCATGTATCTGAAGATCGACATGTTCTAGCCGGGCTTACCCCCGCAGCGGCGCCCCGCGCCCCATCAACTCTGCCGATTTTCACCTTCACGCATATAAAGGAGTCCCGCCATGCGCGACAAGCTCGAAAAGATCATCAAGGCCTACGAGGAACTCGAGAAGAAACTTTCCGACCCGGCCGTCGCCTCCGATATCAAGGAGTTCACGCGTCTCAACAAGGAGTACGCGCACCAGTCCGACCTCATCGCCGCCTCGCGCGAGTACATCGGCGCGCTCGATGACATCGAGGCCGCCAAGGAGATGCTCCGCGACACCAGCGATGCGGACGAGAAGGAGATGCTCCAGATGGACATCTCCGAGAACGAGGAAAAGCTTCCCCAGCTCGAGGAAGACATCAAGTACATGCTCATCCCGAGTGACCCCAACGACGACAAGAACACCATCGTCGAGATTCGCTCCGCCGCCGGTGGCGACGAGGCAGCCATCTTCGCCGGCGACTTGTACAAGATGTACCAGCGCTTCTGCGAATCGCGCGGCTGGAAGACCACCGTGCTCGATTCCAGCCCCAGCGAGGCCGGCGGCTTTAAGTCCATCGAGTTCAAGGTCGAGGGCGACCGCGTCTACTCCGTTATGAAGTTCGAGTCCGGCGTGCACCGCGTCCAGCGCGTTCCCAAGACTGAGTCCCAGGGCCGCATTCAGACTTCCACGGCTACCGTCGCCGTACTTCCCGAGGCCGAGGAGATCGACGTTCAGATCAACCAATCCGACCTGCGCATCGACACCTACTGCGCCTCCGGACCTGGCGGTCAGTGCGTTAATACCACCTACTCCGCCGTGCGCATCACCCACCTGCCCACCAACACCGTGGTGCAGTCGCAGGAGCAGCGCTCCCAGATTCAGAACCGCGAGGTCTGCATGCAGATGCTGCGCGCCCGTCTGTACGAGATGGAGCTCGAGAAGCAGCAGGCAGAGCTTGGTGCCGAGCGCCAGAGCCAGATCGGCCACGGCAACCGTTCCGAGAAGATCCGTACCTACAACCAGCCCCAGGACCGCGTGACCGATCACCGCATCGGTTTCAACTCCACCTACAACGGCGTCCTTCTGGGCGACCAACTCGGCACCGTGATCGAGGCGCTTGCTGCCGCCGAGCGTGCCGAGAAGCTGGCACAGGCTGTGTAGTAGGTTCCGCCGTTCTACCGAACGGCGGACCGGCCGACGCTGCGCGGGCCGCATTTGGACAATCTGACGTTCAACTTCAAGGGCGCGACCAGAAGGTCAGCGCCCTTTCGCTTCACGTCACCTTGTCTCAAATGCGGCCCGCTCGCTGTCCGTCCTCTACCTGCGGCGTTGCCTTGCTCCGGATGCGGTATGCTCACCTGCGGCGTCTTAGAGGTAGTCATTGGGGACGTTCTTAAATGACTAGGTTGGGTAAATTACTTTTCGAGTTTATTTAATCTGTTTTGTTAGAAATTAAGTTGCCTACCTGCTCAAAGTAATTAACAGCCTTCATCTGATATTGAAAATATTGCTCGAAATATCGTCCAAGAAGTCGCGGGGACCTTTTTGGTGCGTCGCGCGTCAAGTGATTTGGCAAGTTCTTGGTTAGATATTGGTCAGTTTTGGGTCAACCTTGCCAAAAGCTTGACGAATGCAGATTTAGACGTCGACGAATGAACACTTTGAGCGAGCTCGGTGCAAAATTCTGGGCTGATTCTCGATAATCGCTTTCAATCGTCCCTTGCCAAGCGCTGGCCTCGCGTACAATCTGCTCCGACATTCGCGCGCCGTCCGGCGCTTAAGAGGGGAGGGCCCCATGGCAAACGAGATTTGGACCATCAAGCGTTGTCTCGAGTGGACCAAGGAGTACCTGGCCGAGCGCGGCGAGGAGCACCCCCGTCTTTCTGCCGAGTGGCTGCTGTGCGCAGCTACGGGTCTGGCGCGTATCGACTTATATATGCGCATGGACGAGACGCTCGACGCAGCGCAGCTCGAGACCATGCACGCGGCGGTCGTCCGTCGCGCGAAGGGCGAGCCGCTGCAGTACATCACCGGTAGCACGCAGTTTCGCATGATCGACGTCGCGTGCGCCCCCGGTGTGCTCATCCCGCGCCCCGAGACCGAGATGCTCGTCGAAGAAGTTCTGAACTATCTGGATGCCGAGGTGCTGAGCCCCGAGGCCGCTGCCCGCCAGCGCGTGGAGCTGCCTTGGAACGATGAGGTCGAGCAGGCCCGCAAAGCCGAGGCGGCGCTGGCTGACGAACGCGCGGCCGCCGAGCGTCGTGCCGCCAACCTGACGGCCGCCGATGAGGCTGCGCTGGGTAGCGACGTGCTCGGTAGCCGCGCCTATGCCGAGGAACTGGCCGACCGCGAGGCCGAGGAAGCCGCCGCGCAGGCAGCAGAAGCCGAAGCGGCAGAAGCAGAGGCCATGGAAACCCCCGAGCCCGAGCTCGACGAATACGGCATCGCCATTGAGGACAACGACCAACAGGCGACTCCCGCGCAAGATGCCGCCGAGGCCAACGTATCTGCCCCAGCCGAGCCCCGCACTGCCCGCGTTCTCGAGGTCGGCTGCGGCACGGGCTGCATTTCGCTCTCCCTTGCCTGGGAGCGCCGCGGGCACGTTACCTGCACTGCTACCGATATCGAGCCGCGCGCCATCGACCTTGCTACCAAAAACCGCGATGCGCTTGGCCTCACGTCCGACGAGGTCGCCTTCAGCCTCACAAACCTGGTGAGCTCCATTCCCCGCGAAGAGTGGGGCACCTTTGACGTACTCGTCTCCAACCCGCCCTACATCCCCACCGATGTCATGCGCTCGCTGCCGCATGAGGTCAAGGACTTTGAGCCCGATCTGGCGCTCGAGGGCGGTGCCGACGGTCTCGATATCTTCCGCCGCCTGCTCAACGCGGCGCCCTACATGCTGCGTGCCGGCGGCCTGTTTGCCTGCGAGCTCTACGAGGGCGCGCTCGACGCCGCGGCCGAGCTCTGTCGTCAAGCAGGCCTTTCGGACGTGCGTATCGTCCACGACCTCACCGATCGTCCCCGCATCGTTCGAGCCATCGTCACCGAGCCCAAACAGCGTATTTAAGCTGAATAAATAGACATTTGCGCAAGTTTGTCCTTGCAATATACCGTAAAACTTCTACTATAGAAGGAGAAAGGTATGTCAAATCAGCTGCATCGGTACCGTATCGTGCTTGATTACATTGAACCTTGGCTTGATGAGCAGGATGAAGCTACGCTGAAGCAGATTTATGCAGACCTTTTGGTGCTCGAGAAGGAAGGTCCCAGCCTTGGTCGTCCGCTGGTTGACCGCGTAAAGGGCTCGAAGCTTCATCATTTAAAGGAGCTGAGAGTGACGTCGTGTGGTGGGCAGGTGATTCGCATCCTCTTCGCCTTTGACCCCAAGCGCCAGGCGGTATTGCTATTGGCGGGTGATAAGTCGCGAGCGGGATCGTCAAGGGCAAAATGGAACGGTTGGTATGCGATCAACATTCCAAGGGCCGAGCAAATATACCGTCGCCACGTAAGGAGGCTCGATCGAGATGGAACTGCATGAGTATATGGAATCTCGCGGGATAACACGCGACTCCATTACCGCCGAGCAGGAGAGGACTCGCGATCGTATCGAAGCCTATAAGCTTGCTCAGATTCGCAGGTTAAAAGATCTAACACAGGCGTCGGTCGCCCAGTCGATGGGCGTTTCTCAAAAACGTGTATCCGAGCTCGAGCGTGGGGAGTTGGGTTCGATGAGGCTCGACACGCTGAGCAGGTACGCAGAGAGCCTCGGCGGAAAACTGGTTGCAAGCATCGAGTTTCCCGATCGTACCGTTACGCTTGCGCGCTAAAAATCTTCAATTAACCCCCTCACTTTCACCGACTACTAGAGCCGCTCACCAAACCAACATGCGCTCTGGGCAAATAGGTTGAACGTTTCGTGCGAGAATGCCCCACAGTAAACAAACTTGCACCAGAGCGTAAGGGGCTGGCATACACATGCAGACGGTCTACCGGGTATACGAGGGAGCGCGCGAGCCGCATCGGCTCGCCGTCGAGCGTACGGCCGAGGTGCTCGGCTGTGGCGGCCTGGCGTTGATCCCGACCGAGACGGTCTACGGTGTCGCCGTGGCAGTCAACGCCTTCTCGGACGCCGTGCCCCAAGATACAGGCGAATTCCCATCGTGGCCGCGCGATCCGCAGGCTGCCGTTAACGGCGCCGCGGTCCCTGCGCTCGGTACCGGCTACCGCCGTATCTTCACTCTCAAGCAACGTGAACTCACGCAAACCGTCGCTTGGCTGGTCGATGGCGTCGAAGCACTCGACCGCTATGGCGTGGATATCCCGGAAGAGGCCCGCGTGCTTGCCCGACGATGCTGGCCGGGCGCCCTGACTATCGTGGTCAAGGCGGCCCCCTGCGTGCCGACCTTTATGCGCGCCGCCGACGACACGGTGGCACTTCGCGCTTCGGCCTCGCCCGTGGTGCAAGCGCTCATCCGCGCCTGCGGCAGCCCTCTTGCCTGCACCAGCGCCAACACACACGGCGCGCCCTCGCCGGCAAGCTTTGCCGCCGTCGAGGGCCGCATCCTGGAGGGGGTCGATGTTGCCGTCGACGCCGGCGAGACCCCGTGTCGCGACGCCTCGACCATCGTGTCGTTCCAGCACGGCGGACTCCAGATCCTGCGCCAAGGCGCACTTCCCGCATCAGAGATCGAACGGGTCCTGTCCGACCCGATGCAATAGAAAGGTGTAAGCGATGTCGTTGAATCTGGGCAGCCTGGGCATGGAAGATGCCTCGTTTAACTTTGGCGGTTCCTACATCATGGCGCTCGACTGCGGCACCACCTCGGTACTTGCGACCATCGTCGACGAGTACGGCTGCATCGTCGCGCAGGCACGTCGTAGCGTCAAAACCAGCTTCCCACGTCCCGGTTGGATAGAGCAAGACCCCATGGAGGTGCTTGCCAGCCAGATCGGCGTGATGATGGAGGTCCAGTTTAAGAGCGGCATCCATTCTGACCGCATCGCCGCCATCGGTATCTCCAACCAGCGCGAGACCACGGTGGTGTGGGACCGCATAAGCGGCCAACCCATCTATAACGCCATCGTGTGGCAATGCCGTCGCACCGCACCTCTGATCGACGAGCTGGTCGAGCGGGGCGCAGAAGAGCTGGTGCGCTCCCGCACGGGACTCACACTCGATCCGTATTTCTCGGCTTCCAAGGTGCAGTGGATCCTCGACAACGTCGACGGTGCGCGTGAGAGCGCGGCGGCGGGCGACCTCATGTTCGGCACCATCGACACCTGGCTCATCTACAACCTCACCGGCAGTCAGGTCTTTGCCACCGACTACACCAATGCCAGCCGCACGGCGCTCTTTAATATCCATACGCTCGATTGGGACGACGACCTGCTGGCGCTCTTTGACGTTCCACGTTCCATGATGCCCGAGGTTCGTTGGAGCTCGGGCGACTACGGTCGCGTCGCGAGCGACATCATGACCAACATGCCGCCCATCATGGGCGTGGCGGGCGATCAGCAGGCGTCGCTGTTCGGCCACTGCTGCTTCCATCCCGGCCAGACCAAAAACACCTATGGCACGGGTTGCTTTATGCTCATGAACACCGGCGACGAGGTCGTCGAATCCAAGAACGGTCTGGTCTCTACGATCGGTATCGCCGCGGACGGCAAGATCAGCTATGCGCTCGAGGGTTCTATCTTTGCCGCCGGTTCCACCATGAACTGGCTGCGCAACAACATGGGCATCATCTCGAGTGTGAGCGAGTCCGCGCAACTCGCCGCTTCGATCAACGACAACGAGGGCTGCTACTTCGTCCCCGCCTTCGCTGGCCTGGGCGCTCCCTGGTGGGACCCGCATGCCCGCGGTATCGTGTGCGGTCTGACCGGTGCCTCGAGTCGCGCGACCATTGTGCGTGCGGCCTGCGAGTCCATGGCATATCAGAGCTACGACGTGCTGCGCGCCATGGAGCAGGACGTGGGGCTTTCGATCGAGCGCCTGTCTGTCGATGGCGGTGCCTCGCGCAACGAGTTCATCATGCAATTCCAGGCCGACCTGCTGGATATCCCCGTGCTGCAATGCGAGACGGTGGAGACCACGGCAATCGGTGCCGCGTACTTGGCGGGTCTTGCCGTCGGCTATTGGGAAGACCTGGAGGAGCTGGAGCAAAATGCCCAGATCGTTAGGACCTTCCTTCCCCACATGTCCGCCGAGCGCCGCGAGCAAAACCTTGCGGGCTGGCGTGATGCAGTCAAGCGCTCGCTCAGTACCGCACAGTAGGGCTGCGATGGGCTGCTCGATACAACAAACCGCTAAACTTATGCATGGCGTGCGGCGGCAACATTGCTGCGCGCCTTGTCAGCAAGGCCGTTTTGCGGCCGCAACGAAAGGGGCAATCAACCCATGACCGTCACCTACGATGCGTCCCGTGTGACGCTTGTCGATCATCCGCTCGTCCAGCACAAGCTGTCGATCCTGCGCGACAAAAACACCGGCACCAACCAGTTCCGCCAGCTCGTGCGCGAACTCGCGCTTTTTGACGGCTACGAGGCCATGCGCGACCTGCCTATGGAAGACGTCGAGGTCGAGACCCCCATCACTACCGCCACGTTCAAACAGCTCGCCGGCAAGAAACTCGCCATTGTGCCCATTCTGCGTGCGGGCCTTGGCATGGTCGACGGCATTCTCGACCTGGTGCCCTCCGCTCGCGTAGGCCACATCGGTATGGAACGCGACGAGGTTACCCATGAGCCGCATGAGTATTACTGCAAGATGCCCAAGGATATCGACCAGCGCATCTGCCTGGTTGTCGACCCCATGCTCGCCACGGGCGGTTCGGCCGAGATGGCCATCAGCTACCTGCGCGAGCGCGGTGTCAAGGACATCCGCATGCTGTGCATCGTCGCTGCCCCCGAGGGCCTCAAGTCGCTGACCGAGAAGGACCCAGATGTGCATATCTATACCTGCGCTATCGATGACCATCTCAACGAGGCTGCCTACATCGTTCCCGGCCTGGGCGACGCCGGCGATCGCATCTACGGCACGCTCTAGTCGCTGGGCTAAGACGGCCGCGGCTGCAAATAGGAAGAAATGGTGCGCGCGGGCAAGTAGAAGACGCCTGTGCGCACCTTTAGTTAATGGACGTTTTGCCCTGCAGGGTTCGAGAAAAACGTATTACCGTACCTGCGGCATAAAGAAGGTCTTAAGAAAACGAACAGGTGCGTATTAACCGATGCTTTTTCGGTTGTACTTTAGCGATTGGCTCGTACAATAGTCACCAATGTTTGGCGGGAACTGTTCTGTGAGGCGTTAAAAAAGGAAAGTGAGGACGCCAATGTTTCAGATAGCCGATCTGCTCGCTATCGTTGCAGGCGCTATCGCGGGCGCGGTCGCCTTTCTTCCCTTTGTCTTTACGCTCAAGCCGGTTCTTGACGATAAGCAGAATGCGGACATGCTCAAGGGTATGGTGAGTCTGGCGGTCTCGGCAATCGCCCTGCTCGTCTTTACCTTGGTTGTGTTTGTGTTGTTCGGAGAGGCATTTCGCATGTTCCTCCTGGGCGAGGCGATCGGCTTCGTGGCCTTTATGGCCGCCTGCACGGTTCGTGTCGCCAAGGCGCTGCGAGATCCTCATGAGGTCGAAAGGTAAGTCGTGGAAATTTTTGAAAAGCTGCCTGATGAGATTAATCATCTGGTCGGCGAGTTCAGCTCCACCCCCGTCGTGGGCGATCTGAGCTGCGGCATCACGCAGTACTCGTTTTGGCTGATCGTCTCCACGATCGTGCTCCTGATCGTCCTGGCCGTGTTCAAGAAGAAGCAGACCCTGGTTCCCAAGGGCTTCTTCGTCAACGGTTTCGAGTACATCATCGAGTACGTCGAGAACGATATCGGCAAGGGCGTCGTGGGTGAGAACTGGAAGAAGCACTTCCCGTTCCTGTGCTCGCTTTTCCTGTTCATCCTGATCAATAACATGATCGGCCTGATCCCGGGAATGAAGCCCGGCACCGGCGCAATCGGCTCCACCGCCGCGCTCGCCATCTTCGCCTTCGTGTACTTCATCTACTACGGATGCAAGGCTCACGGCGTGATTGGCTACATCAAGAGCCTCGCCCCGCAGGGCGTGAGCTTCCCGATGAACGTGCTCGTGTGGGTCGTCGAGCTTTTCTCGACCTTCCTGCGCCTCATCACGCTCGCCGTCCGTCTGTTCTGCAACATGTTCGCAGGACACGTGGTCATGGGCTCGTTTGCCATCATGGCGAGCATGTTCATGCAGCCGCTGCTTCAGCAGGTTTCCGCGGCTCACGCCGTCGGCGCCCTGCCTTCGCTGGCCTGGCTTGCCATCCTCATCCTGATCTATGCGATCGAGCTTGTGGTCGGCGCCATCCAGGCTTACGTCTTCACGGTCCTTACCGCCGTGTATGTCTCCGAGGCAGAGGAGGTCGCGGAGGAGGAGTAGTCTTCCGTTCGTGCCTTAAAGGTAAGGCAATTCGTTAAACCGCCGGTGCCCGTACCCATGGAGCCCGGCAGTTATAAAAAGGTTATCCTGCGTGAAATAAGACACGCACGACAAAGGAGGAATCGTGGGAGTTATCGGTTACGGTCTCGGTGTTATCGGCGCTGGTCTTGCTATCGGCCTGTCTGCTCTGGGTGCTACGGGTGCTATGGCCCGTCAGCCTGAGGTCCAGGGCCGCGTGTTCACCGTCTTCATCATGGGCTCCGCCTTCGGCGAGGCTCTGGCTCTGATCGGCTTCGTTGTCGCGCTGATCGTTAAATAGCACGGAGCGTCAAGTATGAATCTTTCATCCCAGAAGAGCGCGATCGCACTCTCCGCGTCCGCGGCCGCGCTGCTCATGCCGGTTTCCGCGTTCGCCGAGGACGGCGCTGCCGGTGCGGACATCCTCATCCCTAAGATGGCGGAGTTCATCCCGGCGCTTATCGCCTTCCTGATTATCTGGATCGTGCTGGCCAAGGTCGCCCTGCCGGGCATCATGAAGACCATGGAGGAGCGCGGCAAGAAGATCGAGGAGAGCCTCGACGAGGCCGAGAAGACCAAGCAGGAGGCCATCGCCAAGCGCGCTGAGTCCGACTCGATCGTCACCGACGCCCGTCGTCAGGCTGCCGACATCGTTCTCGAGGCCCGTAAGGACGCCGAGTCCGAGCGCGCCCGTATCATCGAGGCTGCTCACAAGGAGGCCGAGGAGATCATCGCCAAGGCCCATACGACCGTCGAGGACGAGCGCAAGTCCATTTACGCCGGTGCCGCGAGCTCCATCGCCGACCTGTCCGTTGCCGTCGCCACCAAGATCGTGGGCGAGGCACTCGAGGACGAGGGCGAGCAGAAGAAGCTCATCGAGCGCTACATCCAGGAAGCAGGTAGCCTGAATGCCGACTAGCCGCTATCAGGACAAGGTGCTCGAGACCTACGCGCGCTCCCTTCTGGAAGCCGCCAAGGCCGAGAACCATGTGTTCGAGGACCTCGAGATGATCGAGCGTCTGGCTTCTGCCAGCCCCGAGATCATCGCCGTGCTCGACACCATGTCCAAGCGCGACCAGCTCGACCTTCTTCCCAAGGTGGCAGCTGCCTTTAAGTATGTTGCCGAGGAAGACGAGGATGTAGTGGGCGTGACCGTCACCACGGCGATCCCGCTCGACGACGAGCTGCGTCAAACCATCACTAAGAAATGCGAGCAGGACTTCGGCCGCAAGGTATTCCTTATCGAGCAGGTCGACCCGTCTATTGTGGGCGGCCTGGTGCTCGAGGCCCGCGGCGAGCGTCGTGACATTTCCGTCAAGACGCAGCTGCGCATCGCGCAGGAGACCCTCGCAAACTCTGCTAATTCGTACGGAGGTGAAGCCTAATGTCCGAAACCCTCAATGCCCAGGATATCGCCAAGAAACTGCAGGAGCAGCTCACGAGCCTCTCCGCGACGGTCGATACGCATGAGGTTTCAACGGTCGACGAGGTAGGCGACGGCATCGCGCGCGTCTCCGGCCTCAAGAGCGCCATGGCAGGCGAGCTTCTGGAGTTCAAGAGCTCCGATACCGGTGAGACCGTCTTCGGCCTTGCCCAGAACCTTGACCGTGACGAGGTCGGCGCCGTTCTGTTTGGTGCCGTCGACTCCATCAAGGAAGGCGACGAGTGCCGCACCACTGGCCGCATTATGGATATCCCCGTGAGCCGTGCCATGCTCGGCCGCGTCGTCAATCCGCTCGGCCAGCCCATCGACGGCCTGGGCGACATCGTCGCCACGCACCGTCGCCCCATCGAGTTCAAGGCCCCCGGCGTCATCGACCGTACCCCGGTGTGCGAGCCGGTTCAGACCGGTCTGCTCGCTATCGACTCCATGGTGCCTATCGGCCGCGGTCAGCGTGAGCTCATCATCGGCGACCGTAAGACCGGTAAGACCGCCATCGCCATCGACGCTATCCTCAATCAGCGCGGCAAGGGCATGGTCTGCATCTATGTCGCCATCGGCCAGAAGGCCTCCACGGTTGCCAACATCCGCGAGACCCTCGCTCAGCACGGTGCGCTCGACTACACCATCATCGTTTCGGCCACCGCTGCCGATTCCGCCCCTATGCAGTACATCGCGCCTATGGCCGGTGCCGCTATCGGCGAGTTCTTCATGTACAACGGCGAGGACGGTAAGCCCGCCAGCGAGACCAACCCCGGCGGCCACGTGCTCGTCATCTACGACGACCTGTCCAAGCAGGCTGTGGCCTACCGTCAGATGTCGCTGACGCTGCATCGTCCGCCCGGACGCGAGGCCTATCCTGGCGACATCTTCTACCTGCACTCTCGTCTGCTCGAGCGTGCAGTCAAGATGTCCAAGAAGAACGGTTATGGCTCCATGACGGCTCTTCCGATCATCGAGACCCAGGACGGCGACGTTTCGGCCTACATTCCGACCAACGTCATTTCCATTACCGATGGTCAGATCTACCTGCAGTCCGAGCTCTTCTTCCAGGGCCAGCGCCCGGCAGTCGACGTGGGCATTTCCGTGTCCCGCGTCGGTGGCGATGCGCAGACCAAGGCCATGAAGCAGGTCGCCGGCAACCTCCGTCTGGACCTCGCTTCCTATCAGGAGCTCGCTGGCTTTACGCAGTTTGGCTCCGACCTTGACGAGGCTACTCAGAAGCAGCTGACCCATGGTGCCCGCATGACCGAGCTCCTTAAGCAGCCGCGCTACAAGCCGTTTGAGGTTGGCGAGCAGATCGTTACGCTGTTCGCTGGCAACGAGGGCTTCCTGGATGACCTGGAGATTGCCGACGTGCTGCCTTTCCGTGCCGAGCTCATCGAGTACATGGACAATGGCTTTGGCTCGCTGCTCGACAAGGTTCGCGCCAAGAAGATCGATGATGACACCAAGGCTGAGCTCTTGCGCGTCATCGGCGACTTCAAGCAGCAGTTCATGGCCAAGCACCATTCGGATGTTTCTGGATCAGAGGAGAACTAAGCCCCATGGCCAACCTTCGCGACATTAAGAAGCGAATCTCCTCGGTTACCACGACCAAGCAGATCACGCGCACGATGGAGATGGTCTCTACGGCCAAGATCCGTCGTGCTCTCGATCGCTCCAAGCAGGCCGAGCCCTATAAGGAGGCGCTGACCGACGTCATGTTGACGGTCGCCGGCGACGCCTCCTGTTCGGGCACCGATCCCATGCTGCAGAAGCATGAGAGCGTCAAGCATGGCCTGATTGTCGTTATTGCCTCGGACCGCGGCCTTGCCGGCGGTTTCAATACGACGGTGGAGCGCACGGCCGAAAAGCTCGCCGCTTCTTGGGCGAACGACGGCATCGAGTGCGAGATCATCGCGTGTGGGCGCAAACCGGCCACGTATTTCCGTGACCGCGAAAACGTCGTCATGCACTTTGAGGGCAACTCCTCTGAGCCCGATTTCAATCAGGCCCGCATGATCTCCTCTCATATCTGCGATGCGTATCGTGCCGGTGAGCTTGACCGTGTCGAGCTTGTCTACCACCACGCCAAGAACCGCGTGGATCAGGAGCTTCGCGTCGAGCATCTGTTGCCGCTCGACCCCGAGATGATCGCTATGGCCCACGGTCCGCGTAAGAACGAGACCGACGCCCCTAAGCGCATCTCGTCCACGTTCGAGTTCGTGCCCTCTCCCGAGCATGTTCTCGGCAAGCTTGTGCCGTCTTATATCCTGACGGTCATCTACCAGGCCCTGATCGATTCGGCGGCTGCCGAGCAGGGTGCACGCCGCAAGGCCATGCACTCCGCGACGGAAAACGCCACCGCGATCATCTCGACCCTTACCCGCACGTATAGTCGCGTGCGCCAGGCTTCGATCACGACCGAGATTAACGAGATCGTCGGCGGAGCCTCAGCATTGGAGGAACAGTAATGGCTAATAACACCGTAAAGCTTGCGGTCGAGGAAGCCACCAAGAAGACGACTGCCGGTGATGGTCGCATCGTGCGAATCATCGGTCCTGTCGTCGACGTCAAGTTTGACGGTGCGGTGCCCCCGATCTACAACGCGCTCACGGTCGAGGCCGAGACCCCGATCGGTCATCTGAGCACGATCCTCGAGGTCGAGAGCCAGCTTCCGGGCGGCGTCGTCCGCACGGTCGCCATGTCCTCGACCGACGGCCTGCAGCGCGGCCTCATCGCCACCGATACCGGTGAGCCCATGAAGATGCCGGTCGGCCCCAAGACGCTCGGCCGCATTTGGAACGTCATGGGCAAGCCCGTCGACGGCAAGCCCATGCCCGAGGTGGAGGAGTTCTACCCCATCCACCATGCAGCGCCCCGTTTCGACGAGCTCACCACCAAGACCGAGATCTTCGAGACCGGCATCAAGGCCGTTGACCTGCTCGAGCCCTACATCCGTGGCGGCAAAACGGGTCTGTTCGGCGGCGCCGGCGTCGGCAAGACCGTTTTGATTCAGGAGCTCATCAACAACCTCGCCCAGGAGCACGGCGGCACTTCGGTGTTCACCGGCGTCGGCGAGCGTACCCGCGAGGGCACCGACCTGTTCCTCGAGATGAGCGAGTCTGGCGTTATCGACAAGACCTGCTTGGTCTATGGTCAGATGAACGAGCCGCCCGGAGCGCGTCTGCGCATCGGTCTGGCCGGCCTTACCACCGCTGAGTATTTCCGTGATCGTGGCCAGGACGTTCTGCTGTTCATCGACAACATCTTCCGCTTCTCCCAGGCAGGTTCCGAGGTTTCCGCACTGCTGGGCCGTATGCCGTCCGCCGTTGGTTACCAGCCCACGCTGGCAACCGAGATGGGCGACCTCCAGGAGCGCATTACCTCGACCAAGACGGGTTCCATTACCTCCGTCCAGGCCGTCTACGTCCCTGCAGACGACCTGACCGACCCGGCGCCTGCCACGACGTTTACGCACCTCGACGCCACTACGGTCCTTTCGCGTAGCATTTCGTCGCTCGGTCTGTTCCCGGCTATCGACCCGCTCGCGTCTTCCTCCGACGCTCTCGATCCCTCGATCGTCGGCGAGGAGCACTACCGTGTCGCCGTCAAGGTCCAGGAGCTCCTGCAGGAGTACTCCGACCTTCAGGACATCATCGCCATTCTGGGTATGGACGAGCTGTCCGAGGAGCAGCGCCTTACGGTCAACCGTGCCCGTAAGATCCAGCAGTTCCTCTCCCAGTCCTTCCACGTTGCCGAGAAGTTCACCGGCAACCCCGGTGTCTACGTCCGCGTCGAGGATACCGTCCGCTCCTTCGCCGAGATTGTCGACGGCAAGGCCGATGACCTGCCCGAGCAGGCTTTCCGCTATGCTTCCACGATTGAGGACGTGCGCGAGCGCGCCCGCAAGATGGGGGAGAAGTAGGTTATGCGTATCCGCATCGTGTGCCCCGTGAGCTGCGCCTATGAGGGCGACGCTGCGTTTGTGTCGATTCCGTCCACGGATGGCGAGTTTGGCGTTCTGCCTGCTCACTCCAGCGAGATTTGCACGATCGACCGCGGTTACGTTCGCGTTTCCGATAAGGCCATGGGCACTGTCGACCACACGTTTGCCGTGGCCGGCGGCTATGCCCAGGTTGCGGACGATGTCGTGACCGTTCTCGCCGAGCGCGCTTGCGATTTGGCGACCGTCGATGCCGACAAGCTTAAAGCTGATATTCAAGGTTTTGAAGAGAAGCTGGGTAATTTGTCGGAGGATGATGCACGCCGCGCCTACCTCTATAATGAAATCGCATGGTGTAAGCTCAAGCTTGCCCAATAGTCAAACGATTTAGCGTTCGACCATTTGCGAACACATCATGCCCGGGATGGCTCAGCCACCCCGGGCATGCTTTTTGAAAGGGTAGACCTTGGATATTATCCGCGTTGAGGGTGGCCACGCCATCGGAGGCTCCGTGCCCGTTTCGGGCGCCAAGAACTCCGCGCTCAAACTCATGGCGGCAACGCTTCTGGCGCCGGGCAAGACGACGCTGCAGAACGTGCCCGATATTTCCGATGTCCACGTGATGGGCAAGGTGCTCAAAGGCATGGGCGCTACGATCGATGTTCTCGACGAGCACACGCTCGAGATTGATACCTCTCAGGTCGATTCATGGGAGGCCCCCTACGAGCTCGTTGCCAAGATGCGCGCTTCCACCGCCGTCATGGGACCCCTGCTGGGCCGCTTCCATCGCGCCAAAATTGCCATGCCGGGCGGCTGCAACCTGGGTGCTCGCAAGATCGATATGCACATTCTTGGTCTTGAGGCCCTGGGCGTTGAGTTCGATACCGCCCACGGTTACATCAACGCTAATGCGCCCCAAGGTCTGCGCGGTACCACCGTCACGCTCGAGTTCGCCAGCGTCGGTGCGACCGAGAACCTCATCATGGCCTCTTTGCGCGCACAGGGCACCACGGTTATCGATAATGCCGCCCGCGAGCCCGAGATCGTCGATCTCGCTAACATGCTCAACGAGATGGGCGCCAAGATTGTCGGCGCCGGTACGCCCGTCGTGACTATCGAAGGCGTGGAAGAGCTCCATCCCGTTACCCATCGCGTGGTGGGCGACCGCATCGAGGCCGGTACCTTTATCGTTGCCGGTGCGTTGATGGCCGACGATCGCGGTGTCGACGTCACGGGTTTTTGCCCCATTCACTTGGGCATGGTGCTCAAGAAGATGGAGCTCATGGGTATCGACTGCGAGCGCGTCGAAGATGGCGTCCATGTGAACCGTGCCGAGCGTATCAAGCCGGTCGACATCCAGACGCTTCCGTTCCCCGGTTTCCCGACCGACATGCAGGCGCAGATTATGGTGCTCTCCGCCCTTGCCGACGGCAGTTCCGTTATTACCGAAAACATCTTCGAGAATCGCTTTATGTTTGCCTCTGAGCTGGTGCGCATGGGTGCCGACATTCGTATCGAGAGCCATCATGCCATGATTCATGGCGTCAAGGGCTTCTCGGGTGCACAGGTTACCTCGCCCGATCTGCGTGGCGGAGCGGCCCTCGTCGTAGCGGGCTTGATCGCCGACGGGACGACCGAGGTTTCGGCCATCCATCACATCAAGCGCGGCTACGAGCAGTTTGTCGAAAAGCTGCAGGCGCTCGGCGCGCATGTCGAGCATGCTACCGTCCCCGATCCCGCCATCTACTAATACAGGTTGCCTATGTTTAATAAAAAGCCCCTCGCGGATACCACCGCCCGAAGACCCTCAACTGGTGCGCAGGCCAAGATCTACAGTCGCGATAACGTGGCTCGCTATTCCGAGCGCGCTCGTCAACGTCGTCGTAGCCACACGATTCGTCACGTCGCGCTCATTGTCGTGCTTGGCGTGCTGCTGAGTGCCACTACCGCTGCCGGCCTGTGGTTTGCCACCATTATGGGCAAGCTCGGCGATTCTAATGTCATTACCGACAATCTGCGTCGGGTTCTGGTTGACACCGATGAGGCAAAGGATCCGTTCTACGTGCTGCTTCTTGGCACCGACGGCCGTCCGGGCGAGGATACGTATCGTGCCGACTCGATTATCCTGGCACGCATCGACCCCACGCAAAAGCAGGCGACGCTCATTTCCGTTCCGCGCGACACCAAGGTCGAGTACAAGGGCGAGACCATGAAGATCAACGCCTGCCATACCGTTGGCGGCGCCGAGGCCATGGTCGAGGCGGTCAACGAGCTGTGCGGTGTTCAGATTTCCCACTATGCCGAGGTCAGCTTCGACGGTATGCAGGCGCTGATTGATTCGGTTGGCGGTATCGACATTAACGCAACCGATGATGTTGACGACCCCGAGCACCTGGATATTAAGATTACCGCTGGTCAGCAGCATATGGACGGCGCCACCGCCCTTACCTATGCCCGCTGCCGCTACACCTATGCCGACGGCGATTACACGCGCATGCGCCACCAGCGTCAGGTACTTGGCGCCCTTGCCAACCAGATTCTCAATAACTTCGATGCCACGAAGATCTTTGGCCTGGTTAATTCGCTGTCCGATATGCTCGTAACCGATATGAGCGTTCAGGATATCGTGGCTACGGTCAACGCCATGCGCGGTATGGATGTCGACGGTATCTACTCGGCCAACCTGCCCTCGTACGCCGACGACAGCACCATGATCGACGGTGTGAGCTACGTCTTTGTCTACGAGGACGAGCTCAAGGAAATGATGGAGCGCGTCGACGCCGGCAAGGACCCCAAGGGTCCCAACACCATGGGCCTTTCCGACGGTTCCAGCTCTACGATCGGCGACCTGAACAACAACACGTCTGACGACTACGCAAACGGTACCGCAACCTCATCGGTCAGCTCTGACGATTCCGATGACTCAAGCGATTCGAGCGATTCGGACTACTACGAAGAGCCCACCGGCGACGGCAACGGCTACGAAGCCAACTACTAGAGTTACGGCGTTTTACCAAACGCCGTAACGACTCGACGCTGCGCGGGCCGCATTTGGACAATCTGACGTTCAACTTCAAGGGCGCGACCAGAAGGTCAGCGCCCTTTCGCTTCACGTCACCTTGTCTCAAATGCGACCCGCTCGCTGTCGTTGCCAAAACATCGGCGTTGCCGGAACACTTGGCACTTGGGGACGTTCCTTTTAATATGAGCAGGACATTGTCAAGAGGCAAAATCGGGCCTGG
>CBCTIZ010000026.1:0-28743 GCA_965147105.1 uncultured Collinsella sp. | reverse complement strand
CCTATACGCCGCACCATTTGAGATTAAAGCTCCCGGCAACGGGGGCTTTTCTTTTGCACCAGCTTGAGTGCTTTCGTCCAAAGGGACGATTTCCTGTCGACTCGTGTAAGATTCCGAGTAGGTGTCGCGGCCCATCCGCGACCACTCTTTCTCTCAACGACCGATCAGGGTGATATTTCGTGGCAGAGCGTCCGACATACAAGCTCAGGTTTCTCGATCCTAAGAAGCGCTTTCCGGCGATGCCCGAGCAGCCTGCGGGACGCTCATATGGCGTGGTCTGGAAACTCTTTGGCGAGGATCAGCATGAATCTTGTTATGTCGTCGAATTCGTTGGCAAAAGTCATGTGTCGCTTTTGGGCTACGTAAGCGTTTCGGGTGAGGTGTACAAGGTGGACCGCCCCGTCAGCGAGGCTCCGCTGCCCAACGATCCCGACATGGAACTGGTCCTTGACGAGTCGGATTCCGGTATTGGTGAGATCATGGTAAGGGAAGCCAACGGTGCAATGCGCGCGTGTGCGCAAACTGCCGGCTCTCCCGAAGGCCCCATGCGCGAGCAGTCCGACCACGAGACATGGAATTCGACCCGCGCCCTTCCTTACGGTGAGTTCATGGCCTCGATGTTCTTGCGCTACGTGATATTTGCCAACTCCGAAAGCGCTATTGTGAACACGGCGGACGCCGGCGGACTCGACGAGGGTATGCAAAACGTTGTCGACAAGATCAAGCTCGTAAAGTTGTCCGAGCCGGTCGAGGTGTTTTTGGGCTTTAACACGGCACCGCTCCCCGATGCTATCGAGACGCTGCTTTACCGCGTTGACCATGCCGAGAATCCGAGCGGTATCGAGCGCTATGCCGCCGCCCTTATGAGCGAAATTGACTTGCCCCGCCTGCGCACCATCGCTGCCAAGTCCGAGATGAGCCTGGCTCGCATTGATCGCTCAAAGATTTTCTATCTCAATTTTGATCGTAGCCTGTTGGACCAGGACGAGATTGACATGCTGCTTGCCATCGAGTGTCGTCTCAACCGCCTCTCCGGCATCCTTGAGCGCATCGGGGCCGGATTGGTCCCTGCGGCATCCTCGCCGAGTCTTGAGGGCTGCGCGCTCTTTGATGCGTGGCATATCGCCAAGACGACCAACGATGTTCCCCGACTGCTCGATACGGCCTCGAGCGATAATCCGTGGGCCAAACCGGGAACGGTTTCGTGCCAGCCGGGCGGCGAGTGGGACGTGCGCACCCGTTTTGCGCGAATCGTTGAGGCGCTCAACGTGGTCACACGGCTCGACTATACCTATCGGGCAAACGTTGCCGAGGGGATTATGCTCGTTCGGTTTGGGCGGTCTGTCGTGGATGCCATGCCACAACGTGAATACGACGCTCAGGATGACGCCTGGCGCGAGCTGGACGAGGACATGCGCGCGATCTGGGCCGCGGAGCACGATGCGCGCGTGGCACTTACGCTTGCGGCAGCGTGTTTTGCCGCGGGCACCTGCATCACGCGCTGCTATGTGCAGATTGCTGCTCCCGACAGTGAGCAGGGCGAGCGCGTTGTCGCAACGTATTTCTTTGGGCGCGCGGCCTATCTGGCCGATTGCGTGCCTGTCGCCAAGGATCTTGAGAGCATGGACATGGACGATATGCCGTGCAAGCGTGTGCTTGAGGCGTATGAGTCAACCGCTCCGGAGACGATTGAGCCTGCGGAGGTTCATGCTCGTCCGCGTGATGACCATCGCACACTGCCGCCGGCGCTGCGCGATCTGCTGCTTGCCGATACGGCTGACGAGTTGGAGGTCATGGAAGAGGACGACGACCCATACGTGGCCCGCGTTGTTGAATTGCGCGAGCAGGCAAAAGTCGACCGTACAGGTGCCTTTGAAGGCTTTTCCCGTCTTGTCGAGGAGTTGGAGGCTAAGTGCGCCGTCGCCGAGCTTTTGGCGACAGGTCCGGTTCAAACGCAGTTTTGCGATAACCAGCTGGTGCGCATGGTGCTACCGGTGTTGGAAGAAGACCGCTCTGTGCGAATCCTTCGTGCGCCCGATGCACTGTACTTTGCCCAGCACGAGATCTGCAGCTTTTACGCCGAGCAAGAGGACTTTGAACGAGCACTGCCCGAGGTGCGCCATCTTTACGATCTGGCACGCTCGTCCATGCAATCGCACTTTGCGCTCATCAACGTGCTTGCGCGTCTGGAGCGCTTTGACGAGATTATCGAGGTGGCGCGCCACGGCCTACGTATTGCCAGCGATCGTTCTGCAATCGGCTACCTGTTCTATCGCTTGGCGTTTGCCTATTGGAATTGCGATCAGCTCGACCTAGCGCTGGCTTGTTACCGTCTGGTGCCGCGCGGTGAGGAATCGGGCAGTAGTGCGCTGGAAGAAATGCAGGGCCTTATGAATGAGATGGGCGTCAGCGAGCCTCCGACGTTCGAGGAGGCGGTCGAGACCATCCGCAAGGCTGGACTCGAGCTGCCGCCAGTGTCCGCCGTGACGAATCAGCTGGCAGATGCCGCTGTGCAACTGGTCGACAACGGCTTCTTTTTCCTGGCACGCGGTTGTATCTTCCAAATGTGGCGCACCATGGGCAACGACGAGCTCGGCTCCCTCAACCGTTCGCTGGGGTAGGCGAAGCTTCCAAGGAGGAAAGGATGCTAGGCAATTAGAAAATTTCCTCTTGCCCATCCTTGGCTGTTTGGTTACTATAGAACGGCTGTTACGGAGAGCTGACCGAGAGGCCGAAGGTGCTCGCCTGCTAAGCGAGTATGCCCCAAAAGGGCATCTGGGGTTCGAATCCCCAGCTCTCCGCCAGTTTAACTTTAAAGAAGGGTCCCATCGGGGGCCCTTTTTTATTATCGAGAAAGGGCGCTGGGGATTCGAACCCGAGAGGGCACGGGCGTTAAGCAAACGCGAAAGCGTTTGTAGCCCGTGGGCGAAAAGCCGCCAGGCTTTGAAGCCGGAGGGCATGCGTAGCATGCCCGGACATCCCCAGCTCTCCGCCAGTATGACATGAAAGAAGGGTCCCATTTGGGGCCCTTTTTTAATTAGAAGAATGTTAACTGGGGATTCGAATCCTCAAAAAATGAGGCGCCCCGTTGGACGCCTCATTTGGTTCGATGTGATATCGCTCCGGCCCTACACCTCGGGTGCCTTGGCTACGGTCTCGCTCTCTGCCGCAAGTGGGCGGTTGTCGATGCGGCGGCCCAAGCGGTCGAGCTTCACGAGGAGCCATTCAATGGGATTCGGCCCTGTGCCTTCCTCGTCGGCAACCAGGTCCATGACGGCGACCTTGGTGCCGTCCTGCTTGAGCGTAACGCTGCCTACCTTGTCGCCAACATGCACCGTGCCCGAAAGGTCATCGTAGCTAACTTTTTCGGTCACTTCGCCGGCGAGTGAGAACACCGTTGCCTGTGCGGCGGGGTCGGCGAGCGTGGCGTCGATCGTCTTGTCCGTCCAATCTGTCTGGCTAATGCGTGCCATAAGCGGGTTGCCGTTGGCGGTCTTTTCTTGCGTGTTGGCGATTGCGACCGTCACCTTGTGGCCGTAGTACCAGTTGGCAAGGGTGGCGGTATCGGTAAAGCGCTGATCGGTGGTGGTGGAGTTCAAAATAACGGTGTAGATCTCGTCGCCGTCGCGGTTGTAGGCGCTCGTAAAGCAATAGCCCGCGTCGTCGGTGGTGCCGGTCTTGCCGCCGATGTTGCCATCTTGGCCCAGCAAATAGTTATGCGTGTCCATGGAATGCGAATGGTCGGCGCCGTCGGCGCCCGTGACCTCGATCCAGGAATCCTCGCTCGCTACGACCTCGCGGATCGTGTCGTTTTTCATGGCCTCCTGCATCATCAGCGCTACGTCGTGTGCGGTTGAGTGCATATCGCCAGCCCACTCATCAAAGTCCAGACCGTGTGGGTTCTCAAAGACCGTGCCGGTGCAGCCGAGCTTCTTAGCGCGCTCGTTCATGGCCTTCACAAATGTGGCCTCGGCGTCTTTGGTCTTAGGGTCGATCTTCTTGCCCACATATTCGGCGAGAACGATGGCGGCGTCGTTGCCCGAGGGAATCATCAGGCCGCGCAGTGCCTGCTCAACGGTAAGCTCGTCGCCTTCGAGCAAGCCGGCGGTCGAATTACCCACGGTGGCTGCGGCGTTGCTCACCGTGACCTTCTCGTCCATCTTGCAATTCTCGACGGTTAGGATTGCGGTCATGACCTTGGTGATCGAGGCAATCTTGACCTGCTCATCGGCGCCGCGCCCATAGTAGACGGTGCCGTCTTTGCCCATGACGAGGGCATTGGTCGCATCGATATCGGGCAGGTTTTCGGCCGTGATGCCGCGCGCATCGGCGGTTTTGCCGCAAACATTGTCGGTCGTGAGCACTTGGGCGCCGGCGACGGTGGGCGCGCCAGCGGCAAGGGCGATAGCGCAGACAAAGCCGGCGGCAAGCTGGGCTGAGCGCTTTGCAAAAGAGGTGAGGGACTTCACAGATTTCGCTTTCGACGGGATGGTCTCTTCTGAAACTAGAGTATATCGTTTGCCGGCGTCGGCGATCATCGCGTGCGTGGCCCACATCCGCGCCCGAACGGGCACAAGGGTGCTTAAGGCCGACTTAATCACCCACGCTTGTTGTGTGTGGCGTGCGTAGCCTCGGGCATAATGGAGCGCGAGAGGAGCACGCATGAACGAGCGCATACTGGTAGTTGATGACGAGAAGGCCATTGCCGACCTAGTTGGCATCTACCTTACAAAAGAAGGCTTTGACGTCCAGATTGCCTATAGCGGGGCCGATGCTGCCAAGGCGATTTTGGAGCAGGAGTTCGATCTGGCGCTGCTTGATGTCATGCTGCCCGATATCGATGGGTTTGAGCTGCTGCGTACGATCCGTTCCAGCCATACCTATCCCGTGATCATGCTGACGGCGCGCGATGCCCAGCAAGACAAGATCGGGGGCCTTTCGCTTGGCGCGGACGATTACGTGGTTAAGCCGTTCCGTCCGCTGGAGCTCATCGCGCGCGTGCACGCTCAGCTTCGCCGCTACACCAGCTACGGTAGCCGTGCACAGGCGGCCGAGTCGCCGACCATTCAGCTCGACGGCTTGGAGATCAACCGCGATGCTCGTTCCGTGACAGTGGACGGTTCACCGGTTCGCCTCACGCCCACCGAGTATTCAATCTTGCTGTATCTGGTCGAGCATCGCGGCAGCGTGGTGGCCGTGGAGGACCTGTTCCGCGCGGTGTGGAACGAGGACTTTATGCCCGGCTCCAACAATACGGTGATGGTGCATATTCGCCACTTGCGCGAAAAGATCGGCGACGACGCACAAAAGCCACGCTTTATCAAAAACGTCTGGGGCGTCGGCTACATCATCGAATAACGCTTTTCGCTTGTGAGGATCTTGATATGACAAAAGACGATAAGCAAGCGTTCGAGGTGCCCGATCGGCTCTTTGAATACGTGAGGTCGGTCGTCGACAACCGCGCGCTTGCAACGGTGCTGCTCTTTTTGCTGAGCCTGCTGCTGATTGGCATCGACAACATCGTCGGAATCTTGGCGGTGCTGCTTGTCGGCTTTTTGCTGATCGATCGATTTGAGATCGTGTGCTGCTGCGTGGTGATTGGCGGCGCCGCGTGGGCCATGACGTTGGCGATTGGCGCCATGGCGCTCGGCGGCATCGAAGGGCCGGTGCTGTTCGATGCCGGCTTTGTATTCAACATGCTTGGCTTTGTGCTGGCGCTTGCCGCGTGCGTGCTGTTCTTGTGTGGCCGCGCCCTGTGCTACCAGGGCTACGAGCAGGGCGAGCAGCATGCCGATTGTGTGCTGGCCGCTCGTATTCAAGATCGCCTGATCGATCACCCCGACACCTGGGATAACATCGACGGCGACTTCTTGGAGGTCGAGGGCGCCCTTAACCGCGTGCGTGACCGTGAGCGCAAGGTGCAGCAAGCTCTGCGTGACGAGTCGCATCGCAAGGACGATCTGGTTACGTACTTGGCACATGACCTACGCACCCCGCTTGCGAGCGTAGTGGGCTATCTTTCGCTGCTGCAAGAGGCTCCTGAGCTGCCGGTTGAGCAACGTGCGCACTTTACGGGCGTGGCTCTCGACAAGGCGCACCGGCTCGATGCGCTCATCGAAGAGTTCTTCGATATCACGCGCTTTGACTTCCACGATATCGTGCTCACGCGCGGCTATGTTGATCTGGGGTTGCTGCTGGCTCAGGTGGCTGACGAGTTCTATCCCATCCTCAACGAGCAGCATAAGGAAGTCCAAGTTGATATTCGCGAGGACCTGACGGTGCTCGTGGATGGCGACAAAATGGCTCGCGTGTTCAACAACATCATGAAAAACGCTATTGCCTATAGCTATGAGGGCTCGACCATCACGATCGAGGCCAGACGCCGGGACGGCGGTGGCGTGCGCGTGCGCTTTATCAATCAGGGCGATCCCATCCCTGAGGCAAAGCTCAAGGTGATCTTTGAGAAGTTCTATCGCCTGGATGCGGCGCGTGCGACCAATCGCGGCGGCGCTGGACTGGGGCTTGCCATCGCCAAGGAGATCGTATGCGCGCACGGCGGTACCGTTGCATGTGAATCGACGCCCGAACACACGATATTCACCATCGAGCTGCCCGCCGCATAGCCAGTGTGCCCTTACAAACACTTGACAATGCGCTCACGTGCATATGAGCCGCGATTCCTACTATCGATACTGCTGAATTGATATCGATGTGGAGGTATGCGGTATGACGGCTGCTGCGGCTGTGGAGCCCACGGAGCTTGAAGAACTCATGAAAGCGCAGGCCGAGGCCGCGCGCGAGCGCGAGGTTGGGGATGCGACTCGCCCCACGGCAGAGGATCTTGCCGCCTCGCCGACGCGTATCGATGTCGAGGGCCTCGACCTGTTCTATGGCGACCACCATGCGCTCAAGGACGTGAATATCAAGATCCGCGACAAGCAGATCACCTCGTTCATCGGGCCTTCGGGCTGCGGAAAGTCCACGTTGCTGCGCTGCTTTAACCGCATGAACGACGGCATCAAGGATTGCCGCATCGAGGGCAAGATTGCGCTCGATGGTCAAGATATCCTGGGCGACTACGACATCTGCCGCCTTCGCCAGCGCGTGGGCATGGTGTTCCAGCGCCCCAACCCGTTTCCCATGAGCATCTACGACAACGTCGCGTATGGTCCGCGCGGTATGGGTGTGCGCGATCGCGCTGCGCTGGATGAGCTGGTCGAGGACTCCCTTCGTCGCGCTGCGCTATGGGATGAGGTCAAGGACAAGCTCAAAGAGTCGGGTCTGGGCCTTTCGGGCGGCCAGCAGCAGCGTCTGTGCATCGCCCGCGCACTTGCCGTGCAGCCCGACATTCTGCTGATGGACGAGCCGACCTCGGCACTCGACCCTGTGTCGACGCTGGTGGTGGAGCAGCTGGCCTGCGAGCTCAAAGAGACCTGCACGCTCGTGGTCGTTACGCACAATATGCAGCAGGCGGCGCGTATCTCCGATTCGGTCGCATTCTTTTTGCTGGGTGAGCTGGTGGAGCACGCGCCCACCGCGCAACTCTTCAAGAATCCGACCGATCCGCGCACGGCGGATTATTTGACGGGACGTTTTGGCTGATACCATCTAGTAAAGGTACCTTTAGGGTTAAGATGCGGTCATGCCGGCCGCAAAGGGGTTCAACATGATCTATTACGTCGAGGACGATGACAACATCAGGGATTTGACGGTCTATGCACTGCGCAAGCAGGGGATTGAGGCCGAAGGCTTTTCGTGCGACGGTGAGTTTAAGGCTGCCGTGGCGCGACGGGTACCCGATGCCGTCCTGCTCGACATCATGCTGCCCGATACCGATGGCTTGGCGATTATGCGTCGACTGCGTGCCGATCGCCTGACGGCGACGGTGCCCATCATGATGCTTACCGCCAAGGATACCGAGCTCGACAAGGTGATGGCGCTCGATGGCGGTGCCGACGATTACCTGACTAAGCCGTTTTCGCTCATGGAGCTTGCGAGCCGCTGCCGCGCACTGCTGCGTCGCGGCGGCATGGTCAAGCAGGCGAGCGATGTGCTCAGCGTGGGCGACATCGTGCTCTCGCCCAGCCATCGCGAGGTGACCGTTGCCGGCGAGCCGCTTAAGCTCACCCTGCGCGAGTTCGACCTGCTCGAGTACCTCATGCGCAAGCCCGGCGTGGTCTTTACCCGCGAGTCGTTGCTGCAGAGCGTGTGGGGCTGGGACTTCGACGGCGGTTCGCGCACCGTTGACGTGCACGTGCAGACGCTTCGCCAAAAACTGGGCGAGCATGCCAGCGCCATCGAGACCGTGCGCGGCGTGGGCTACCGCTTGGCCGAGCCTTCTGCCGGTGATGGTGCCGAAGGTGACGACACCGCGGCCACCGCATCGGAGGAGTAACCCGTGGTCTTCGCCCCCCAGGGAAAACATACGCTGTCGCACCGCGTTTTTGTGACGATCTTTGTCTGCGCCATGGCGGTTATCGTGGCGTTTACGGTGCTGGGTGCGTTCTTTGTGCAAAACACCTTGGCGGATGCCACGAGTACCAATCTGGCGCAGGAAACCGAGCTCATTGCTGCCGCTCTCGACGAACAGCAGGAGCCCATCCCGTTCTTGCGTAGCCTTGATCGCGAGGACTTGCGAATCACGCTGATTAACAAGGATGGATCGGTTGCCTACGACAACGAGGCGTCGCCTTCCACACTGCCCAACCATGGCGATCGCCCCGAGGTCATCGAGGCCTTTGAGAGTGGTTTGGGTTCCGCGGAGCGCGCAAGCTCTACGCTCGACGAGATTATGCTGTATCGCGCCGTCGCCCTTGATAACGGCCAGGTTGTCCGCTTGGCGCAGGCCCAGCCTGGCGTTACGGCGATTTTGCTGTCGATGGTGGCGCCGATGCTGCTTATCGCAGCAGCGGGTGCGGTACTCTCGTTTTTTATGGCGCGCCGCGAGTCCCGTGCCATCATCGCGCCGTTGCAAGAGGTGGATTTGGACCACCCACGCCGTAGCTATGAGCACGCCTATGCCGAGATGGTCCCCATGCTTGAGCGTATCGAGTCGCAGCGCCAGGAACTCAAGCGCCAAATGGCGGTGCTAGCGGACAACGACCGTATGCGCCGCGAGTTCACGGCGAATATCACCCATGAGCTCAAGACGCCGCTTACGGCGATTTCGGGCTATGCCGAGCTCATCGCAAACGGCATGGTCGAGGGCGAGGGCGACCTGCGCAACTTTGGCGGTCGCATCTATCGTGAGGCGGGCCGCTTGGCAGCGCTTGTCAACGATATCCTTACGCTGTCTAACTTGGACGAGGCCGAGCGTGCAACTGAGGGCGAGGCGGTGCCCATTGGTTCCACGGAGCCTATTGAGCTCTCGCGTGCCATCTACGCGGTTGAGCAGCGTCTTGAACAGGTCGCCCGTCAGGCGAATGTGACGATAAGTCATGAGACCAAGCCTGTGGTCATCGAAGGCGTGTCGCGCTTGATTGACGAGCTCATCTATAATCTGGCGAGCAACGCCATCCGCTACAATCGACCCGGCGGTGCGGTTACGCTGCAGTGCGGCACCAACGACGAAGGCCATCCGTTCCTTGCGGTCGCCGACACGGGAATCGGTATCGCGCCTGAAGAACAGGGCAAGGTATTTGAGCGGTTCTATCGCGTGGACAAGAGTAGGTCCAAGGCGCGCGGCGGAACCGGTCTGGGGCTTGCAATTGTCAAGCATGCGGCCCTGTATCATCACGCCACGCTCGATCTGTCGAGCGAGTTGGGCGTGGGAACCACCATTACGGTGACGTTTCCCATACGGCAGGACGAGCCATTCGCATAGCGATACAACATAGATATTGATGCAGACGCCGCATTTGACTTTCGGGTGCGGCGTTGTTGTGCAATTTTACGATTGCTTCCGACATTTTTACAGGAGAGCCTGTTTCTTATGTATAGAGTTTGGTCTCGGTAAAAAGATGTGATAACATACGGACAGTTTTGTCAATCCGAACTGGGGAAATGAAAGGCAAGCTGCATGACCCTTCTCGAACTGTTCCAGCTGCTGAAGAAGCACCTTCAGCTGGTCATCACCCTTCCGGTGGTCTGCGCGATCGCCATGGGCATCGTGTCCTTCGTTGCGATGGACAACACCTATACCGCGACGACGAGCATGTACATTCTCGCCAAGACCGACGATAGCGGTCAGATGAGCTACAACGATCTCTCGGCGAGTCAGATGCTTTCCAACGATATCGCCACGCTGCTGGATAGCGATAGCGTTAAGAGCGGCGCCGCCAAGGAACTGGGCCTCACCGATCTGGATGACTACAAGGTGTCTGTTTCCTCCGAGACCACCACGCGTGTCATTACGCTTTCGGTTACCGGCACCGATGCCAAGGAGACGGCTAAGGTCGCAAAGGCCATGGCCAGCTCGGTGAGTACGGTCGCTCAGAACGTCGGCGCTGCCCAGAGCATCAACGTTATCGACGAGGCTAAGACCCCCGAAGCCCCCAGCGGCCCCAAGCGCACGCTGTATATTGCCGTCGCGTTCCTCGCCGGTATCTTTATCGCAGTCGCCTATGTCGTTTTGGCAGACATGCTCAATACCCGCATCCGCGGTGCCGAAGAGGCAGAAGAGCTCCTGGGCATTCCCGTTGTTGGCCGAATTCCGGCTATGAAAGGTGGTAAATAGGCATGGCTAAGGCAAAGAACACCGACAAGCTCGTTGTACAGAATGCCGCCAAGACCCTTCTGGCCAACATCCGCTTTGCGAGCGTGGACGACCCCATCCGCACCATCACCGTTACCTCCTCGATTCCCAACGAGGGCAAGTCTACGGTTTCCATTAACCTTGCTCAGGCAATCGCCACGAGCGGCAAGTCCGTGCTTCTGGTCGAGGCCGATATGCGCCGCAGGTCCCTTTCCGATATGCTCGGCGTTCGTTCGCGCGGCGGACTCTATGCGGTCCTTTCCGAGCAGATCTCCATTGACCAGGCAATTGTCGAGACGGGTCAGAAGAACTTCTACTTCCTCGATGCCGAGCCGCATATTCCCAATCCTGCCGACATCATCGTCTCTCACCGCTTTGCCAAGCTGGTAAAGGCGCTGTCCGCCAAGTTCCAGTACGTCATCTTTGATGCTCCCCCGGTCGGCACCTTCATCGATGCTGCCGAGATTGCCAGCCTGACCGACGGCACGCTGTTCGTGGTGCGTGAGGATTTCACCAAGCGCGAGGAGGCGCTCAACGCCATCGGTCAGCTTAAAAAGTCCGAGAAGGTCAAGCTCATCGGTACCGTTATGAACTACTGCGAGACCGAGACCAGCGAGTACTACTACTCCTACTACACCAAGGACGGTAAGAAGGTGAAGAAGGGCTCCGACGATCAGGGGACTTCCAAAAAGGGCATCTTCACCAACCGAGCAAACGTTTAGTTGATTAAGGCTGACCTATGCGTGACATTCATTGCCATATCTTGCCGGGTGTAGACGACGGCGCCGCCGATCTCGATGAGAGCTTGGCGATGCTCGAGGCTGCCAAGCGGGCTGGTGTAACCAGAATTGTTTGCACTCCTCACTGCCGTGATCCCTATTTTGATTACGACAAGATGTGGGATGCCTTTGAGCTGCTGCGCGATAACGCTGACGGTTTTCCGCTCCAGATGGGCTTCGAGGTCAACCATCGAAAGCTCGTTGAGCTTGGTATCGATGCCGCGGAGCACTTGCATTTCGATGGGACCAACGAGTTTCTGCTCGAGCTTTCGACGCATGCCGATGCGTATGCGTTTAGAGAGTACGAGAACACGATTTACGATTTGCAGTGCCGTGGCTACCAGGTGATCATCGCTCATCCTGAGCGCTATCGTGCGGTTCAAAAGGATGTAAGCGTGGCGGAGCGCCTGGTCGATATGGGCTGCAAGCTGCAGGCTTCGGCGGACTTTATTGCCGGCGGTCGCTTTGGTCGCGAGAAAAAGCCGGCACAGCGCCTGTTCGATCAGAACCTGTACAGCTTCATCGCGAGCGATGCCCATAACGTGGGTCATTACGATTGCCTGGCGAAGGCTCGCGCGAAGTTTAGCGTGCGCGGAGCTCATTTTCGCTAAAATCTGTCCCTAACGTTCGCATTGAATGAAAGGGCAGCCATGGATATCCAACTTAAGACGGGATGCTTTGATGACGCGGCGTTGGTGCGCCGCGTCATTTTTATGGACGAGCAGGGCTACGAGAATGAGTTCGACGCTATCGACGAGGATCCGAACTGCATTCATGTGACGCTCTATGTAGACGGCGAGCTTGCCGGTTGCTCGCGCGTGTTTCCCGAAGAGCTTGAGCGCGCGGCTGACGCAGAGGCTCCGGTGTCGCCGGCGTGCGACTTGGACGAAGGTGTCGCGGCGGGGGAGACCTACATTATGGGGCGCGTGGCCGTGCTGCCGAGCATGCGCCGTCGCGGTTTGGCGAGCAAGATTGTCGAGGCCAGTGATACGTGCGCGCGTGATGCCGGCGCCAAGCTCATTAAGCTGCATGCTCAGGAATACGTGCTGCCGCTCTATGCCAAGGCGGGCTACACGCAGATTGCCCCGGTGGACTACGAAGACGAGGGCCAGCCTCATGCCTGGATGGCCAAGCGCGTAGATGGCAGATAGGAACGTTCCTTTCCTGCCGGCAGTTTGGGACACTCCTTGGCAATTGGCGCATCAGAGCGCTCGGACATACAGTTTTTCGATTCCGTATGTATATATGCGCGTTAATGGGTTATAAAATCTAAGTCTGAACATAGCAGGTCTGCGATGCGGCTCGGGCGACCGAGCCGTTTTTGCGGACAGGGGTAGCGCGAAAGGACTGCACATGCGTCAATTTAAGACCGAGAGCAAAAAACTGCTCGACCTCATGATCAACTCCATCTACACCAATAAAGAAATCTTCCTGCGCGAGCTTATCTCTAACGCGAGCGACGCCGTCGACAAGCTCAACTTTAAGAGCCTGCAGGACCCGAGCGTCAAGATCGACCAGGGCGACCTGGCCATTCGCGTCTCCTTTGATAAAGACGCCCGCACCATTACCATCTCGGATAACGGCATTGGCATGACCGCCGAGGAGCTCGAGCGCAATCTGGGCACCATCGCCCATTCCGGCTCCGAGGAGTTTAAGACCGAGAACGCCGAGCAGCAGGGTTCGGATGTCGACATCATCGGCCAGTTTGGCGTGGGCTTCTACTCGGCTTTTATGGTCGCCAGCCATGTGAAGGTCGTCAGCCGCGCCTACGGCGCGGATGTCGCCCATGTGTGGGAATCCGACGGTCTTGAGGGCTACACCATCGAGGACGGCGAGCGTGCCGAGCACGGTACCGATGTCATCCTGACGCTGCGCGAGAACGAGAAGCTCGATGCCGACGGCGAGGCCGAGACCTACGATCGCTTCCTGACCGAGTGGGGCCTCAAGAGCCTAATTCAGCAGTACAGTAACTATGTGCGTTACCCGATCCAGATGATGGTGTCCAAGAGCCGCCAGAAGCCCAAGCCCGAGGATGCTGGCGATGACTACACGCCCGAGTACGAGGACTACCAGGAGCTCGAGACCGTCAACTCCATGACGCCGATCTGGAAAAAGCGCAGCTCCGATGTCGAGCAGAAGGACTACGACGAGTTCTACAAGTTCACGTTCCACGACTTTGACGATCCTGCGCGCACCATCAGCTTCCATGCCGAGGGCACGCTCGAGTATGACGCCCTGCTGTTTGTGCCGGGCCGCGCGCCGTTCGATCTGTACAGCAAGGATTACGAGAAGGGTCTGGCGCTCTACAGCTCCAATGTCCTGATCATGGAGAAGTGCGACGACCTGCTGCCCGACTACTACAACTTTGTCCGCGGCGTCGTGGATTCCGCCGACGTGTCGCTCAACATCTCGCGTGAGACGCTGCAGCAGAACCGTCAGCTCAAGGCCATCGCCAAGCGTGTGGAAAAGAAGATCACCGCTGACCTTGAGGATATGCGTGACAACGACCGCGAGGCCTACGAGAAGTTCTTTGAGAACTTTGGCCGCGGCCTTAAGTACGGCATCTACTCGAGCTATGGCATGAAGGCCGATGAGCTCGCCGACCTGTTGCTGTTCTGGTCTGCCAAGGAACAGAAGATGATTACACTGGCCGAGTATGCCAAGGGCATGCCCGAGGATCAGAAGGCCATCTACTACGCCGCCGGCGATTCGCGCGAGCGCTTGGCCAAGATGCCCGTGGTAAAGGGCGTGCTCGACCGCGGCTATGACGTGCTGCTTCTGACGCAGGACGTGGATGAGTTTACCTTCCAGGCCATGCGTGAGTACGTTGCCGCCGATATGCCCAAGATCTACGAGGACGATGCTGCCCGCGAGGCTGCCGAGAAGGCTGTGGCCGACGGTGCCGAGCCCGAGGTCGAGGATCGTCATCTGGAGCTCAAGAACGTCGCGACCGGTGATCTTGACCTGGCGACCGAGGATGAGAAGAAGGAGGCCGAGGACGCCACCAAGGAGAACGAGGACCTCTTTAGCGCTATGAAAGAGGCACTCGGTGACAAGGTCGAGAAAGTTGCCGTCTCCGCGCGCCTGACCGATGCCCCCGCTTGCATCACCACCGAGGGTCCGCTTTCGCTTGAGATGGAGAAGGTACTCCAGAAGGGACCCGAGGGCGCGCCCGACGGCATGCCCAAGAGCCAGCGCGTGCTCGAGCTCAACGCCAAGCACCCGGTCTTTGACAAGCTTGTCGCTGCCCAGAAGGCAGGCGACGCCGACAAGATCAAGCAGTACTCTGGTCTGCTCTACGATCAGGCCCTGCTGGTCGAGGGTATCCTCCCCGAGGACCCCGTTGCCTTCGCGGCGGCTGTTTGCAACTTGATGTAGTTAGGTAGTTACGCGGTTTTACCAAACCGCGTAACGGCTCGACGCTGCCCTCAGTTCCGCCGTTCTAACGAACGGCGGACCAGTCGACGCTGCGCGGGCGCCAGAGCGACAACTTGTCATTCAAAGAGGACGGCATGACCAGAAGGTCTATGCCGTCCTCTTTTCATGCCAATTTGTTCGCTCTGGCGCCCGCTCGCTGGCATTGCTAAAACATCGATGTTACCGTGGTCCAAACTAGTCGTTGGGGGCGTTCTTGTTTGACCAGTCGTTTAAGAACGTCCCCGATGACTATTTGAATTGCTAATTTGTGCGGGTTGTGGTTTTGTGACCTGCTGAAATTAAAGATACTGTACAACTGTACGTTAATTCGTCTTCGTAGTATATTGCTACCCGCAAAACTCAATACCATTGTGCTCTGAGACGCTAAAGCGCTTACGTACAATGGTTATCGATAGTACGATTCGATTCAACGACAGGATGGATGGTCCAAGCGTGAGTCTCGGCAGCAAACTATCCAATGCAAAGGTCTCCTTTGCGATATTTAAGCGCGACATTAAGCGACTGCTTGTGAACCCCGTCGCCTTGGTGGTTACCCTTGGCGTGTGCGTTATTCCCTCGCTGTATGCCTGGTACAACATCGTGGCCAACTGGGATCCGTACGGAAACACCCAGGGCATCAAGATTGCCATCGCCAACAACGATCGGGGCACCCAAAACGACCTGGTGGGCGAGCTCAACGCGGGCGATCAGGTCGTCGATCAGCTCAAGGAGAACGATCAGCTGGGCTGGACCTTCGTCGATTCTGCGGCCGATGCCAAAGAGGGCGTCGAGAGCGGTGAGTACTATGCGGCCATCGTAGTCCCCAAGAACTTCTCGGATAACCTGGTTTCGATGCTCGACGGCAACTACCATCAGCCCAAGCTTACGTACTACGTCAATGAGAAGAAGAGCGCTATTGCGCCCAAGGTTACCGACACCGGTGCAAACACCATCGAGGAGCAGATCAACTCGGAATTTGTCTCCACGGTGGGCGAGACCGTTGCCAGTATTGCCAAGGATGCCGGAGTCGATTTAAAGGACAAGGCAACCCAGACTCAGGATTCGTTGGCCGGTTCGGTATCAGAGGCTTCCGATACGTTGGGCGAAGTGCGTGATTCGATTGGCGACATGAATGCCGCCATCGATAAGACGAGTGGTTCCATTGCCTCGGCAGATGCGGCACTTGCCGGTCTGCAGGGTCAGGCGCCGTCGCTGACGCAGGCGATCTCCCAGGGCAATGACCTGCTGGGCGAGGCTCGCGCCACGGCGGGCAACTCTGTCGCCTCGCTCTCCAAGGCGCTCTCGGAAGGCAGCCTTGCGCTCACCAAGACGTCAGCCTCCGCAAACGCTGCGATTGGCAAGCTGACGGGCACGGTCGCATCTACGACTACCCGTATCGACAACTCGCTTGAGTCTCTCCAAGCGACGATCGACCACAATAAGGCCGTTATCGGGCACTTGGAAATTCTCGTCAATGACACGTCGACAGGTTCCAAGGAAATTGACGCGCGCATTGTATCGATCATCGATTTGCTCCGCGAGCAGAATGAAAAGCTTCAGAGCATCAAGGACGGTCTGTCTGCGCAGTCGAGCGCCATGGCGAATGACGCTGCGGCTGTCTCGGGTGCCAGCGACGCTATCAATAATGCAATTCAGACCGGTGCGACCAACCTTGGCCAGGCTCAGACGGACCTGGGTCAAAACGCGCTGCCGAAGGTCTCGAGCGCACTTGATTCGTTTGCCGCCGTCTCGGGTGATCTGACGGGAATCGTGTCTGGCCTCACGCCTACTATTGCAAGTGCGCGCGGTACACTTTCGCAACTCAACGCCACGCTCGGTCAGGCCAAGACCACGCTGTCCCAGACCGATGCCTCGCTTGCCAAGGTCCAGGACAAGCTCGCAACCGCCGCCAACGACATCGCGGCGCTACAGACCTCCGAGTCCATGGGCGAGCTGGCCGGCCTGATGGGCGTCGACGTCGATGATGTTGCAGACTTCATGGCATCTCCGGTCGAGCTGACCTCAAAGTCAATTTACCCGGTCAAGAGCTTTGGTTCGGGCATTGCCCCGTTCTATACCAATCTGGCGCTGTGGGTGGGCGGCTACGTGCTTATCGCCATCTACAAGCTCGAGGTCGACCGCGAAGGCATCGGCAGCTTTACCGCGCGTCAGGGCTACTTTGGCCGCTGGTTGCTCCTGGTGATCCTGGGCGCGTTCCAGGCCATTATCGTTACGGTGGGCGACCTGGTCATTGGCGTTCAGTGCGTCAATCCGCTGCTCTTTGTGCTGGGCGGCATCGCTATCTCGTTCACTTACGTCAACATCATCTATGCGCTGTCCACCACCTTTAAGCATATCGGTAAAGCCATTGGCGTCATCCTCGTCATTGTGCAGATCCCCGGCTCATCGGGCATGTATCCCATCGAGATGATGCCCGGCTTCTTCCAATGGCTGCATCCGCTGCTGCCCTTCACCTATGGCATCAACCTGCTGCGCGAGACCGTCGGTGGCATGTATTCGTTCAACTACCTGTTCAACCTGTGCATCCTGGGCGTGTTCCTGATCGTGGCGCTCTTTATCGGTCTGCAGCTGCGCCCGTTGCTGCTCAACCTCAACCTGCTCTTTGATAAACAGCTTTCCACGACGGGGCTCATGATCTGCGAGTCCAACGACCTGCCGCGCCAGCGCTATTCGCTGCGCACGGCCATGCGCGTCATGCTCGATTCGGATTCGTACCGTCGCGAGTTGCTCGATCATGCCGTGGCGTTTGAGCATCGCTACCCGTACTACATCAAGGGCGGTTTTGCCGCCGTGGTAGGCGTGCAGGTTCTGCTCTTTGTGCTTTCGACGGTGCTCGATATCGACAATAACGGCAAGATCATCCTGCTCGTTATCTGGATCATTTCGGTTATCGCCATCTGTGGCTGGCTCATCAACATCGAGTACATCCGCGCGAGCCTCAATACCCAGATGCGCATCTCGGCGCTTTCGGATGAGGACCTGCGTCGCGAGATGCGCGAGCACACGGCCGCCATTCCTGCTGCCCGTCGCATGTTTGGTCTCAACGCCAGCGAGCGGGGCACCAAGGACAGCGAACAGCCCACGAGCCGTCTGCCGCATACCGGTGCGCATCGTAAAGCTCATGATGCCGACGGCGTTGACAACGTAAACGGAAACGACGGGGACACCACCCCGCTTGGCAAGCACTCCAAAGGAGGTGAGGCATAAATGAAAAACATCCTGCACCTGTTTAAGCGCGATGTCCAAAACGTGTCTCGCTCCGTGATTGGCTTGATTGTCGTGATGGGTCTCATTATCGTGCCGTGCCTGTACGCGTGGTTTAACATCGCCGGAAGCTGGGATCCGTATGGCAACACCGGCAATCTCAAGATCGCCGTGGTCAACACCGACGAGGGCTACGAGAGCGATCTGATTCCCGTCGAGGTCAACGTGGGCGAAAACGTAACCTCCACCCTGCGCGGCAACGAGAACTTCGATTGGGTCGTCCTCAACGACCGCGATAAGGCGATTGAGGGCGTTAAGTCGGGCGCGTACTACGCTGCCGTCGTTATCCCTAAAACGTTTAGCGCCGACATGATGACGCTTTTCTCGACCGAGGTGAAGCACGCCGATATCGAGTTCTATGAGAACCAGAAGGCCAACGCCATCGCGCAGATCGTGACTGAAAAGGGTTCGAGCGCCGTCCAGAGTCAGGTCAACGAGACCTTTACCAAGACCATCACGACCATCGGCCTTAAGACCGTGTCCAGCCTGCTCGACTATATGAGCACCGACCAGGTGAGCAACTTTATCGCCAATCTGTCCTCGACGCTGGGCGATTCGGTCCAGGACCTGCAGGACGTTCAGGCCAGTGCAACGTCGCTTGCGGGCATTTTGAGTTCTACGTCCGATTCACTGACATCGGCGGGCGGCATGCTCAAACAGTCCGGATCGACCGAGGAGTCGGTGAAGCAGCTCATGCAGCATGCCGAGAGCGGTATTGCCGATTCCGAGCAAGCGCTCAAGTCTGCCAGCGATGCGATCGATGCCGCTATTGATGGGAGCGCAGGTTCGTTCGATAACGTTTCTACCGAGCTCGCAAAGGCATTCGACGCTGCAAACAAGCATGTCAATCTTACGGTGTCTCAGCTCAACGATGGTGCAGTGTCACTCAAGAACCGTGCCGACGAGATTGATGCCACGGCGAATGAGCTCCGTAGTCTTGCTGGCCAGGTGAGTAACGATAAGCTCAAGGCAGGGCTTGAGGACGCGGCTGCTGAGCTTGACAAAACCGCGACGGAGTACCGCAACAATGCCAATGAGCTGACGAACATCGCGACGTCGCTCACGAAGAGCATGGCCGAGGTCAACAACTCGCGTGCCGAGGTCGACCAGGCCATCGCCGATGCCAAGGCGGGCATTTCGGGAGCCAAGTCCGACTACGATTCCACGTTCTCGGTTAAGGCCAAGGAGCTCAAGAAGACGGTTTCGGGCATCCTGGACTCGCTGGATGGCATCTCGGGCGATCTGGATAGCGCCGTAGACGGTCTGACCGACGCATCCGGTTCGCTGGCAAAGGGCCTCTCCAAGGCTGCAAAGCTGGTCAACAAGGCTTCTGATCAGCTGGGCGAGGCGTCGGACAAGATCAGCGCTTTCAAGGACGAGCTCGACGGCGCCTTGATGTCGGATGACCTCGCTACGATCAAGACGATGATCGGCAATGATCCCGAGGGTCTGGCCGTGTCGCTTTCCGGCCCTGTCGCACTCGACCGTAAGCCGGTCTATCCGATCCGCAACTACGGTTCGGCCATGGCGCCGTTCTACACGATTCTGTCGCTCTGGGTCGGCTCGATCGTACTGGCGGCCATGATGAAGGTCTCGGTTGACGATGAGCTTATCAACGAGCTCATCCCCGTGCGCCTGCACGAGATCTATCTGGGTCGTTACCTGTTCTTTGGCGGTTTGGCTCTGCTGCAGGCAACGCTCGTGTGCGCGGGCGACATTCTGTTCTTTGGCATTCAGTGCGACAACCCGCTGCAGTTTGTGCTAGCGGGCTGGGTCGCGAGTCTCGTGTTCTCCAATATCGTCTACACGCTTACGGTATCGTTTGGAGATATCGGCAAGGCCCTCGCCGTCGTGCTGCTGGTCATGCAGGTCGGCGGTTCGGGCGGTACGTTCCCCATCGAGATGACCGGCCCCGTGTTCCAGGCGATCTACCCGTTCCTGCCGTTCACCCATGGCATCAACGCCATGCATGCTGCCATGGCCGGCGCCTACCATATGGAGTACTGGGTTGAGTTGGGCATTCTGGCGAGCTATCTGATTCCGTCGCTGGCCCTGGGCGTCGTCTTCCGTCGCCCGGTTATCAAAGCCAACGACTGGATCATCGAAAAGCTGGAGAGTACGAAACTTATTTAGCGCGACAGCGTGACATTGGCAAAACATCGAGGTTCACTTTGCCGACGCTTTAGTGGGCTGGATTGCGTGGGTTGCTTGGTTGTTGTTACAGTAGCGGGGCGTGCCGGGGGTCCGGTGCGTCCCGTTTTTATTTGACCATGAGGCGGCACGCAGCCATACGCGTGCGGACACCACGCCCAGATTGAGTGTGAGGATGCCCTATGCCCCAGCATGTCACTGACAATATCGAAATGATGCCCGATAGCCCCGTTGCTCGCGAGGACCTGGGTGCGGGCGGCACCTCCCGTGGTGCCGGCGCTCGCTCGCCGCTGTTCTGGAAGGTTCTGCTCCTTTCGGTGGCGGTCATCTGGGGCTACTCCTTTACCACTATGAAGGACGCACTCGGCACCATTCCGGTGTTCGCGCTGCTCTATGTACGCTTTCTGCCCGCAGCGTTGGTCATGTTTGCCGTCTTCCACAAGCGCATCATCGCGCACCTCAACGCTCGCAACCTGATCATTGGCCTGAGTATGGGCGTGCTCATGTGGGCGGCCTATGCGTTGCAGACGGTCGGTCTGGCACATACTACGGCGGGCAAGAATGCTTTTTTGACGGGCACGTATTGCATCCTTGTGCCGTTCGCGAGCTATTTCCTGAGCGGCGAAAAGCTCACGCGCTACAACTTGGGTGCCGCGCTGCTGTGCCTAGCGGGCATTGGCCTCGTCGCACTCGATAGCGTTGAATTCAACATTGGTGACGTCATTACGCTGGCGGGTGCGGCCTTTTTCGCCATCCAGATGGCGGTGACTGCCAAGTACGGTCGCAAAATGGACATCAACGTCATCACGTTTTGGATGTTTGTGGGCAACGGCGTGCTGAGCCTGGCAACGTCGCTGCTATTCGAGACCCAAGCGCCTCTGTCCGTGTGGACGCCGAGCTTTATCAGTGCGATGGCGTTTCTCTCGGTGGGCTGCACATGCGCGGCTCTGCTCATCCAAAACGTCGGCCTGGCGCATGTCCCGGCCTCGACGGGCTCGCTGCTCCTTTCGATGGAGTCGCCTTCGGGCGTGCTGTTCTCGGTGCTGCTGATGGGGGAGGCGCTCACCTCGCGCCTGCTCGCCGGCTTCGCGCTCATCTTCCTGTCGATTATCTTGAGCGAGACTCACTTCGATTTTTTGCGTCGAAAGCCGCGCCCGCAATTGTAAACAACTTGTTGCGCCGCCCTCCCGGGGCGGCATTTTTTATGCCTCGCCCTTAAAGTAGTACCTTGCACTTTATGCTATCAAAGTGCTTGCTGCAAAAACGATACTGGAGGGCATCTATGGCACCAGCTTTGTCCAATCTTCAACCGCAATCAGCGCCCAAGGCCACCGCAGCGGCGCAGACCGCTATCGGTGACGGTCTTGTTGCAGAAGCTCAGGCTTTTGCAGACGAGCTCGCTGCGTGGCGACACGATCTACACCAGATGCCCGAGCTGGGTAATAGCCTCCCACAGACCTCTGCGTATATCCAAGCGCGCCTGACCGAGATGGACATCCCATTTGCCACGCTCGTCGATGGTTCCTGCGTTGTGGGCCTTGTCGGCGCCGGTGCCGCCGCGGCCCAGGGTAATGGCGTCTGCACGAATGAGCAGGCCGGTACGGTCATCATGCTCCGTGGCGACATGGACGCCCTGCCCGTTGCCGAGGAATCCGGCGAGTCCTTTGCATCCACCAACGGCTGCATGCATGCATGCGGACACGATATGCACGCGACGGCACTGCTTGGTGCGGCGCGCCTGCTCAAGGCCCGCGAGTCCGAGCTTGTCGACGCTAACGCCACGGTTAAGTTGCTGTTCCAGCCGGGCGAGGAAACCTTTGAGGGCGCCCGCGCCGCCATCGCCGACGGTCTGCTGCAGAACCCGCGCCCTCAGGTCGCCTTTGCCATGCATGTCAATAGCCAGTCGCCGCTTGGCCTGGTGCTTTACGGCAGTCCGGCGCTCTCGGGCGTGTACGGTTTCCGCATCACGCTGCAGGGCAAGGGCGGTCATGGCTCGAGCCCCGAGATCTGCATCGACCCCATTACGGCGGGTGTGCACGTGCATCTGGCACTTCAGGAGCTTATCGCTCGCGAAGTGCCGGCGGCCAAGGAGGTCGCGCTTACCGTGGGTAAGTTTGCCGGCGGTCAGGCTGCAAATGTCATCCCCGACACTTGTGTGCTCGAGGGAACGCTGCGTGGCTTCGATGTCGAGCTCATGGAGCACCTCAAGACCCGCATCGCCGAGGTCGTCAAAGGTGTTGCCACGACCTATCGCACGCCGGCGACTATCGAGACGCTCTCGGATGTTCCCCCGCTCGTACTCGATGACGATATGACGCAGGCGTCGCTTGGCTACGTGGGCGCGGTGCTGCCCAAGGCCGCCTTCCTGCCGCTGTTCCACGCCATGGCGAGCGAGGACTTCGCGTTGATTTCGAGCGAGATTCCGAGTGCGTACTTTACCGTGGGCGCTGCCGTGACTGATACGGACGAGCATTTTGCTCAGCATCATCCCAAGGCACGTTTTAGCGATGCCGAGCTTCCCCTTGGCGCCGCGGCTTATGCCGCCGTCGCTTTGGGCTACATCGCCGACCACCGGTAGCACCCAATCTTGCTACTCGTTTGTTTAAAAAAGGAACAGTATGTCCCAGCAGCGTAAGTTCTTCCCCGGCTGGCTCGTGGTGGCTTCCGGCTTTGTCATCATGGCCACGTGCCACACGATTTTCGTTAACTGCATGAGCCTGTTTCAGCCGCTCGTCGTCAGCGACCTGGGCATTTCCCTTGCGCAGTACAACATCTCCAATGCCATCTCCACCGTAGTGAGCGTCGTGGGTTCGCTCGTTATCGGCCATGTTGCCGATAAGGTGAGTGGCCGCGTATTGGGCTCGCTCACCGTTATCGCTACCTCGGCGGTGCTTGCTGGCATGAGCTTTGTCGGTGAGCTGTGGCAGGTCTACGTGCTCTTTGCCGTCTCGGGCTCCTTTGCGAGCACCTGGATCGTGTGCTTGGCGTGCTCCGTGGTCATGCTCGTGTTCCTGCTGGTATCCGAGCCCATCGCCGCCAAGCTGCGCGCGAGCGTGGCGGGGGAGTAGGCGTCCGTCGCTCTTTTCTGTTCGTCCCGTTCTGTCCGTGGCCGCCTTGGAAGCCGAATGGATGCTCGTGCCGTCATTCGGCTTCCAAGGCGGCCACGGGCCTACGAAATGATCCCTATTCCTCCGTCCCCAAGGGATCACGTGATCCGAAGGGGACGGAGGAAAAGGGATCACAAACAGCGGCGGCGCGTCTGGCCGAACGAGTCCCCATACCCTCGTTCGGTCAGGCGCGCCGCCGCGTTGCTGCTTTGTGCCGTATAATGTCCACTACCTATGACGCGATACAAAAGAAAGGTGTTTGCCCATGCAGGCACAGAAGGCGGAGGGAACCCGCGACCTTATCGGCGCCGAGATGCGCGCCTGGCAAAAGATGCAACAGATTGCGGCCGGCGTGTTCGAGCCGTTTGGTTTTAAACCCATCGAGACGCCCGCGATCGAGCAGGTGGACGTGTTTGTCCACGGTATCGGCCAGTCGACCGACGTCGTGCGCAAGGAAATGTTCCGCGTGTTCAGCGGTGCCAACCTGGAGCGCGTCTTTACCGAGGGCACCGACACCAAACTCAAGCCCAAGCAGCGCCTGGCGCTTCGCCCCGAGGGCACGGCCGGCGTGGTGCGCGCTGTCGTCGAGAACAATCTGGTGCCCCAGGGCTCCACGCCGTTTAAGGCGTACTACGCCGAGGCCATGTTCCGCGGCGAGCGTCCCCAGAAGGGCCGCCTGCGCCAGTTCCACCAGGTGGGCATCGAGTGGCTCGGCGCTCCCGATCCGGCTGCCGACGCCGAGTGCATCATCATGCTTATGGAGTTCTACAAGCGCCTGGGCTTCGACCTGTCCAAGCTCCGTCTGCTCATTAACTCGATGGGCGATGCCCAATGCCGTCCGGCCTATCGCGAGCAGGTCAAGCAGTTTATCCTCGATCACGCAGACGAGATGTGCGATGAGTGCCGCGAGCGCGCCGAGCTCAACCCGCTGCGTGCCTTTGACTGCAAGAACGACCACTGCCGCGAGATCATGGCCGACGCCCCGCTGATGGGCGACAACCTGTGCGATGAGTGCCGCGAGCACTACGAGCAAGTCAAGCGCTATCTGGATGCCGCCGGTATCGAGTATGTCGAGGATCCCACCCTGGTGCGCGGCCTGGACTACTACACCCGTACCGTCTTTGAGGTCGAGGCTCCCGGTGCCGGTGTCGGCTCCATCGGCGGCGGCGGCCGCTACGATGGCCTCGTCGAGCTCGAGGGCGGCAAGCCCACGGCAGGCGTCGGCTTCGCCGTCGGTTTTGAGCGCGCCCTGCTGGCCCTGCAGGCCTTTGGCAGCGACCTGGGTGCCGAGGAGGTCCCGTGCGTCTACGTCGCCAATGCCGGCAAGGAGCTGCGTCAGAACGTCTTTACCATTACGCAGCAGCTTCGCGCCGCAGGGATTGTGACCGAGGCCGACTATCAGGGCCGTTCGCTCAAGGCCCAGTTTAAGCAGGCCGATAAGGTAGGCGCCAAGCTCATCCTGGTCCTGGGCGGCGACGAGCTTGCCGCCGGCAAGGTCAAGGTGCGCGACATGCAGAGCCATGACGAGGTTCTCGTCGATCTGGCCAACGTCGTCGAGGCGGTTCGCGAGCGTCTGTAGCGTATGATTTTTGAGCTGCGGACCCGCTAACATGTCCCGCTCGCGACGAGCTATTGTTACGGGGGTGTTTCGCATTTATGCGGAATGCCCTCGCTTGCATATGCCGCCCACCGAGAAATACGACCATTTGGGGCAAAAACCCTTGCAATGCAGAAAATACTTTTGTGTGGTAAAGCGCAATCAGTGTCGAAAGTATTTCTCAAACGCCTATAATGAATACCGCATGTTACGTGCATAGAAGGAGGAATGGGAGGAAACGTGGCTGAGAACCTAAGCAACCAGTCTGTACCCGAAGCCGCGGCGCGCGTCGCTGCCGTGGTCAACCGCCTCGTTAACCGAATCGGCTCGAATGCCGAGTCCAGGGAGCGTCTCGCCGAGATCGAGATCCCCGAGGAGCTGCGCGACAATCTGGCGCTGTTCTTGCGCCTGGAGCGCCGTGTGCTTAGCGAGTATGATCCCGAGATCGCGGACCTGTTCGACAAGATTTTGACAGCCGAGATTGTGGTCAATGCCGGCAACCCCGGTACCTGCGCTGCCGACGAAGCCGTCGACGAGCAGGGCGTGCCCACCGCCGACGAGCCCACTGCCGTGGCATTTCGTGAGGTCGTCGATTTGATCGACAGCCTGCCGCTCGATAAGCAGCAGGTCATCGTTCGCGCCTTTACGAGCTTTTTCCATCTGGCAAACCTGTCGGAGGAGAACTACCGTGTGGCGCAGCTGCGCGAGCGCGAGGCCGGTGCGTCGACCGATACCGAGGTCGATCCTGCCAACGAGCTTACCGTTGCCTATCACCAGCTGGTGAATGAGCTGGGTGTCGAGGGTGCCAACGAGCTGCTCGACAAGCTCGAGTTCCACCCTGTCTTTACCGCGCATCCCACCGAGGCCCGTCGTAAGGCCGTCGAGGGCAAGATCCGCCGTATCTCCAACCTGCTGGAGGAGCGTCCGCGTCTGGGCGGCTCCGACCTGGTGGAGAACGAGCGCCATATGCTGCAGGAGATCGACGCCCTGGTGCGTACGAGTCCCATCGCGTTGAAGAAGCCCACGCCGGTCGAGGAAGCCGATACCATCATCGACATCTTCGATAACACGCTGTTCGACGTTATCCCCGTTATCTATCGTCGTTTTGACGATTGGGTGCTGGGCGACAAGGCCGGTACTGTGCCGCCGCTGTGCCCGGCGTTCTTCCATCCCGGCAGCTGGATCGGTTCCGACCGCGACGGTAACCCCAACGTCACCGCCAAGGTGAGCCGTGAGGTCGCCGCCAAGTACTTTACGCACATGGTGCTCAAGCTCGAGGACAAGTGCCGCCACATCGGCCGCAACCTCACGCTCGAGGCTACCTACAGCAAGCCGTCGGCCGAGCTCATTAACCTGTGGAACCATCAGGTCGAGATGAGCCCTCGTTACACGGCCCGCGCCGAGCTGATCTCCGAGCACGAGCCGCATCGCGCCGTCATGCTCGTCATGGCCGACCGCCTGAACGCCACCGTCCGTCGTATCACCGACACCATGTACCACAGCGCCGACGAGTTCCTGGATGACCTGCGCGTCGTCCAGCGTTCGCTGGCCGCCTGCGGTGCCGTCCGTGCTGCCTACGGCCCGGTCCAAACCATCATCTGGCAGGTCGAGTCCTTCGGCTTCCATATGGTCGAGATGGAGTTCCGTCAGCACTCCGTGGTGCATGCCCGCGCCCTTAAGGATATCCACGAGAACGGTATCCATGGCGACCTGCAGCCCATGACGCGCGAGGTCATCGATACCTTCCGCGCTATCGGCTCCATCCAAAAGCGCTACGGCAAGAAAATGGCGCACCGCTACATCATCTCGTTCACCAAGAGCGCCCAGCATGTGGCCGACGTCTTTGAGCTTGCCCACCTGTCCTTTGCACACGAGGAGGATGTCCCCGAGCTCGACGTGATCCCGCTGTTCGAGCAGCTCGAGGACCTCGAGGGCTGCGTCGACGTGCTCGACCAGATGCTTACGCTGCCCGTGGTGCAAAAGCGCCTTGCCCAGACCAACCGCCGCATGGAGGTCATGCTGGGCTATTCCGACTCCTCCAAGGACGCCGGTCCTACCACGGCCATGCTCGCGCTGCACTCCGCGCAGGAGCGCATCGCCAAGTGGGCCGAGAAGAACGATATCGACCTGGTGCTCATGCACGGTCGCGGCGGTGCCGTGGGCCGTGGTGGCGGCCCGGCCAATAAGGCCGTGCTGGCGCAGCCCAAGGGTTCGGTCAACTGCTTCTTTAAGCTCACCGAGCAGGGCGAGGTCATCTTTGCCCGTTACGGCAACCGCACGCTGGCTCAGCGCCATGTTGAGTCCGTTGCTGCCGCAACGCTTTTGCAGTCGGCCCCGAGTGTCGAGAAGACCAACACCGAGACCACGCAGAAGTTCTGGGATATGGCCGAGAAGCTCAACACCGCAAGCCACGAGCGTTATCTGGACCTGCTGAACACCGAGGACTTTACACCGTGGTTCTCGACCGTGACGCCGCTGACCGAGGTCGGTCTGCTGCCGATCGGCTCGCGTCCCGCCAAGCGCGGCCTGGGTGCCAAGTCGCTCGACGACCTGCGTACCATTCCGTGGATCTTCAGCTGGAGCCAGGCACGCATTAACCTGGCCGCTTGGTACGGCCTGGGCACCGCCTGCGAGCAGTTTGGCGATCTGGACCAGCTTAAGGCTGCCTACCAGGAGTGGCCGTTCTTCCGCACCTTTATCGACAACATCGAGATGTCGATCGCCAAGACTGACCAGCGCATCGCCAAGATGTATCTGCACCTGGGCGATCGCCAGGATCTATCCGAGAAGGTCTTCACCGAGATGCAGCTCACTCGTAAGTGGGTCCTTGCCATCGTCGGTGACGAGTGGCCGCTGCAGCGCCGCCGTGTGCTTGGCTGTGCCGTTCGCGTGCGCAACCCCTACGTCGACGCCCTGTCCATCGCCCAGGTCCGCGCCCTTCGCGAGGTGCGTATGAACCAGGACGAGATGACCGAGGAGAAGAAGGCCGAGTACATGAGCCTGATTCTTTCGACTGTGACCGGCGTCTCGGCAGGATTGCAGAACACGGGGTAATCGATAGCCCTGTAGTCGTCCGGGCCCGCCATTAGTCTACTTTTAGGCACGTCCTCGGACATGCAGGAAGCCCTCGCTGCGCACTTCGTGCGGCGAGGGCTTCTTGCGTCCTGCGGAGTGTGCCTAAAAGTAAACTAATGGCGGGCCCTGCGATGTCCGGTCTTCGGCGGATCAGCCGCTGGGTGAGGGTGGTGCTTGGGGCGACGTGCAAAAAACGGAGTTTTCAGCAGCCAAAGATTGATGCATAAGGCCATAGCCGGCTTTCGCTGCCTTTGTTGATGCTTTTGCACGACGATTGGGCTTTGGCGACGATCATATATGGCTGGTTTCTCGCCGCATGCTATCCAGATGGGTCGAGTCATGAGGACTATCTACCTTTTGAAAGATTTTTGGCACCAAAATCTTATCCCGCGATGCTGAATACTCGCAAAAATGCACGCTCCGGAGGGCACTACCCTGTTACGGCTAGAAATCCATGCGCCATTTTATGCAATTAATTAACGCATTTATGCAAAATGGCTTACGTGCGTACGTCTCGGGCTAGATGTTTGGGTAGCGCGCACAGTCGTGGTGTAAGAAGCAAGGGAGGGCCATCGCCTAGAATTGTCAGTGCCTAGATATTCGACGAAAGGAAAGACGATGGCCCACAGCGACATTCTA
>CBCTIZ010000025.1:0-33234 GCA_965147105.1 uncultured Collinsella sp. | reverse complement strand
CCCGCGGCGTGACCGGCGACACCGACATCAACATCATCGACACCGCCGAGTTCGCCATCCCGGGCCTGGACGACGAGTTCCGCGTCATCGTGTCTCCGTGGATCCTGTCCTCGCTGATCACCGATCGACTCGCCGCCTACTACGAGACGGTCACCAAGCACAACCTCAACTACCGTCGCTACTATCACCAGTTCGACTACTAATCGGTGACAAATAAGCTACTGATCAAGAAACACCCTGCCCGGGCGCATGCGTCCGGGCATTTTTATGCCGAAATTCGCAAGAAAGGGGAATCGAATGAGGCAGTTTATCGTGGCGTCCCATGCTCATTTTGCGTCCGGAATCGTCGAGAGCATCGGCCTGCTTTCCGGCGAGCGCGAAAACGTCCATGCGCTCTCTATGTATGTCGACGGAAACGAGGACCTGACCAAGGAGGCCGCAGCGAATCTGAACGGCTTTGCGGCGGACGATGAGGTCGTCGTTTGCACCGACCTCTTTGGCGGCAGTGTCAACAACGAGTTCACCAAGATCGTCCAGACGCGTCCTAACACGCACCTCGTGACCAATATGAACCTGCCGCTCCTTATTCAGCTGCTGTTCGTGCCCGAATCCACCCCGATCGATGAGGCCATTCGCCAGATCGTCGAGGCGGACGACACCAAGGTCAAGTACGTCAACGACCTGCTGGGGCAGGCCGAACTCGATGAGTTTTAACCACTAGGGAGCACATCATGATTCAGATGATTCGCGTGGACTATCGACTGCTTCACGGCCAAGTTGCCGTTAGCTGGACCTCGGCTCTGGGTGCCGACTGCATCCTGTTGGTGAGCGACACGGTCCTCAATGACAAGCTTCGCCTGCAAGCTCTATCCCTCGCAAAGCCGGAGGGCTGCAAGGTCGTCGTCAAAAACACCGAGGATGCCGTCAAGGCGCTCCAGAGCGGTGTGACTGATAAGTACAAGCTCTTCGTGGTTTGCGAGACGATCCAGCAGGCCGGTGCCGTCGCCAAGGCGATGGGCATCAAGAAGATCAATCTCGGCAACGTTGCCTTTAGCGAGAATGCCCGCCAGGTCTCGACCAGCGTATTCCTCACGCCCGAAAACGAGGCATACGTCAAAGAACTGCTCGGCGAGGGCTATGAACTGTTCATTCAGATGATTCCGGCAGATGCGAAGACTGACGCCGCGAAGGTCATCGGTTAGGGGTTGTCATGGTTATCAAGACAATCCTGATTTTCCTGATCGCCCTTTTGGGCTATTCCGAGTGGCTGACGGGCACGAGCTACCTCCAGCGCCCGATCGTGCTCGGGCCTCTGGTTGGCCTTGTCATGGGCGATGTAGTGACCGGCACCATTATGGGCGCCACGATGGAGCTTGCCATGGTCGGTGCCATCTCGGTCGGTGCATATAACCCGCCCGATACGATTTCCGGAACCATCCTGGGTGTGTCGCTTGCCATGCAGGCCGGCGCGGACGCTTCGGCGGCCCTGACCCTGGGCATTCCCATCGCAACGATCGTCCTAGCGCTCGATACCGCCCTGGGCCAGCCGGTGATGCTGCTGCTGGTGCACCGTATCGACAAAAACGTCGAGGACGGAGACACTAAGGCCATCACGCGCAACATGCTCATCGCCGGTTACGCGCAGAGCTGGTGCGGCCTGCTGATTATTCCCCTGGCATTCTTCTTTGGCGCCGATGCTGTTGCCAGCCTGCTCAACATCATCCCCGATTTCGTTCAGACCGGCATGGATGTCGCCGCCGCCTTCTTGCCTGCACTCGGCTTTGCGATGCTGGCCCAGATGATTATGAACAAGACTGTGGCGCCGTTCTTCTTCGCTGGCTTCTTCCTCGTCGCCTACTTTGGCATTAGCACGACGGGCGTGGCGATCTTTGCCGCGATCATTGTCGTTGCGATGACGGTTTTGGGTGACAAGAAAAAGGCGGAGCAGCCTGCAGCGGCAACCGAGGATCCTGCGATTGGGAGTGGGTTCGATGAGTTTTAAGTTTGAGTCTTCTTACGACGGGCTGATTTCCCGCGCAGACCTTAAGAAGCTGTTCTGGCGCTCGATTCCCTATGAGCATTCCTGGAACTACGAGCGTATGGGCCATATCGGCTTTATGTGGGCCCTTATGCCGATCCTTCGCAAGCTGTATCCGCAGGATGCGGACTTTAAGGCCGCGCTCAAGCGTCACATGGAGCTCTATAACGTCACGCCGTACATCTCGACGCTCCCCATGTCCATCGCCGCTGCAATGGAGGAGGTCAACGCTACTGACGATAGCTTTGACACGAGTGCGATCTCTAATGTCAAGCTTGCTTTGATGGGGCCGCTGTCCGGCGTGGGCGATGCCTTCTACTGGGGCACGCTGCGAATTTTGGCAACGGGTGTCGGCACGTCGCTGGCGCTGCAGGGCTCTATTCTTGGCCCGATTTTGTTCCTGCTCGTGTTCAACGTCCCTCACTACATCATCCGTTACCTGCTGACGTTTGTGGGATATCGCTTTGGCTCGGACATGATCAGCAAGGTCCAGGAATCGGGCATTATGGACACGATCGTCAAGATGGCCTCCATTATGGGCGCCATGGTGATCGGTGCTATGACCATGGAGATGGTGACCGTGGACATTCCGCTCATGGTCGGTGCGGGCGATGGTGCTCAGACGCTCGCCGAGCTGCTCAACGGAATCTTCCCGGGCTTTGTCACGATGGGGCTGTTTGGAATCGTCTATCTCATGCTCAAGAAGAAGATGAATCCGCTGCTCATCATGCTCGTGATCCTGCTCGTGAGTATCGCTGGCGCGTTCTTTGGAGTGCTTGGTGTCCAGTAGAGTATCCGTCATAATGAGAACAATGTAAGAGGGGGCGTCGCGCACACTGTGCTGCGGCGCCCTTTTGCCGAAAGGTGGACAAGATGGAGTATCCGCAGCTTGCCGTCATGAATATCAGCCATCGTTATTTTGACCTTGAGGAATTCTTTTCTTCGGCAGCGGCCTCGGGTTACACGTGTTGCGAGCTTTGGACTGGGGCGATGCATCTGTATGTCGATTGCCATGGATACGATTCGCTCGAGCAGGTGCGGGAGCTGTCACAGCGGTATGGGGTTCGGATTGTGGGGCTTTGTCCCGAACAGAACAACCCCAAGCCGTGGAATATCGCGGCGCGCGGGAATGAGGCACGTGCCCGCACACTCGCGTACTTTAAGAACGTTGTAGATATTGCGGCGGAACTTGGAGCCGAGCAGGTCATGGTCTCGAGCGGCTGGGCATTTTTGAACGAGCCGATCGAGGACGCGTGGGGTCGCAGCGCCTCGATGCTGCGTGCGATTGCCGAGCATGCGGGAGAGCGCGGCGTGCGACTGGTACTCGAGGCCCTACAGCCGGTTGAGTCGATGATCGTGAACTCGGCGGCCGATACGAAGCACATGATTGAGGCAGTTGACCATCCGGCACTTAAGGCGTGTCTTGATATGGGTGCCATGGCAGCGGCGGGGGATACCATCGACGATTATTTTGATGCGCTCGGCGATGACGTTGCCCACGTGCACTTTGTCGATGTTTCGGCAGATGGCACCACGCATCTTGCCTGGGGTGACGGCGACCGCGATATGCGTGCCGACCTGGATAGGCTGGTGGCGCGTGGATACAAGGGCGTAGTTTCTGCCGAGACGTATGACGGACAGTACTTTGCCAATCCAGCGGCAGCCGACGCTCAGGTTATGGCGGAGTATCGACGCGCGATTGGCGCCTAGACGGAGCGGGCGTTGGGCCATCATAATCGTCAGATTTAGCTGAGTGTCTGCCCCTATATTTCCAAATGAATACGGTGTGAGCTGCTGGCAAGGATTCTCCCCGCAAGCACTCTAGTATGCTAAAGTACCCAAAAGACCGGCGGAGCTATGCCGGTCGTTTGTTCTGTATGCAACACAGCATAAGGAGGCTCACCAGATGACGGCCACACCGTGGGGATTCCGGGACATATTGCCCGAGGAGGCTCAGGCGCGCGAGGAAATTGCGCTGACGGTGAAGGGCTGCTTTAGGGAGCATCATTACCTTCCGGTTGAGACGCCGCTGCTCGAGGACAAGGGCTCGCTCGAGGAGGGCGGCCGTATCGCGGACACGCCGTTTAAGCTATTTGACGATGACGGTCGCCTGCTGGTGGTTCGTCCCGATAACACATTGCCCATCGTGCGCTTGGTCTCGACCCGCATGCGTGCGGCCGACCTGCCGCTGCGCTTGCGCTATGAGGCACCGGTGGTTCGCGAATGTCAGCGCAATGCCGGCGGTTCGCGTCAGTTTACCCAGCTGGGTTTTGAGCTCATCGGCGCGGGCGATACCGCGGGCGATGTCGAGATCGTCTCGCTGGTGGCGGAGACCGTTCGCAAGTTGGCGCTGCCCGATGCGCGCATTATCGCAGGTAGCGTGCGCCCGTTTAAGGAGTTGCTCGCGGCGTGCGAGGATCGCGAGCTGGCTTGCGAGGCCCTGCGCTGCGTGCACGCCAATGACTTTGTGGGGCTCGATGCCCGCGTAGCGGCAAGCGCCGAGACCGACGCCGTTAAGGCCGCCGTCAGCGAACTGCCGCGCCTGCATGGTGGGGCCGAAGTGCTCGATCGCGTGGATGCGCTGCTGGCGGCTGCCGGTATTGTCGCGCCGCTCACGCGTGAGCTGCGCGCGCTGGTCGAGGGCCTGGCGCCCGAGGACGCTCAGGTGCTGTCCTTCGACTTCTCCATCATGAACTCCTTCGACTATTACACGGGCCTTGTCTTTAAGGCTTACGCCGGCGGGCTGCCCGATCCAGTTGGCTCGGGCGGTCGCTACGACTCCATCTTTACCGGCGCGTTCGGCGACGGCATCGAGGTGTCGGCGGCGGGCTTTGCCTTTTCGCTCGAGCGCCTGGAGGCCGCGCGCACCTCGGCCGAGGACGCCGCCTCCGATGGCGACCACGCCGCGGGCCGTGGCGCCGAGGGCCCGTTGCGCATCGCCGTACCCAAGGGCTCGCTCAAGGCCGACACGCTCGACGTGCTCGAGGCCGCGGGCTTGGACGTTTCCGAGCTGCGCGATCCCGGCCGTCACCTGATCGTGCGCGGTCGCGATACGCACGCCGGCGAGGGCACGGTCGGAGATATCGAGTTTGTCATCGTGCGACCCAGCGACGCGCCGGCCTTTGTGGGCTGCGGCGGTGCCGACTGCGGCATCTGCGGCTGGGATTCGCTCATCGAGGCCGACCTCAACCTGCTGCAGCTCGTCGATCTGGGCTATGGTCTGTGCACCTTTATTGAGGCGGAGCCCGCGTGGCGCGCCGGCCAGGCAGAGCGCAACTATGCCCGTCGCGGATCGCTGCGCGTGGCCACTAAGTACCCGCGCATCGCGAGTGCCTGGTATGCCGAGCGCGGCGTGAATGCCGATATCGTTTCGCTGCACGGCAATATTGAGTTGGGTCCCATTGTCGGCATGACCGACCGCATCGTGGATATCACCGCCACGGGTGCGACCCTGCGCGACAACGACCTGGTCATCACCGGGCGCATTATGGATTGCACGGCCCGCTTCTTCGTCAACCCGGGTGCCGCGCGCTTGGACCCGCGCGTACGTAACCTGGCCGATCGCCTGGCGGCTGCCGTGAAGGACAAGCATTTTGAGCCCGTCGCGGGCTCGGCACAATAGCGCGAGCGCGCACGGGCGCCCCCATATCCGGGCTGCGGGCCGATTGGTGCCGCCGCCCGGTGCCTCGTCTTTCGAACGCAACCTCAACCGATAGGGGATACCGATATGAAGACCATCAAGCTTGCTCCCGGTGAGCGACTCGTTACCAACCAGCTCAACCGCAAGGGTGTGCTGCCGCAAAACATTGTCGACGCCGCCCACGATATCGTGGCCAACGTGCGCGCCAACGGCGATGCCGCGGTGCGCGACTATTGCCGGCGTTTTGACGGTGTTGAGCTGCAGAGCTTCCGCCTGCCGCAGAAGCAGATCGATGCCGCGCTCGAAGGCCTCGACCCGGCCTTTGTCGCCGCGCTGGAGAAGGCCGCGCGCCAGATTCGCGAGTTCCACCAGCGCGAGGTCGAGCAGAGCTGGTTTACCACGCGCCCGGACGGCACGATGCTCGGCGTTAAAGTGACCCCGCTTGCCGCAGCCGGCATCTATGTGCCGGGCGGCCGCGCACAGTACCCTTCCACCGTGCTCATGAACGCTATCCCCGCCAAGGTGGCCGGCGTTAAGCGCGTGGTCATGGTGACTCCGCCGCAAAAGGACGGCCTGATCAGCTCGTATACGCTCGCGGCTGCCAAGCTCGGCGGCGTGGACGAAATCTATATGGTGGGTGGCGCCCAGGCTGTCGCTGCGCTGGCGTACGGCACCGAGACCATTCCGCGTGTCGACAAGATCACCGGTCCGGGCAACGCCTTTGTCGCCGCGGCCAAGCAGATCGTGTCGGGCGACGTGGGTATCGACATGGTCGCCGGCCCGTCCGAGGTCTGTGTGCTGGCCGACGCCACCGCCAAACCCATGGTGGTCGCGGCCGACCTGATGGCTCAGGCCGAGCACGATCCGCTGGCCGCCTGCTATCTGGTGACCTGCGACGAGCAGTTTGCGCGCGAGGTCGAGGCCGGTATCGACATTCTGGTGGCGCAGTCGCCGCGTGCCGAGATCACGCGTGCCTCGCTCGACAACGAAGGCACCATCGTAGTGGCCGCTGATATGGCCGCCGCCGTCGAGGCCGTGAACATCGTGGCGCCCGAGCACCTGGAGCTGCACTGCAAGGACGCGATGGGCCTGCTCGGCGGAATTTGCAACGCCGGCGCCATCTTTGTGGGTGCCTGGAGCTCCGAGCCGCTCGGTGATTACGTCGCCGGCCCCAACCACACGCTGCCGACCGGCGGCACGGCCATGTTCTCCAACCCGCTGTCGGTGGAGGAGTTCGTCAAGCGCTCGAGCGTTATCTGCTATACGCCCGAGGGCCTGCTTTTCGACGCTCCCGCTACGCAGCGCCTGGCCGAGGCCGAGGGCCTGTGGGCGCACGCGCTTTCGGCTGCACTGCGCCGCCGCGTGCTGGAGCAGGGCGAGGACTCCGTGAGCGCCGAGTCGCTGGCCGCGGCCGACCTGACTAAGGTTGCCTGGCCGGGCGATACGACCGCGACGGTTGCCGAGGGCGTGGACCTGGCGGCGGCTGCGGGTGGTGCCGCTGGCGCGGCCGGCGAGGAGGCCTAGCATGGCCGAGCTGACGCCCCGCATGAAGGAACTCGTCCAGCCCTACTTGGCTGGTATTGAGCCCTATGATCCCAACTTTACGCCCACGCGCATCAACCTTTCGGCCAACGAGAACACCTATCCCGTGCCGACCGGCGTGCGCGAGGCGGTCGATGCGGCACTCGCCGCCACGCCGCTCAACCGCTATCCCGATCCTATGTCCAACGACCTGCGTGACGAGCTTGCTGCCTGGCATGGCGTGGCGCGCGAGAACATCTGCGTGGGCAACGGCGGCGATGAGCTGCTCTATAACTACCTGCTGGCGTTTGGCGGCGCGGGGCGGACCCTGCTCAACTGCCCGCCGTGCTTTAGCGAGTACGCGTTCTTTGCGTCGTTGTGCCAGACCGAGGTGCGCGACGTGTGGCGCGACCCGGCGAGCTTTGAGCTCGACCAGGCTGCCGTGCTTGCCGCGGCACCGGAGTGCAACCTGGCGATCGTGACCTCGCCTAACAATCCCACGGGTGATGTGGCGCCGCTCGACTTTGTCGCGGCGCTGTGCGATGCCTGCCCCGGCATGGTTATGGTCGACGAGGCCTACGTTGAGTTTGCCGATGATTCGTTTGGCGCGGCCACCACGGCGCAGGGCCTTATCGCCGAGCATCCCAACCTGGTGATTCTGCACACGCTGTCCAAGGCGTTTGGCGCTGCCGGCACGCGTCTGGGGTACGTGATCGCGGCGCCCGAGGTCATCGACGTGTTCGCGGCGATTCGCCAGATCTATTCGGTCAACGTGCTGAGCCAAGCTGCCGCACTTGCTTGTGTGCGTGCCCGCGATGCGTATGCGCCCGTGGTGGCACAGGTCGCATCCGAGCGCGAGCGCGAGCTGGCAGCCCTGCGCGCGATGGCTGCCGAAGGCCTGCCCGTGGAGGCGTGGCCGAGCGCGGCGAACTTTGTGCTTGTGCGCACGCCGCATGCCACGCGCGTGCGCGAGCGTCTGCGCGACCAATATTCCATCCTGATGCGTGACTTTAGCTACGCACCGGGGCTCGCGGACTGCCTACGCATTACCGTGGGTACGCCGCAAGAAAACGACGAAGTGCTGGCTGCGTTTGCCGCGCTGGTGAAGGAGGAGATGTAGATGGGCCGTTATGCCGAGGTAACCCGTAAGACGGGCGAGACCGATATTGTCGTCAAGCTCGACCTGGATGGATCCGGCGTGTGCGACATCTCGACCGGCGTACCGTTTTTCGACCACATGCTCAACGCCTTTGGCCGCCATGGCCTGTTTGACCTGACGGTGCGCGCGGCGGGCGACGTGGAGGTCGACGCGCATCACACCGTCGAGGACACGGGTATTGTGCTGGGCGAGGCGTTTTGCCAGGCGCTGGGCGACAAAGCGGGCATCACGCGCTTTGCCGACGCAGCGATTGCCATGGACGAGACGCTCGTGATAGCCGCCGTGGACATCTCGGGCCGCGGGCAGGCCTACTGCGAGCTGCCTGTGCCGACCGAGCGCGTGGGCAGTTTCGATACCGAGCTGGCCGTCGAATTCTTCTATGCCTTTGCGCGCGATGCCAAGCTCACGCTCCACGTGCGCGAGCTGGCGGGCGGCAACTCGCACCACATTATCGAGGCCGCCTTTAAGGCCGTGGGCCGCACGATGCGCCACGCCTGCGAGTTGGACCCCCGCGTGCAGGGCATCCCCAGCACCAAGGGTTCGCTGTAACCACCGCAAAGGCAAAAACCACCACAAAGGGGACAGGCACCTTTGTGGTGGTTTTGGATGAGAAAAAGGAGGGTCGCGTGGGCGAACCGAAGATCGTGGTGGTCGACTACCACAAGGGCAACTTGTCGAGCGTCGTGCGCGGGCTTGCGCGTGCCGGTGCCGTTGCCTGTACGTCGGACGACCCGGAGCAGATCCGTAACGCCGACGGCTTGGTCATCCCGGGCGTGGGCGCGTTCTACGACGCGATCGCCTTTATGCGCCAGAGCGGCGAGGCAGATGCGGTGCTCAACGCCGTTGCCGCCGGAACTCCGCTGCTCGGTATCTGCCTGGGCCTTCAGCTGTTTTTTGAGCGCGGCAACGAGGGCGTGCCGGCGGACGAGGGCGCGGTCGCGGACGGCGATGCCTCCGAGCAGGACGGTGCCCCCTGGGTCGATGGTCTGGGCATCATGTGCGGCTCGTGCACGCGCCTGGAGTCGAGCCGTCTGAAGGTGCCGCATGTGGGTTGGGACCAGGTACACATGACGCCCGCCGGCGCGGCCGATCCGCTGCTCGCCGGTTTTGCCGAGGGTGCCAACATGTACTTCACCCACAGCTATGCGGTGGCCGACGACGCCGATGCCGCAGACGCCCTGGCGCGCACGCACTACACGCGAAGCTTCCCGTGCATCGTGCGCCACGGCAACGTGTGGGGCTGCCAGTTCCATCCCGAGAAATCCTCCGCGCTGGGTCAGCGCATTCTTAAGAACTTCGTGAACATCGTCGAGGAGGCCGGCCGATGATCCTGTTTCCCGCAATCGATTTGATCGGCGGCAAGGTCGTGCGCCTGGAGCGCGGCGACCGCAGCCGCTGCAAGGTATATTCCGACGACCCCGTGGCCGTTGCCCGCTCCTTTGCCGAGCAGGGCGCAAGCTGGGTGCACGTCGTCGACCTGTCCGCTGCCTTTGGCGAGGACGAGGACGCGTGCGCGGCCAACTCGGCGGCGATTAAGGCCATCTGCGACGTCGACGGCCTGTCCGTGGACGTGGGCGGCGGCGTTCGTTCGCTCGCGCGCATTGACGAGCTGGCCGGCTACGGCGCTCGTCGCATCGCGCTGGGTACGGTGCTCGTGACCGAGCCGGGATTTGCCGAGGTGGCGGCCCGCGGCTTTGGCGAGCTGTTGGTGGCAGACATCGCCGCGCGCGACGGTCAGGTCAAGGTGAACGGCTGGCGTGACGGCGCGGGCGTGGCACTCGACGATGCCGTGGCGCAGCTTTCCGAGCTGGGCTTTAAGCATCTGGTGTACACCGACATCGCGCGCGACGGCATGCAGACGGGCATCGATGTGGCGGCGTATCGCCACGTGGCGCAGGTCGCAGGCTTTCCCGTCGTGGCGTCGGGCGGCATCTCGACGCTCGACGATATCCGCGCGCTTGCCGCGGTGGGTGAGGGCGCGATTGAAGGCGCCATTACCGGCCGCGCGCTCTATGAGGGCAACTTTACGCTGGCCCAGGCGCTGGCCGCCGCCCGAGGGGAGGAGTAGCCCATGCTTACCAAGCGCGTGATTCCCTGCCTGGACGTCAAGGACGGCCGTGTGGTCAAGGGCGTCAACTTTGTGAGCCTGCGCGATGCGGGCGACCCGGTGGAGCTGGCCCGCGCCTACGACCGCGAGGGTGCGGACGAGGTCGTATTTTTGGACATTACCGCGACGAGCGACAACCGCGCGACGACCATCGAGATGGCGGCGCACGCGGCCGAGGAGCTCGCCATCCCATATACCGTGGGCGGTGGCTTTCACGACCTGGCGGGCATGCGAACCATGGTGGCGGCCGGTGCCGACAAGGTGTCGCTCAACTCGGCGGCCGTGCGCGATCCATCGCTGATTAGCCAAGCTGCCGCGGCGTTTGGCAGCCAGGCCGTGGTTGTGGCGATCGATGCCAAGCGCGTGGGGCTGCCCGGGGAGCCGGGCGCCGATAAGTGGGAGGTCTTTACGGCGGGCGGCCGCAACGCAACGGGTATCGATGCGGTGGCGTGGGCCGAGGAAGCGGCTCGTCGCGGCGCCGGTGAGATCTTGCTCACCAGCATGGATCGCGACGGCACCAAGGCCGGCTTTGACCTGGCACTCACCCGTGCCGTGGCGCGCGCGGTGCCGATTCCCGTCATCGCGAGCGGTGGCGTGGGCACGCTCGAGCATTTTGCCGAGGGCGTAATCGAGGGCGAGGCCGACGCCGTGCTGGCGGCCAGCGTCTTTCACTTTGGAACCTTCAGCATCCGCCAAGTCAAAGAGTACATGGCATCTCAAGGTATCCCTGTGAGATTGGACTTTTAAATGGAGCAAGTGACAACTGCGGCTGAGCTCAAATATGATGCCAGTGGATTGATTCCTTGTGTGGTTCAACAATATGACACTGGCGAGGTGCTTATGGTTGCTTGGATGAACGAGGAGTCGGTGGGGCTGACGCTCAAGACCGGCACTACGTGGTTTTGGAGCCGTAGCCGTCAGGAGCTCTGGAACAAGGGCGCGACGAGCGGCAACATGCAGGAGGTCAAGGAGTTCTGGGCCGATTGCGATAGCGATACGCTGCTGGTCAAGGTGGACTCTCCGGGCCCGGCTTGCCACACCGGCAACCGTACCTGCTTCTTTAAGAAACTCGCCTAGGGCAAGCGTTTGATTAGGCGCTCTGTCAAATAGAAAGGATTGAACTATGGGTGTGCGCACCGCAAATGTTCAGGATGGAAATATCGGCGAGACGTTGACGGGTCTGGCCGAGGTGATTCACGGCCGTCGCGACGCATCGCCGCAGGAGAGCTACACCGCTCGTCTGCTGACCGATGTTGAGGACGAGCTGCTCAAGAAGCTTGCCGAGGAGGCGAGCGAGGTCATCATGGCCTGCAAGGACAGCGACCACGACCACATCCGCTACGAGGCCGGCGACCTGATCTATCACCTGCTCGTAACGCTCGAGCGCTACGGCATCACCCTCGACGAACTGGCCGGCGAACTCAACGCCCGCCGCCACTAGTCAAGCCGTTGGTGCAAGGGGGACAGGTTGCTTTGCACCAAATGATCCGTTTTCCTCCGTCCCCAACGGATCAAATAGAAGTTGCGGTGGAATAGTTCTTGTTTGACGGTCCTAGGGCTATAAACAGGAACTATTTCACCGCAACTGATGAAGGGGATGTGTTAGAAGAGGGGCGTGGGTTCCCATTCGCCGGTGGGGTGGGGGATGTCGAAGGTTCGGTAACCGCATTCGTGGGCGTGGGCCTGGGCTTCGCGGATGTTCCAGCAGATATCGCAGGCGCGGTGTGCGTCCGAGCCAAAAGTGATCGGCACCTCGGCGTGGGCGAAGCAGCGCAAAAGACCGGTTGCGGGATAGTAGTCGTCGAGACCCTTGCGCGGTGCGGCGGTCGAGACCTCAACGCGGCGACCCGTGTCGTGGGCGCATTCGGCCATCTGCTCCCAAAGCGGCGCGGGGTCAAAGTCGGGCGCAAAGCTCTCCTGCGAAAAGCGCATGACCAGGTCGGGATGAGCCATTACATCAAAGTTGAGCGGGCTCTCGCAGGCGCGGCACCAGTCGTCGACGTAGCGCTCCCACACGCCGCGTACCCCCAGGTTTTCCCAAACGTGCAGGTTGGTGTCGTCATCGATCCAACCGCAAAGGGAATCGGGTGTATCGGGTCGAGCGACGTTTTCCGTTCCCGCCGTACCCGCGGCACCGGCCATGATATCGCCGGGGTCGCCAATCCAATGCACACTGCCCAGGCGCACGACGGCGCCCTGGGACCAGCGCTCAACCAAAGGCTCGCAGCCCTCGTACCAATCGCATTCAAAGCCATAGATAAAGCTGAGCTCCGGCGCCATCTGCGCGGCAAGCTTGCGAGCATCCTCAAAAGCCAGACGATGTGCCGGCAGGTCGCCCTCAGTAACCTGCACTTCGCAGTTGGCGTCCATGCTGGCGGGCAGGGTGAGATGGTCGGTCGAGACCATGACGCGGCAGCCGGCCGCAGCGGCGGCGCGAACGTTGTCCTCAAACGAGGCATGCCCGTCCGAGAACGAGGTGTGGGTATGGCAATCGACCAGCGGGCAAGCAGGCATGGAGGCTCCTTTGCGTCAAGCGAATCCGCTTCATTGTAATGGCGCAGTTCTCAACGCGCCGGGCACGCCGGGGGTCGAAATCGATTGGAAAGGCTGCGCGACGCATGAGGTTTGTCGCGCGGCATCGGCCCGGCTCCAAAACATGTACATCAGCCTCCAAAACCGACAAAAAATGACATGTTTGGAGGCTGATGTACATGTTTGAGGCGAGGGCGAGGGGCGGGGAGGCGCGTGCCGGCGTCGGCGATTACTTGCTTCGTGCCGCCGCGTGTTTGGCCTGCACCGTTACCATTGCGTGCCGTACGGCGGTGATGGGGCGATAGCGGATCATGCGCGGGCCCGACCAGCGCATGACCTCGCGGATCTTCTCGCGCATGGCAGGCCGATAACAATGCGAGTGGCAGGCCGAGCAAAATGTCTTGGTGCCCATATGCGGGCAGCGTTCAATGCGTGCGACAGCGTATTCTCGCAGCTCGGCACATTCGGGGCAGAGGGTGATGGCCCGGAATCCAAGCTTCACGCGCGCGGGAGCATCGCCGCTGGCAGCCTGTTCGCCCGCACGCCCGCTGCCATGATGCCCGCGGCACCACAGCGCGATCATCTGCGACACCATCTGGGCCTCACGCGCACGCTTGTCCGCCAGCTCCGGCGTGTCGGCCGGGCGCGCCATTAGCTGAGCCTCCCGTGCTCGACCGAAAGCGAGCAATCGGCAAACGCGCAGGTGCTGGCGCGGTGGCTCACCAGCACGATGGTCTTGCCGCGGCGCTTGAGCTCGTCAACCGCCTGCATCACGGCTGCCTCGTTGAGGGCATCGAGCGCGCTGGTGGGTTCGTCGAGCAAAATGAAGGGTGCGTCGTTGAGGAAGATGCGCGCGAGGCCGATGCGCTGGCGCTCGCCGCCCGAGAGCGAGTCGCCCAGCTCGGCGACGGGGGTGTCGAGGCCCTGCGGCAGGCGGTCGATAAGCGCGGTGAGCGAGGCAGACTGGCAGGCATCGAGCAGCTCGGCGTCGGTGGCGTCGGCGCGCGCGACGAGCAGATTCTCGCGCATGGTGCCGCAGAACAGGTGCGTGTCCTGGGTCATATAGGCCTCGTGGCTGCGTAGACTCGCCGTGTTGATGCGACGGGCATCGATGCCGCTCACCGTGATAGTGCCGGCGGTGGGGTCCCAAAAGCGCATGAGCAGCTTGAGCAGCGTTGACTTGCCCGAACCCGAGCGCCCCATGATGCAGGTCATGGTGCCGGGCGCAAAGGTGCAGGTCACGTCGTCGAGGATGAGGCTCGCGGCCGTCTCGCCCGCCACCTGTCCTGCATCGTCGGCGCCCGCACCGCCCGCATAGCTAAAGCTCACATGCTCGGCGGCGGCGCCAGCGAACTCCACGTCCTGGCCGTCCGCGACCTCGGCACACTGGGGCTGCTCATCGAGCAGGTCGAGCACGCGTGCGCCCGAGGCGAGCGTCTCCTGCAGCGAAGCGCCCAGACGACTCACGGCCATTACCGAGCCAAAGGACGATACAAAGGTAAAGACGGCGACAAATGCCGCGGCGATATCGATGGTCCCCGCAGCCACCAACTGCAGCGCGCGTCCGAGCATTACCAGGTTGGCAACGAGGATGAGCGCGTCGGCCGCGGCCTCGCTGGCTGCCTGGTGGCGCTTGAGGCGTGCGTCCACGGTGCCGACCTGCTCAGTTAGCTCGCCCAGGGCGCGACTGCGATCGGTGCCTCCGGCAAACTGGATGGTCTCGGATGCGCCGCGCAGGCTGTCGAGTACAAAGGCGCCCAGCCTGCCTGCGCCTTCGCGGCTTTGGCGACCGGTGGTGCCGCATGTCTTGGCCGAGACCAGGGGCAGCAGCACGCCCAGGACCGCGTAGGCCACAAGCGCGATGCCGGCGAGCTCGGGACTCACGGCCAGCAAGAAGCCCTCAAAGACGGCGGTGCAGACCAATGCGATGGCGATGGGCGAGATGGTGTGCGCGTAGAAGACCTCGAGCAGCTCGATATCCGAGGTGACGAGGCTCACGAGCTCGCCCTTGCCGCGGCCCTCGAGCTTGGCGGGCGCAAGCTGGCGCAGGGCTCCAAACACCAGGTCGCGGATGTGCGCGAGCAAGCGAAACGCGATGTAATGGTTGCAGAGCTGCTCGCCATAGTGGAGCGGCCCGCGTGCGATGCCGCAGACGGCGCAGACAGTGCACGCGGTGACAAGACCCAGCCCCAGGGCGTTATGACCCAGTGCGGCCATAAGCCCAAAGGCACCAAACGCCGGAACAAACGCGGCGGTAAGCATGCCGATGCTGCCCAGGGCGACGGCCAACACGAGCCATCCGGCCAGCGGACGCACGAGTCCCATCATGCGCCACATGATGGACGGAGCCGAGCGGCGGGCGTGGCCGGAGCTGGACGCCGCGGCTGCGCTAGCTACGCCGGCGTTGTCGTGGCCGCCAGCGCAAACGTCATCGCCCTCGGTAGCCTCCGCCACGGCAGCATCCTCAGCTCCGTCCTCGGCATACGCATACGCCGAGAGCTGCTCCTGACTATTCCACATGCGCGCATAGACGCCCGCGTCCGCCAGAAGCTCGTCGTGAGTCCCGCGCTCGGCAATGCGACCGCGCTCCAGCACCAGAATCTGGTCGGCGCCGACAATCGTCGACAGGCGATGCGCCACCACGATCACGGTGTGATCGCCGGCGAGCGACGCGATGACCTCGCCAATCGCCGCCTCGCTTGCGGCGTCGACGTTGCTGGTGGCCTCATCAAACACATAGATGGGCGAGTCGTGCAGCAGGGCGCGCGCCATGCACACGCGCTGACGCTGGCCGCCCGAAAGGTTGGTGCCGCCTTCGTTGATCGCCATGTCGAGCCCGCCGTTCGCTTGCACAAAGGCCGCCACGCGTGTACGGTCAAGCGCGTGCAAAAGCTCGGCGTCGGTGGCATCGGGCTTGGCGAGCAGCAGGTTTTCGCGCAGGGTGCCGGCGAACAGATAGCCGTTGGTGGGCACCAGGGTCACGGCGCGCATAAGCGAGGTGGCCGTGGCATCGCGCAGCTCAATGCCGCCGATGCGAACGCTGCCCCGGTAGGCATCCTTGCGGCCCGAAATAATCCCTGCGAGCGTGGACTTGCCGCCGCCGCTTTCGCCCACAAGCGCCACGAGCGAGCCGCGCGCGATGGTCGCGTCGGCGCCGTCCAGCACGGTGCGGTCGCCGTAGGCATAGCCCACGCCGGAAAGCTCGATATCGACGAGGCCGTCAAGCTCAGCATTGCCACGCTCGGGCTCGGGCGTATCCAAAATGCTGAACATGCGGCGCGAGGCAGCCATGCCGTTCATGGCCGTGTGGAACAGCGACCCCAGACGGCGCATGGGCAAAAAGAACTCCTGCGACAGAAAGACGATGAGGAAGGCGGACTCAAAGCTAATCTTGCCGCTGGCGAGTTGCAGCGCGGCGACGATAATGCCGAGCGCGGCGCCCATGTAGACGACCAGATCCATAACGCAAATGGAGCGCAGCTGCATCACCAACAGGCGCATGGTCGCCCCGCGAAAACGCTCGGACTCGGCGTTGATGCGCTCGTGCCAGTCGCGGTCGGCCTGGTAGACCTTAAGGGTGGTGAGGCCCTGAACGGCCTCCAGGAACATGCCGCCCAGATCGACATAGCTGCCCCAGTACTCGGCGCCGATCTTTTTGGCGTTGCGCATGACCATCATGATGGAGACGGGGATGACCGGAACGCAGGCGAGCAACAGTGCGGCGGGAAGGCCCGCCTGGCCTGCGAGCAGCACAAACAGTGTGATGGGTGCCAGGCCGGCAAAGAAAAGCTGCGGCAGGAAACCGCCAAAGTACACCTGGAGCTGCGTGGCGCCCTCGACGCTGGTCTGCACGGCCTCGGCGGTGGGGACGGTCTCGGTGTAGGAGGGGCCGAGCGCGGTGAGCTTGTCGTAGACGAGCGAGCGCACGCGGCGGACGGCCTCGAAGGCAGCCTTGTCGCCGGCGCGCTGGGCCAGATAGATGGAGGCGGCACGCACGATGATGGCGGCGGCGAGCGGCAGAGCGGCCTGCTTGAGTGCATCGATGGCGAGCGAGGTGGGGAGGCCGCCGATGACGATACCGCCCAAGATGCGCGCGAGCACCCACATCACGGTAATGTTTGCCATGAGCGCAATCCACTTAAACAGGACGCTCGCCACAATGTAGGGCGTTGCCTGCGGAACAAGGGAGAAGAGCCGCTTCTCGAACATGGAACCTCCGGTGTCGTGACGGTGCCGCGCGGGATGCTCGACAGCCGTCTAGTTAGCCAAATGCAACTAGAGTACCATCGGGGGTTGCATAAGTACGCCGAGGGTAATTTTTGGCCGATGAACTGCGTAGAATGTTCAAAATTGTTGAGCGTGGCGAACTTCAGGGGCGGATGGGGGCGGCGTGAGTTTGTCCCAGGCATTGCCCACTCTCAAAACGTGTACATCAGCCTCCAAAACCGACAAAAAATGACATGTTTGGAGGCTGATGTACATGTTTGAATGGGGGCGGGGAAGGCGACGGACGAAAATCGCGCCCATCCAAGGACGCCGCCTCCGCGTCGCCCGCGATGTGCTAGCGTTTGGGTGAACAAAACGAGCCCGTGCGGAAAGGAACCGGACCGTATGCAACGTGGAAGTACATCTCCGCTGTCGCGCGAGACCGATGCGCCCGAAACCATCGTCAAGCTGGAGTGCGATATTGACGACGCGTCGCCCGAGGTGCTCGCCTACGCCGTCGACCGCCTGCGCGAGGCGGGTGCGCGCGAGGTGCACTGGTTACCCCTCTACTGCAAAAAAGGTCGCCCCGGCTGGCAGCTGCAGGTGATTTGCGCCCGCGAGGATATCGAACGCCTGCAGACGATCATCTTTTTGGAAACCACGACCAACGGCATTCGCCGCCAGGTCATGGAGCGCGTCTGCCTGTCGCGCCGCTTTGAGCAGGTGGCGACGCCCTGGGGTGAGGTGGCCGTCAAAGTAGCCACCCTACCCGACGGCAGCGAACGTGCAGCGCCCGAGTACGAGGACTGCGCCCGTCTCGCCCGCGAGCACGACGTGCCGCTCCAGCGCGTGATGCAGGCGGCACAAGCCGCGGCGCTGCGATTTGAGTGACGCGGCCGGTGACACGCCGCGCCCAGCCCCATCAACCCCACCCGAAAGGACCTCCATGAAATACCTCATCGCCTCCGATATCCACGGCTCGGCATACTGGACCGAGCGCCTCGTCGCCGCCATCGAGCGCGAGAACCCCGACCGCATCGTGCTGCTGGGCGACCTGCTCTACCACGGCCCGCGCAACGACCTGCCGCGCGATTACGCCCCCAAGCGCGTAATTCCGCTGCTCAACGCCCTGGCCGACCGTATCATCGCGGTGCGCGGCAACTGTGACGCCGAGGTCGACCAGATGGTGCTCGACTTCCCCGTCATGGCCGACTACGCCACGCTGTTCGACGAGACCGGCCGCGAGCTGTTCCTGACACACGGCCACGTCTTTGGCGCCGGCATGCACAACAGCGTCGACCATGCGCCCGCGCTGCCCGAGGGCTCCGCGCTCGTCTACGGCCACACGCACATCAAGGTCAACGAGGAAAGCGCCGCGCACCCGGGCCTGTGGCTCTTCAACCCCGGCAGCGTGAGCATCCCCAAGGACGGTACGCACAGCTACGGTATCTACGAGGGCGGTGTGTTCCGTCACGTGATCATGGAGGAGGAATAACCATGGCGCAGCACATGGCTCAGCAAAATGCCGAGGGCTCGCGCGATCTGTCCACGCTGGTCGACGCGTCGGCCGAGCTGCAGCATCTGGTGCAGACCATCTGGCGTCTGCGTCAGCCCGATGGCTGCCCGTGGGACCGCGAACAGACGCACCGCAGCATTGGCAAGAACATGATCGAGGAGGCCTACGAGGCGCTCGACTGCATCGAGGCGGACGACGCGGTTCACCTACGCGAGGAGCTGGGCGACGTGCTCATGCAGGTCGTGCTGCATGCGCAGATTGCGGCGGACGCCGGCGAGTTTACGCTGGCCGACGTGGCGCGTGATATCGATGCCAAGCTCATCCGCCGTCATCCGCACGTGTTTGGCGATGTAGATGCCGACAGTTCCGACGAGGTACTCAAGATTTGGGACGAGGTCAAGCTTGCCGAGAGGGCTGCCAAGGACAAGGCCGTGGCGGCAGGCGAGGCTGCGCCCGAGGGCCTGCTCGACGGCGTGCCCACGCATCTGCCGGCGCTGATGCAGGCTCAGAAGGTGTCGCGCAAGGCGGCTGCCGTGGGCTTTGAGTGGGAGACGGTCCAGGATGTGTGGGACGAGGTCGCCGAGGAGCGTGCCGAGTTTGAGGCCGAGGCCCCTGGCTCGCCCGAGCGCGAAATGGAGTTTGGCGATCTGCTCTTTGCCCTGGTCAACGTCGCGCGCAAGGAGGGTATCGACGCCGAGAGCGCCCTGCGCGCGAGCACGGCCAAGTTTCGCCGTCGCTGGGCTGCGATGGAGCAGATGGCGGCCGATGCCCACGTGGATCTTGCCGAGCTTTCGACCCACGGCCTCAACGACCTGTGGGATGCCGCAAAGGCGGAGGAGTAAGACTGCGGGAACGACGGGCTGACACGCCTCATCGTTCCCGCTAAATTTTTCGAAAATCAAGTGTATCCCTCGGCTAACTTAGGGCATAATGCAAAAAGTGCGACATGGCTAACTTACGGAGACGCACCGATGGTGCACGGTCAGCCGGTCGCTTGCATCCACTACGTTTCCAAGTGAGAGGGAGACAACATGAGCGATATTTTGGACGTTTACGGTCGCGAGGTGCTCGACAGCCGCGGCAATCCCACCGTCGAGGTCGAGGTTGTGCTCGAGGACGGTAGCTTCGGTCGCGCGATGGTGCCTTCGGGCGCTTCGACCGGTGCCTTTGAGGCTTGCGAGCTGCGCGATGGCGACAAGGGCCGCTATCTGGGCAAGGGCGTCTCTCAGGCCGTCGAGCACGTCAACAACGAGTGCGCTAATGCCGTCGTGGGCCTCGACGCCTTCGACCAGCGCGCCGTCGATGCCGCGCTGATTGCCGCGGACGGTACCCCCAACAAGACCAAGCTCGGTGCCAACGCCATCCTGGGCGTGTCGCTGGCCGTTGCCCGCGCCGCTGCCGAGTCGGCGGGCCTGTCGCTGTACCAGTACCTGGGCGGCGTCAACGCCCATCTGCTGCCCACGCCCATGATGAACATCCTCAACGGCGGCGTGCATGCCGACAATAACGTTGACTTCCAGGAGTTCATGATCATGCCGGTGGGCGCCCCGAGTTTTGCCGAGGGCCTGCGTTGGTGCGCCGAGGTATACCACACCCTCAAGGGCGTGCTGCACGAGGCCGGCCTGGGCGGCGGCGTGGGCGACGAGGGCGGCTTTGCTCCCAACCTTAAGACCAATGCCGAGCCGTTCGAGTACATCACCAAGGCCGTGGAGAAGGCCGGCTTTAAGCCCGGCGTCGACTTCATGTACGCCATGGACCCCGCCTCGACCGAGTTCTACAACGCTGAGACCGGTATGTATGAGCTCAAGGGCGAGGGCGTGGAGTACACGAGTGCCCAGATGGTTGATTACTGGGAGAAGCTCGTCGACACCTATCCCATCATCTCCATCGAGGACGGCATGGCCGAGGAGGACTGGGACGGCTGGGTCGAGCTTACCCGCCGCATTGGCAATAAGGTGCAGCTCGTAGGCGACGACCTGTTCGTCACCAACACCGAGCGCCTCAAGAAGGGCATCGAGCTGGGTGCCGCCAACGCGATCCTGGTCAAGGTCAACCAGATCGGCACGCTCACCGAGTCGCTCGAGGCCATCGAGACCGCCAAGGAGGCCGGTTACGCCTGCATCGTGAGCCACCGCTCCGGCGAGACCGAGGACTCCACGATCGCCGACCTGGTCGTGGGCGTTAACGCCGGCCAGATCAAGTCGGGCGCCCCGTGCCGCAGCGACCGCATCGCCAAATACAACCAGCTCATCCGTATCGAGGACGAGCTCGAGGGCAGCGCGCGCTACGCCGGCAAGGCAGCGTTCTACAACATCCGCTAAGGTAAGTGGTGCTCGCGGGGGCGGGGGTGACTCGGCCCCCGTTCCACTTTTGATGGCCGCCATTGGGCGCTGGGCCGTGTGGCTCAGCGCCTTTTTTATGTCGAGCGAAGGCCGCCGAAGGCGTTGCGCGCGCTCGTGCTATAACTAGAATACTTAGCGCAAACAAACCTCAACCGCACAAGGCGCACATGGATCAGATTTACGACAACAGGTACTATTCCGCCGGTTCGCGTGAGCCGTCGTCCCGTCGCGCGCGCACGGTTCAGCTTGGCGGGTCCAGCTATGCCGGCGCCGACCGCTCGGCGCAGCGCCCGACAAGTGCCTCGCGTCCCAGTGCTCAAATGAATACCTCGGCAGATCGCCAGGTGCGTCCGTCGCGCTCGGCGCATGCATCGCGCTCCTCGGCTCAGACGCATGACAAGTCGAGCAGGCCCTCAAACCGCCTGTCGGGCTCGGGCTTTATGCACTACGCCAACGACAACGCGGTGGTCAAGGCGATCTACGACTTTACCCATGGACCCCAGCGCGGGCTGTTCATCGGTATCGTCGTCGCCCTGGTGCTCGTGAGCCTGTATTTTCCTGTGCGTGACCTGTACGTTGCCAAGCGCTCGAGCGACATTTTGGCCAAGCAGGTCGAGATTCGCCAGCAATATAACGACGAGCTGCAAAAAAGCGTCGACAAGCTGCTCTCGGAGGAGGGTATTAAAGACGCGGCGACTGAGGACTTGGGCCTGGTAATGCCCGGCGAGACCAAGATTGACGTGCTGGGTCTGGACGACGATTCGGATTCGTCGTCGAGCAAAAAGTCCTCAAACGCCAAAAAGGCCAGCGAAGTGGCCAAGGAGATTGAGGAAGTCGGCAAGGACGCGCCGTGGTACATCCAGACGCTCGATATGCTGTTTGGATTTAACGGCGTCGAGGGTCAGACGGTCGTGTCCAACGGCGAGTAGCGCCCGGAGGGGAGCCCGCAATGGCGAATTGCAAACGATATAAGGTGGCGGCGATCGATCTGGGAACGGTGTCGTCGCGACTGGTGTTGGCGCAGGTCGAGGCCGGGGCGATCGTGGAGTCGTCCAAGCATACCGAGATTACCGATCTGGGCGAGGGCGTGGATGCGACGGGCCGCTTTTGCGAGGCGGCTGTGGAGCGCGTGCTCGCCGCGTGCCGCATGTTCGTGGCCGAGGCACGCGACTTTGGGGCCGCGTGCATCTGCACCACGTGCACGAGTGCCGCGCGCGATGCGTCCAATGCTGCGCTACTGCTGGATGGCCTGCGCGAGCTCGGGCTCGAACCGCAGGTGATTCCGGGTGAGGTCGAGGCGCGCCTGACGTTTTTTGGCGTGGCGCACGACTTTGCCGGCGAGCGCATCATCGTCGCCGATTCGGGCGGCGGGTCCACGGAGCTCGCGACGGGCGTGTACGCTCCGGAGCGCGGGGTCTTCGCACTGGAGGGGACGCGCTCGCTGGACATTGGTTGCCGTCGCGTAACGGAGCGCTTCTTCTCGCCCCTGCCGCCTGTGGACGGTGAGCTCGCTGCCGCCGCCGACTGGGCGGGCGAGCAGTTCGCTGCCTATTTTGAGGGCTTGCCCAGCGACTTTGAGCGCGCCGAGCGCCTGGTTGCCGTGGGCGGCACCGTCACCACGCTCGTGGCACTGGTCCACGAGCTGGAGCCGTACGACTCGAGCTTTGTACACCTGCGCGAGCTTTCGATGGAGCAGATTTCTGCCGCTATAGAGCGCATGTCCGCGCTGGACGTGGAGGGCATCGCCGCACTGCCGGGCGTGCAGCCCAAGCGCGCGGGCGTGATTCTTGCCGGCGCCGTGGTTGTCCGCGAGCTCATGCGAGCTGGCGGCTACAACGCGCTCACCGTAAGCGAGAACAGCCTGCTCGCCGGCATGGCCGCCACCATCAACGAAGTCCTCGACGGCAAAGCCCCCACCATCACCTGGACCCCAAACCTCAGCACGCTCTAAAGCGGCACTTAGGGACGCTCCTTTCCTGCCGGCAGTTTGGGACGGTCCTTGACTCGATATGAGTAGTCTTTTTAGCCCTGTCCCAAATGAGCTGCTTTGTGGCGGCGCGGGGCGGTGGGACGTCTGCGTATTTGCTGCGCAAATACGCACCGGCTTCGGTCGCCTGCCGGCGCCCTCGCCGGCTCGCTGCGGACGCTGCGCGTCCGCTTAACGCTCGCCCCCTTGCGGGTTCGAGTCCCACCGGCATCTTAAAGAAACGGGCCCGCATCCCAAAGGGACACGGGCCCGTAAGCGTCATATGGTAGGGGCGGTGGGACTCGAACCCACAATCCTTGCGGCGAGGGATTTTAAGTCCCCTGCGTATGCCAATTCCGCCACGCCCCCGTAAGACTAGAAGTCTAGCACAAGCCGTCCGTTACGCGTTGACGGCCATCGAGTGCTGGCCCGACTTTTCCAGGAACTCTTGGAACTTAGCCTCGTCGCCCTTGTTTTTGTACTGCAGGGCCAGCAGGTATTCCAGTCGGCAAGCCTTGACCTTGTCGTCGCCGGCCTCCTCGAGCATGCGCTCCAGCTCGGGGATGTCGTTGTGGCGCTTGAGAATCATCGTGTCGTACATCAGCTGACATTCGTGCGCGACCGCCTCGGCCTGACCGCCCTCAAAGCCCTTAATCTCGTGCAACAGCTCCTTGGACTTTTTGCGGTCCTCCTGGCCAACGTAATAGTTGAAAGCCTTGATCACCAGGTCGACGCGCTGCATCTTGGGCAGGTTAAGGCCCAGCAGCAGGTCGAACATCTCGTCGGCGCGCTTATGGTCCTCGCGCAGCAGATAGGAGTTCAGGCGTAGGTAGTCGCGGTTGTAACGCGGGTACAGCATGCTGGTGAGCTTGCTGTCGAGCAGGCGGTCGAACTCATCCCACTGCTTGGCGGCCATCAGCTGCTGCAGGCGCTTAAACGTGGTGCGTTTTTTAATGCTCAAGAACACCGACACGGCGATGCAAATGATAACGATGGCGGTCCAAAGTGTGCGGGAATCGGGCATATCGAGCTCCTCGGTCGCTCGCAAAACAAGCGGTATGACAATACGATTGAGATGTATTATACGCAGCGTGCAAGCAAACTGGTACAAAAGTCCATCGCGGCCGAGTGCTGGGGCTCGCTGCGGTAAACTTAGCTAAAGTAAACCTCGAAGGGAGACATTACCTATGAAGAAGATCGTTTTGGCTTGCGGTGCTGGCGCTGCTACTTCCACGCTCGTTGCCCAGAAGGTCGCCACTATGCTCGACGCCAACGGTTACGCCGGCAAGTACGAGATCGTGCAGTGCGCCATCTCCGAGGCCAAGGACACCTGCGATGAGGGCGCCGACCTGCTGATCGCCACCACCGTTGCGCCCGAGGGCCTTACCTGCCCGTACGTGAGCGGCGTGCCCTTCATGACCGGCATGAACCGTGTTGCCGCCGAGAAGGCCGTTCTCGACGTCATGGCTCAGTAGGCGCGACCTCGCATGAGTGAGCAGAGCGCCAACCCGGTTGAGCTCTTCGACATGCGCGTTGCCCATGTGGGTATCAACGCCACCGACCCGGCCGACGCCCTGGAGATCGCGGAGCTGTTCTCGACGATGATGGGCTTGCCCGTTATCGAGACCCCGGTTTCGTACTTTAACGATTCGCTGGTCGAGGTCATGAAGCAGAACGGACGTGGCACCAAGGGCCACATCGGTTTTGCCGTCAACGACATCGATGCGGCCGAGAAGTGGTTCGCCGAGCGCGGGCTCGAGATCAACGAGGAGTCGCGCGCGCTGCTGCCCGACGGCTCCACCAAGCTCGTGTACTTTAAGCGCGAGTTCGCCGGCTTTGCCGTGCACCTGTGCCGCGAGTAGCGCACAAGCTGCCATAGCTAGCAAAAAGGGATAGGGCCGTGTGGCCCTATCCCTTTATTTATGCCGAGGGGCTTCCTAGCGCGGCAGGCGAATCGTAAAGCGGCTGCCGACGCCCTCGACTGAGGTCACGCCAATGACGCCGCCATGGCTATCGACGATCCACTTGGCAATGGCAAGCCCCAGACCCGAGCCCTGTGCGCCGGCATCGCGTGCATTGTCGGCGCGGTAGAACCGTTCAAACGCGTGAGCTGCGGATTCCTGGTTCATGCCGATGCCCTCGTCCTCAACGCTTATGTCGATCGTGCCCGCGCCCGCATCCGGCGCTACGCCAAATGTGACGGTCGTTCCCGCATCCGAATACTTGGCGGCGTTTTGCACGATTACGCGCAGCGTCTGCTTCACGAGCGCCACGTCGACCGACGCGTTGCAGCGCGGGTCGTGGGCAAGCGCGGCATCGTACGCCAGCCGATACGTGTGCCCGGTATCGATCATCTGCGATTCCTCGCATACCTCGCCGACCAGTGCGGCCAGGTTGGTATTCGCGCGGCGTAGCACGGTGCGGCCGGCATCGCCGCGCGCCAAAAACAGCAGCTGTTCCACGAGCTCCTGCATGTGCTCGCTTTCGGCCTTGAGCGAGGCGATGGATTCCGCCAGCACGTCCGGGTCGTCTTTGCCCCAGCGGTCGAGCATGTTCACGTAGCCCTGAATTACCGCGATGGGCGTGCGCAGCTCGTGGCTTGCGTCGTTGACAAAGCGCATCTGCTGCAGCTTGGCCTCTTGCATCTGGCGCAGCAGGCGGTTCAGCGCGGCCTCGATGCTTGCCAGATCGGCGTCGCCGGTGGTGACGCTCGGCGAATCGACGCTCGCGCGCTCGATGGCCTGCTCCAGTGTTTCCATCTTGCCGCCGGCAAGCTGCATGCGGCCGAGCTCGTCTACGCGCAGGGCCAGGTCGTTGAGTGGTGCCATGGTGCGGCGCACGCGACGGGCGCCGCTGAGCATATCGAGTACGCTGATGACTTGCCCGCCCACAACGACAAGATAGAGGGGCCACAGCGCGATGAGATCCTGTCCGAGGGGGAAGGTCTTGGTAGTACGCGCAAGCTCGACGGTATAGGCGAGCGTGGCCAGGTCCCAGCCGCGCACGGGCGTCAGCGACATGCCGTGAACGGCAGTGCCGGGGATCCAGCCTGCGGTAAACGCGCCGTCGGGCAGCGTCTGGTTGTAGCCATAGACGAGGATCGCCGCCGCAACAACCAGCAGCCACAAATCGAGCCAGACGTAGCTCACCAGGCGGCGCCACATGTAGCTCCAGTTGATGGCGCGGGCGATGGAGGTGACGCGCTTGGTCTCGGCGCTACGCGCGACAGACATAGCCCACCCCGCGCACGGTCTGGATAATGCGGGCGCCACCGGCGTCTTCGATCTTTGCGCGCAGGTGCGCAATGTGGACGTCGACGTTGTTGGTGTCACCCACGTATTCGTAGCCCAGCGCCTCGTGCGCGATGCGCTCGCGCGTGAGCACGGTGCCGGCGTGCGCCATAAGCAGGGTGAGCACGTCGAACTCGCGAGCCGTGAGCACGATGGGCGAGCCCGCGACCGTGACCTCGCGGCGGTCGGGATCGAGCACGACCGAGCCCACGGTGAGCGTGGCGGGGGAGGGCGAGGCAGGGGCCTGGGCCGTGTCGCTGGCCGGGGACATCGCAGCGGCATTCCCAGCCGCACCGTTCGCCATGCCCGCCCCGGCACCGACGCCGCCAGCGCCCGAAGCCGCCCGCACGGCCTCCGCGCGCTTCAGCGCCACACGGATCCGTGCGAACAGCTCCTCGATTGCAAACGGCTTGGTCAGGTAATCGTCGGCGCCGGCATCGAGCCCGGCCACCTTGTCCATCACGGCGTCGCGTGCGGTGACCATGATCACCGGCACATCCTTGTGCTTGCGGACACGCCGCAGGACCTCCATGCCGTTGAGCTGCGGCAACAGCACGTCGAGCAGAATCAGATCGTAGTCGCGCTCCAGCGCCAGGTCCACGGCGGTGCGGCCGTCGGCGGCGTGCTCCACCTGGTAGCCCTCATGCTCCAGCTCGAGCGTCACAAAGCGGGCGATTTTCTCCTCGTCCTCTACGATCAGGATTCGTGCCATGCGTGCCCCCGCCTGCGATTACTTGTCGTCGTTCAGATTTTGCTTGATGCCGTCCGCGGCGTCGGCGGCGTGATTCATAAGGTTGTTGATGCTGCCGGGCACGTCGCCGTCGCTGTCGATGCGGTAGCGCATGCCAAAGAACAGGCCAATCAGCATCAGCCAAATCGTAGCGCCCCAGGCAAACAGCGCGACGATGGGGATCAGGATGGGGATGTTGAGGATGATCGCATCGCGGCGCGTGGCGATAAACTTGGTGTCCAGGCTCAGGCGGAAGAGCTTTTTGAGGTACTCCCACACGCTGTCCATCTTCTTGGAGAAGTCGGTCTTTTCGCTCGACTTCTCGTAGGCGGCCTGCGCGGCGACCATCTCGGCTGAGGGCCCATCGACTGGCGCGGACTCGGTGGCGGCGTGCGCCGACGTGGTCTGGGTTTTGCCCTGCGACTCGAGCCAAATGATGGCATCCAAGACGTTGCCGTCGGCGGCGTCGAGCGCGGCCTTGGCATCGGTGTAGCTCACGTTGCACTTGGTGCGGATGGTTTCAACTTTTTCGAGGTCGTCCATGATCTGTTCCTTTCGTTCGATGGGCGCGACGCCGGGCGATCTGCCCGGGCGCGAGCGTTGCGTTCGGCGGCCTGCGTGACGCCGCCCCGCCCTTGGTCGAACTCTATAGTGCAGGTTATAGATTAAGCGATTCTTGAGCCAAGATTAATGTTGGATGAGTTTTTGCGCGGCGGTGGGGAAGGGAGAGATGCCTTTCTGGATAGCTAACAGCGAGGTCTAATACTTTTCCCGAGAAGTGAACGAGCTAAAACGGACCCCCGAAGCATCGACACTTTAAAGGTGCCGTTTCCTGCGGTTTCAATGCTGAAATCCCACGATTTTGCCGCCGAAAAATGCGGCTGTTTCAGAGGTCCAAAAACAGCCGTTCACTTCTCGGGAAAAGTATTAGACCTCGATAGCGGGGGATGGGGTGCCGGTGCAAAACGGCGTCAAGGGTTGGTCGAGCAGGCGGTTTCTCCATTGATGTCCGTACGGCATGTGACACTTACTCTACCGCCCTGTTCTGCCGCGGCGGCATGTACCCAAATAACGGTCCTCTAAGGAGTTCGATATTGATGAGCGACAACACCAAGCATCTCGCAAAGAAATGCGTTAAGGACGCGGGGCCGTGCCTCGCGCTGTGCGTAGCCGGCGCAGCGGTCGCGCTGCTGGCTGTTCTGGGGCCATTCGACGTGCTCCAAAGTGCCAGTTCTCTGCACGTTTGCATGGCCCTTGCCGGCGCCATGATGACCGGCGGCGTGCTCGATCTGATTTTTTGGGTGCTCGACCCGTTTGGATGGAAGAACGAGGGGTAAGCCCTAAGGGATGGAAGGACTGGAACGGTTGGCTTAGTGATCGTGCAGAATGTGGGCTAGCGACTTACAGGGAAGTGGTGATCCGGTGACAGTCTATGTGACGGGCGATATTCACGGCGGCGTCGACATGCAAAAGCTGCGCGATTGGGAGCTTGGGGATAGCCTGACGAGCGACGACTATCTGATTGTCGCGGGCGACTTTGGCTTTCCGTGGGATTTCTCTGCCGAGGAATGCGCCGATATCGCTTGGCTGGAGTCGCGCCCCTATACGTTGCTGTTCGTCGACGGCAACCACGAGCGTTTCGATCACTGGGCGGAGCGACCCATGGAGTTGTGGCACGGTGGGCTGACGCAGCGTCTGTCGGATACCTCGCCCATACGGCGCCTGACGCGCGGCGAGGTTTTTGAACTCGACGGCTCAACGATCCTTACCATGGGCGGCGCCACGAGCGTGGACAAGGAATACCGCATTCCGTATTCCAGTTGGTGGCCGCAGGAGTTGCCGGACGAGCGCAACTTTGAGGAGGCACGGGCAAAGCTCGAGAGCATGGGCTGGAAGGTCGACTACGTGATCACCCACACCTGCTCTACGCGCATGCTTTCGCCCACGCTTTATCCGGCACCCGGCTGGAATTGTCCCGGCGTTGACCGACTCACGGCATTTTTCGATGAGCTGGAAGACCGCTTGGATTACAAGCGCTGGTATTACGGGCATTTCCATCGGGATGCCAACCCGGCCGAGCGCCATACCGTGCTCTACGACTGCATCGTTCGCCTGGGCGACGAACTCCAGCCCTGGGACGTTGCGTAGGGGCGGGGTGGCTGGCTACTCGACCGTTACAGTGATGTTCTCCCGATGCGCACGGATAACATCCCAGCTAAAGTGCTCGGCCAGCTGCTCGGCGGTGCGCGGTGTGGCGTCCGGCGCGATGCCTGTTTGCCCGGCGAGCCAGCCCAGCAGTGCCTCGGGCGTGCCAAAGCGGGTGCTGAGCTCGCCCAGGTCCAGATCGCGATCGCGCTTGGAAAGGCGGCGCCCGTCCGGCGACATGAGCAGCGGAATGTGCGCGTAGCGCGGTGTGGGCAGTCCCAGCAGATGCTGCAGGTAGATTTGGCGGGGCGTGGAGCCCAGCAGGTCGCATCCGCGTACGACCTCGGTGACGCCCATGGCAGCGTCGTCGACCACCACGGCCAGCTGATAGGCAAACACGCCGTCGCTGCGGCGCACCAAAAAGTCACCGCATTCGGTGGCGAGTGCTTCGCATTGGGCTCCGTACGTGCGGTCCACGAATTCGATCACGTCGCTGGCGAGGTCGTCGACGGTGGGCACGCGCAGGCGCGTGGCCGGAGCGCGCAGGATGCTGCGGCGGGCAACCTCCTCGGCAGAAAGACCTCTGCAGGCGCCGCGGTAGATGGGCGTGCCGTCGCTGGCGTGCGGCGCGCTCGCGGCGTGGAGTTCGGCACGCGTGCAAAAACAGGGATAGGTGAGGCCGACGTCTTGCAGCTGGCGCAGGGCGTCCTCGTACAGATCCAGGCGATCGTGCTGGTAGTAGGGGCCTTCGTCCCACTCGAGCCCCAGCCAGGTCAGATCGTCAATCAGTTGAGCGGCAAGTTCCGGGCGCTTGCAGCGATCGTCCAGGTCCTCGATGCGCAGCACGATGCTGCCGCCCTGGCTGCGGGCCGAAAGCCACGCGCACAGGCAGCTGAACACGTTGCCCAAGTGCATGCGGCCCGAGGGCGACGGGGCGAAGCGGCCCACGACGGGCGCGAGCTTGCTGTTGGGCGCCGTCGACGTGGCCACAGCGTGTGTTGCTATGTTGCGTGCGTTGATATCCATGCGGACGAGTATAGCGCGGGGCGCGGTGGGGGAGACGCTGCCGTGGCCTGCAAGTTGCCGAGGCCACGCGTTGCGCATGCCGGACCACTGGCTCGACAGCTCGATCGCCGCCCGCCAGCCCAACCCCTCAAACGACAGAAACCCCGGCAGCTCTTCGCAACTGCCGGGGTTTCCGCGGAAAAGGGGGACATGATCCTCGAGCGAACGGCAAAGGGGCAAACCGTTTTCGCTCAACTGCTTTATGCCCCTCAGCTGGCGGCTCAATCAGCGCATGCCGCGCCCACACAAAGCCGCTACACCTGTGACGGAGCTATGAAGTGATATCTATTGCCGGAGCGGGCTATGCCAAGGAGTGTCCCAGATTGCCGGCAGATAAGGAACGTCCCCAGGTGCCGGCCGCGGGCGTGACTTTCGTCCCGTTTGATACTCCGCTGGCCTAGATGTTCGTCATGTGCGCCCGTAAACGTGGGACAATGGCGTTGCTGGTATCACAGACAAAGGATGTGCCTATGAACGACCCCGTTGCCAAAACCTGTCGGCAGCGCCGCCTGTTTGCGCGATTTGCTTCCGTCTGCGCACTCGTCGCGCTTGCATTGCTGCTACTGCCCGCCGCCGCACACGCCGACGGTTATTCCATGACCCAGGCCTATATCAGTGCCACGGTTGAGGCCGATGGATCGCTGACCGTTGTCGAGGGACGCCAGTTTGATTTCGACGACGACATCAACGGCGTGTTTTGGGAGATCAATACGGGCACCAACCAGCAGGGCGGCACGGCGGGCGTCGATGTGCTGAGTGTCGAGGAAGAGGACACCGCGTTTAACAAAGTCGATAGCGCGAACAAGGGCGACTCTGGCGTCTATACGGTCGAGCAGACCGGTGACGGCGTAAGGATTAAGGTGTTCAGCCCTCACGAGAGCGGCGACAGCGCGACCTATTACGTGAGCTACACCATGACCGGTGCGGTTATGAACTGGGCCGATACCGCCGAGCTCTACTGGAAGTTCGTGGGCGACGGCTGGTCTGCGGATTCCGACGATGTCGAGATGGAAGTGCGCTTCGCAAATGCCGCTGCCGGGACGGCGGCCGTCAAAGGCGATAACTTCCGCGCATGGGGCCACGGTCCGCTGACGGGCGACGTGTCGCTCGATGAGGACGAGCCCATGGTCACCTATACCATTCCCTGCGTGCATCAGGGCGAATTTGCCGAGGCACGCATCGCCTTCCCCAGCGACTGGGTGCCGCAGCTTGCCGCCTCGGGCGAAGAGCGCATGTCAACGATCCTGAGCGAAGAGAAGGAATGGGCCGACGAAGCTAACGCCCGCCGCGCTCACGCTCGCATGATTGACAATGCACTTGCCGTGCTAAGTGTTGTTGCGGCGGTGGCCTTTACCGGCACAATCGTTATGCTCAAGCTGCGCAAGCGCAAGCCCAAGCCGCTTTTCCAGGACGAATATTTCCGCGATGTGCCTTCGGCCGACCATCCCGCCGTGCTTTCGGCCCTCATGAGCTGGAACGAGGTGCCCGATCAGGCATATATCGCCACGCTCATGAAGCTCACTGACGACCGTGTGATCAAGCTGGAGCAGGCGACCGTGACCAAGGCCAAGAAGGGTCTGCTGGGGCGTGAAAAAGAAGGGCAGACGTATCGCGTGACGGTGAGCGATGCGGGCTGGAAGTCGGCCAAGGGCATTGACCACATGGTGCTCAAGGTCTTCTTTGCCGGTGCTAAGCCTGACGAGAACGGCGATCGCTCGCGCACGTTCGACGAGCTGCAGCACTACGTCAAGCAGCATGCTACACCCGTGGGCGACAAGCTCGAGGACTATCAGAACACCGTTAAGGGCAAGCTGGCCGATAGCGAGTACGTTGCCTCGGACGGCATTGTCGCAATGGTGTTTTGCCTGGTTCTTGGTATTCTGATCGCCTTTGTTCCCGTGGGATCCATCTTCTTTACCGATGGCGCACAGGCGAACATTACCGCCGCGGTTATCTCGGTGCCGATTGTGCTGGTGGGTATTGGCGTGGGCCTTACGTTCCGCCGCTTTACGCCGGAGGGCGCCGAGGTGGCGGCTCGCTGCAAGGCACTTAAGCACTGGCTCGAGGACTTCACGCGTCTAAAGGAAGCCGTCCCCGGCGATCTGGTGCTGTGGAACAAGCTGCTGGTGATGGGCGTTGCCCTGGGCGTTTCGAAAGAAGTGCTGCGACAGCTGGCCGAGGCCGTGCCGCCCGAGGTGCGCAACAGCGACGATTTCTACGACAACTATCCCTGCTACTGGTGGTACTACCATCATTACGGTATCGAGTCTCCGCTCGATTCGTTCGATGACGTGTATCACGAGAGCATCCGTGAGCTGGCGTCGAGCTCCGACAGCTCGAGCGGCGGCGGAGGCGGTGGCTTCTCGGGCGGCGGAGGCGGCGGCGTCGGCGGAGGCGGCGGCGGAACGTTCTAGCGAGTGCTTGCTTTGGAGTGGATCTTTCTGGGCGGTTGCCAGGGAAGATTCATCCCATTTTTGTGCATCGAAACGGGCCATACTTTCCGCTGCGGACCTTCGCGCAAGGGGCAGTGGGCAAAAAATGCCAAATATGAGTACTGTTGCCTAGATTGTCACATTTGTTTGTACTAAAAATGGACTCCTAACGAGATTATTTCTCGTTAGGAGTCCATTTTATTGTACATTTGGGGAGATACGTTAGTTCATCCAACGCGTCGAGACGTCTAAGAGACCCGGAAAAGCCGAATTGCGCTGCTACTAAAAAGGTAACAGTACTCATATTTGATGTTTTTTGACCACAGCTATTTGCGAACCCCTATATAGCGACCTCAAAAAGGGCTTCGTCGGTCGATTTGCTCAAGACTGTCCCCAACGACTAGTCATTTAAGAACGTCCCCAACGACTAGGTAAGGAGTGTCCCCAACTGCCGGCAGAGACGATATGAGCAGGACATAAAAACATTGAAAGCCCCTGCTGCATGAAAGACCGCGGATTAGGCCGACAATGGTGAGTGTCTAATT
>CBCTIZ010000024.1:0-34150 GCA_965147105.1 uncultured Collinsella sp. | reverse complement strand
TTTCCGAGGTTACGGGCAGCATGGCCGAGGCCAGCAATGCTGTGTCGAGCGTGACCGACTCTGCCGCCGGTGCTGTGCAGAAGCTCTTCAATAAGGTGAAGGCTCCTGCAGCCGACGCCGATCGCAAGCTCGCCGCTGCCGCTGCGGAGGCCGAGCAGCCTACCGAGCGCGTCCTAATTGGCGAGGACGAGGCCGCCGCGGGCGACGATGATGGTCAGAAGTCTGTATCCAAGCCGGCTCAGTATTACACCTATACGCCCGCCGAGACCTCTGAGGAGTCCTGCGATGAGTAGCGAAGCAACCTGCCCTATCACGCTGACCGTTGCCGGTGACCCGCGTCTCGCTCGCCTTGTGCGCATGACGGCAGCCAACGTTGGTGCCCTGTGCTCTATGTCTGTCGATCGCATCGAGGACATCCGCATGGCTGCTGAGGAGGCTTTCATCTTTGGTTGCACCGCGGTCGACTGCGATGACATCACCATCAAATTCGATGTCGATGAGACCCACGTTGGCATGACTATTACCTTTGGCGATCAGGCTACGGTCGACGAGGATGACCAGGCCGCTGTGTATGCCGAGCTCATTTTGGCGAGCGTGTGCGACTCCTACGAAAAGACTGCGGCGCCCCTGACGCTTTCCCTCGACCTCAAGGCGGATATCTAATATGACCGAACGTTCCCGGAGCGGCAAGACCGCTTGGGACAAGGAGAAAACCCGCGAGCTGTTTCGTCGCTATAAAGAGACCGGTGACCCGGACGCACGCGAGCAGCTCGTCATGTCCCACATGAACCTGGTAAGGTTTCTTGCCAACAAATTTAAGAACCGCGGCGAGCCGCTCGATGACCTTATGCAGGTTGGCTATTTGGGCCTGCTCAAGGCTATCGACCGCTTTGACCCTGAGCGCGGACTCGAGTTCACCACGTTTGCCACGCCTACCATCTTGGGCGAGATCAAGCGTCACTTCCGCGACAAGGGTTGGAGCGTGCGCGTGCCCCGTCGCTTGCAGGAGCTCTCGGCCAAGGTCAACCAGGCTACCGACAAACTTACCAACGAGCTGCAGCGTTCGCCTAAGGTTGAGGAGATCGCTGAGTATCTAGATGTGACTGTCGATGAGGTCCTCGAGGCTATGGAATCGTCTTCGGCTTATACCTCGGTGCCCATCGAGGCTCCTGGTGCGTCCGATTCCGACGATGCCCCCTCGATTCTCGACCGTTACGCCGACGACGACAACGAGCTCGACTTTACCGATGACCGCCTAGTGATCGAGGAAGCCATTCGCGATTTCTCGCCGCGCGAGCGCGAAGTCATCGAGCTGCGCTTTGTAAAGGGCATGACCCAGATCGAGATCGCCAAGAAGCTGGGTATTTCTCAGGTGCAGGTTTCGCGTCTGCTGCGCCGCACGCTTAAGAAGATTCAGGACAAGATCGACCCCGACGGAGTGATGATTCGTTCATGAGTGAGCACCCTCAACAAACCGATCGCGTGCTGCGCGACACCCGCATTCTGACGCTGCGCATTTGGGCTGTTGTCGGCTGCATTGTTATTGCTGCTGTCATCTTTAACCTTATGGGCATCCTGGCACCGGTTATTGAGTTTCTTGCCGTCGGCTCCATCATTGCTTTTGTGATGTCCCCGATCACCAACTGGCTCGAGCACCATGGCGTGAATCGCGGCATCGGTTCGCTTATCGCGCTTATTGTTGTTGTTGCCGTGCTCGTCGGTGTCGTTTGTATCTTGTCGCCGATTCTCTTTGGTCAGATCATGGAAGTTCTGAGCCGCCTGCCCGAGCAGCTTCGTGTTGCGGGTGGCGACCTCAACGAGATGATCTCGCATGCCAAGACGCTCAACAATACGCCGCTCAAGGAGTATTTGGACGATAATCTTTCGTCCCTGGTTACCGTGGCATCGAAGTATGTGTCTCAGATTGCTGCCGAGCTTGGTCGCGGTGTGTTCCCGCTCATCACCAATACGGCCTCGCAGTTGTTCGTGATCTTCCTTGGTCTGGTGCTTGCCTACTGGATGGCCTGCGACTACCCTCGCATGCATCACGAGATTTGCACCATCATCGGTCAGGAGAAGGAGACCTCGTACCGCTTTATGGTCGCCATCCTTTCTCGCTCTGTCGGCGGCTACATGCGCGGTATGGTCGTGACGTCCATCTGCGGTGGTTTCCTCGCCTTTATCGGTTTTATGATCATCGGTCATCCGTATGCGGCGCTCATGGCTATCTTTACCGGCATCATGCATTTGGTTCCGGTCGTCGGTCCCTGGGTGAGCGCAGCAATCGCCACGGTACTCGGTTTCATGTTCAGCCCCATGTTGGCGTTATGGACGCTCATCGTGACGATGGTCGCGCAAAACGTCACCGACAATGTGATTTCGCCTAAGGTCATGCAGAGCTCAGTGCAGGTGCATCCCATTATGAGCCTCACGGCGCTCGTTATTGGTTCGGCACTCATGGGGCCCATCGGCATGATTATTGCCATCCCGCTTTGTGCGGCCCTCAAGGGCATCTTCGTGTACTACTTCGAGAATGAGACCGGCCGTCAGCTTGTGGCCTATGACGGCGCCGTGTTTAAGGGCACGCCGTACCGCGATGCCGATGGCAACCCGGTCGCCGCCTACGACGCGCTCGGCGACGACACTTTCATTTACGAGTCCGAGCTCATCGGCAACGAGACTGCGCCCGAGGCCCAAGCGATGCCTAAGCCCGAGTTCGATAATCCCTGGATCAAGCTCTCGGGTTTGCAACCCGATGCCACGGGCTTCTTCAAGAATCCCTTCGCCAAGGACGATGACTCCAACTCGGACGACGATACCAAAACCGGCATCGACGGCTCCATGGACGATTCGGATTCTAAATAGGCCCTATTAACGTTTCTTGAAGTTGTAAATGACAATAAACGCGAGCAAAGCGATTGATAAGGGGCCGGCTACATAGAAAAAGAGAACGTCAATTGCGCGTAGAGTGTAATAAGCCTTATCGCCGGACATTACTGCATACAATACGTAGCCAAATGCTGGTTGGTTTGCGTACCAGCAGGAGAAGGCCAAGAGCGCTAAAAGTGCTAGTACCAGAAGTGCATTCAGGACAAATCGTCTACTTTTCATCGATCGCTCCTTCCGGGTGACTCTTATATGTAATTCTACAGCAGTCCTTTTTCAAAGGATCGCACAGTACTGAATAACGTGCACTTTCGCTGGAGGGTCGCTGTTTGGCGGCCCTCTTTTTTGCACTTGCGCGGTGGGATGGTAATATCGTTACGTTTGAACTGTTTCGATGTGAAACCGAGGAGATTCCCTCTATGAGTGCTGACTACCCGTCAATGACTACGGCCGAGATTCGCTCCAAGTTCCTCAACTTCTTTGAGGAGCGCGGTCTTAAGCTCTATCCTTCTTCGTCCCTTGTTCCCGACGATCCCTCGCTGCTGCTTGCCAACGCCGGCATGAATCAGTTTAAGGAGTACTACCAGGGCAAGAAGACCATGAAGGAGATCGGCGCGATCTCCTGCCAGAAGTGCGTCCGCACCAACGACATCGACTGCATCGGCGAGGACGGCCGTCACCTCTCGTTCTTCGAGATGCTCGGCGACTTTTCCTTTGGCGGCGTCTCCAAGGAGCAGGCTTGCGCCTGGGCCTTTGAGCTCATCACCAAGGAGTTCAAGCTGCCGCTCGACCGCCTGTACTTTACTGTCTTTACCGAGGACGACGAGACCCACGACGTGTGGCGCTCTCTGGGCGTTGCCGAGGACCATATCTCCCGCCTGGGCGAGGACGACAACTTCTGGGCCGCCGGCCCCACCGGCCCCTGCGGTCCGTGCTCCGAGATCTACTTTGACATGGGCGAGGAGGTCGGTTGCGGCAGCCCCGACTGCAAGCCCGGCTGCGACTGCGACCGCTTCCTGGAGTTCTGGAACCTCGTCTTTACCCAGTACGACCGCCAGGAGGACGGCTCCATGCCGGAGCTGCCGCACCGCAACCTCGATACGGGCATGGGCCTGGAGCGCATGGCCGCCATCATGCAGCACAAGACCGCCAACTACGACGGCGATCTGATGCAGCATCTCATCAAGCTGGGCGAGAAGATCAGCGGCAAGTCCTATGACGCCGACGACTACTCCGGTGCCAGCCGCTCGCTGCGTATCATCGCCGACCACTCCCGTGCCGTCGACTTCATGATTTCTGACGGCATCCTGCCTGGTAACGAGGGACGCGAGTACGTCCTTCGCCGCCTGCTCCGCCGCGCCGTGTTCCACGGTCGCCTGCTGGGTATCGAGGGCGCCTTCCTGACCAAGTTCATCGACGAGGTCAACGCCCAGATGGGCGAGGCCTATCCCGAGCTGCTCAAGAACGTCGCGCTCGTCAAGGGTATCGTCGCCTCCGAGGAGGAGCGTTTCTCCACGACGCTCGACAACGGTCGCGTCTACCTGGATGAGGCCCTGGCAGCGCTTGCCGAGGGTGCTGTGCTTCCGGGCGATGTTGCCTTTAAGCTGCACGACACCTTTGGTTTCCCCATCGACCTGACCGTCGAGATCGCCGGCACCGCTGGCCACGATGTCGACATGGACGGCTTTACCGCCTGCATGGAGGACCAGAAGGCCCGCGCCCGCGCTAACGCAAAGGGCGATGCCTGGGGCAGCTTCAACGATGTGTGGGTCGAGCTTTCCGACAAGGTCGCAGCGACCGAGTTCGACGGCTATGACAACGATGTGATCGAGGGCGCCAAGGTTGTCGCCATCGTGCGCAACGGCGAGTCCGTCGAGTCCGCTGCCGCCGGCGAGGACGTCGAGGTCGTGCTCGACCGCACCCCGTTCTACGCCGAGATGGGTGGCCAGCAGGGCGATGCCGGAAAGCTTTCCGCCGAGGGCGTTGTTCTTACCGTTTCCGATACCAAGAACCACAACGGCCTGTATGCCCACGTCGCGCACGTTGCCGAGGGCACGCTGACCGTCGGTGCCGCTGTGACCGCGGCGCTCGACGCCGAGCGCCGTGGCTTCCTGCGTCGCAACCACACCGCCACGCACCTGCTCGACGCCGCCCTTAAGCAGGTCCTGGGCGAGCACGTCTCTCAGGCCGGCTCGCTGGTGACGCCCGAGCACCTGCGCTTTGACTTCACGCACTTCGAGGCTCTGTCCTCCGAGCAGCTCAAGGCTGTCGAGGACCTGGTCAACCAGCAGATCTTCGCTTCCAAGCCGGTCGTGACCCGTGTCATGGGCATCGACGAGGCTAAGGCCGCCGGCGCTGTCGCTCTGTTTGGCGAGAAGTACGGCGATGTCGTCCGCGTCGTCTCCGTGGGCGCCGAGGACCAGCCGTTCTCCCGCGAGCTCTGCGGTGGCACACACGCTGCTAACACCGCCGAGATCGGCCTGTTTAAGATTATTTCCGAGTCCTCCACGGGCTCTAATGTCCGCCGTATCGAGGCCGTGACCTCTAAGGGTGCTCTCGACTATATGGCCGACCGCCTGGGGCTCGTCGACGCCGCCGCCGCTGCGCTCAAGTGCCGCGTAGACGAGGTTCCCGCCCGCGTGGAGAACCTGCAGGCCGAGCTGCGCGAGACGTCCAATAAGCTCAAGAAGGCTCTGACCGGTGGCTCCTCCGACGCCATCTCCAGCGCCATCGAGGGCGCCGTCGAGCTCGACGGCTATAAGCTCGTTGTCGCTGAGCTCCAGGGCCTTGAGGCTGCCGACCTGCGCAACGTATGGGATACCGTGCATCAGAAGGTCGCCGGCCCTGTCGCTTGTGTCGTCGCCAGCGTGACTGAGAAGGGCACTCCGGCCCTGCTCGCTGCCGGCTCCGATGACGCCGTCAAGGCCGGTTTCCACGCCGGTAACGTGATCAAGCAGATCGCGGGTCTGGTCGACGGTCGCGGTGGCGGTCGTCCCAACATGGCCCAGGCCGGTGGCAAGAATGCTGCCGGCATCGCCGATGCCCTCGCGGCCGCTAAGACCGCGCTCGGCGCCTAAGAATCTAAGAAGTCGCTGTGGTTGCGCTCGCGCTGGACATAGGGGAGACCAGGATTGGCATCGCCGTCTCGAGCCGTGATGGCAAGATGGCGATGCCTGTCAAGGTGCTTCCGGCTGCCGAGGTCACCGGTATGGCCAAGACGTTCCGCTACCTGGTTGAGGACTATGAGCCCGACATCCTGGTAAGCGGACGTCCCCTGACCATGGCCGGTGAGCCCGGCCCTCAGGCCGAGCGCGTTGCCGCTGTGGCGCAAAAGATTGCCGACGAGCTCGATCTTCCGTTGGAGTTTGAGGACGAGCGTCTGTCCTCGCAAGAGGCCAAGCGTATCCTGCGCGAGCAGGGACTCAACGAAAAGCAGATGAGGGGCAAGATCGACATGATTGCCGCCAGCCTGTTTTTGCAGACGTGGCTCGATCGTAAAAACGAGGAGGTTTCGCATGCCTAGTGCTTCCGATCCGCGCCAGCCGAATCGTACACAGCAGCCGGCGTCGCGCCCTGCCCAGCCTGGCCAGCGTCCGGCACAACCGACGCAGCGCGCAGCTCAGCCTGCCGCGCGCCCGGCGCAGTCCTTCTCTCGTTCGGCCCAACCTGTTCAACGGACGGGTCAGCAGCCTTCTGCTCGTTCGGTTCAGCATTCGGCTTCTCACGCGGCTCAGCAGCCCACTGCTCGTACGGCCCAGCCTGCAGGCGGTACCCGCTTTAAGCAGCAGGCACCTACCCAGCGAACTCAGGCCCCTCAATCGCATTCGCATCACGCTCGCGGTTCGCATGGCGTTGCTCCGGCGACCCGCTCGAGCTACAACACGCATGCTCGTCGCGGTGCTCAAAAGAAAAGCTCCCCGGTGCCTATGATTATCGGTGGCGTTGTTGCCGTGCTTGCGCTTGTCGCGATCGTTTTCTTTGTCGTGCCAGCCGTCAAGGGCTTCTTTGGCGGTGAGGGTGCGAAAGTCGTTGCAGGCCAGCAGGTTACTATCACGATTCCCGATGGTGCCTCGGGTGACAGCATCGCTTCGATTCTCTCCGAGAATCATATCGTCGAAAATCCCAAGGATTATTATGCGGCGGTGAAAAAGCTCAACGCCGATATGTCGCTCAAGCCTGGTGATTATTCGTTCACCACACTCATGGATGCGACCAAGGTTGTTCAGCAACTCATGGAAGGCCCCAACGCGGGCTCCAATGCGCTGACTATCCCTGAGGGCCTGACGGTCGATCAAGTCGCCGACCGTGTGGCCCAGGCCTACGACAGCATCTCTAAGGAAGACTTCCTCAACCAGGCCAAGGCCTCCAACTACGTGGACGACTATAGCTTCCTTAAGGGCGCCGCCAACGACTCGCTCGAGGGTTTCTTGTTCCCCAAGACCTATTCGTTGGGTGATTCGCCGACGGCCGATGGCGTGATTCGCGCCATGCTCGATCAGTTTAAGACCGAGTACAAGTCGCTTGACTTTGCGAGCTGCGAAGCCAAGATCAAGGAACGCTTCGGTGTGGAGATGTCCGACTACGACATCGTCAACTTGGCCTCTATCGTTGAGCGCGAGGGCCTCAACGCCGACCAGCGCGCGCACGTGGCCTCGGTCTTCTACAACCGCCTTGCCGGCAAGCTCGACGGTCTGCGCTATCTCAACAGCGATGCGACCATGATGTATGTCACCGGTGGCGAGGTTACCGCCGACGACCTGCAGAGCGATAGTCCGTATAACACCTATAAGCACGAGGGTCTGCCACCCACGCCCATCTGCTCTCCGTCGCTCGAGGCACTCAAGGCCACGCTTGAGCCGACCGACTCCGATGACCTGTATTTCTACATTACGCAGGACGAGGAGTACTTCTCGCAGACCTACGAAGAGCATCAACAGTCTTGGAATTAGCATGAGGATTTTTAGCCCCAAACGATACGTTGCCTCGGTCGATCGCATCGACCTTGATACCCTGTGGGCCGACGGCAAACGCGCCATTCTGCTCGATCGCGATAACACCCTGGTGCCGCGCGACACCGAGCAGGTTCCCGCCGCGGTTTCCGCTTGGCTCGACGCCGCCCGCGCCAAAGGTTTTAAGCTGTGCATGTTGTCCAACAACTGGCATCGCGACCAGGTCATGAGCTCTGCACGCGAGCTGGGACTCGAGGCCATCAGCCACGCCATGAAGCCGGCGCCGTTTGCCCTCAAGGTGGGTCTTAAGCGCCTCGGCGCCTCGGCCGACGAGGCGGTGCTGATCGGTGATCAGCTCTACACTGACGTGTGGGGCGGCAATTTCGCCGGCGTCGATACCATCCTGGTAAAGCCGCAGGCGACGCAGGACCTGTGGTATACGCAGATCTTCCGTATCTTTGAGCGCCGGGCCCTGCGCGACCTTCACTGCGAGGAATAGGTCTCGCTATGTCCCAGCACACCAAACACGGCTGCGACCATATCTTCTTTATCGGCTTTTTGGGCGCGGGCAAATCGACGCTCGCGCGCAACGTGGGCACCATGTTCAAGCGGCGTTTTATCGATACCGACCGACTGGTCGTGCGCCGTTGCGGTAAGTCGGTAACCGAGATTTTTGAGACCGAGGGCGAGGATCGTTTTCGCGAGCTCGAGACCTCGGCGCTCCGTTCGCTCCAAAGCGAGCGCAGCCTGTTGGTTTCGTGCGGGGGCGGTATCGTCGAGACGCCGGTGAATATTGAGCTGATGCACGATATGGGTACGTGCGTTTACCTCGAGGGCGACTTCGAGGATTCGATTCGCCAGATTCGTCGGTCCGACACGCGCCCCGATTTCCGCTCTCCCGAGCATGCCGCGCGCCTGTTTGAGCATCGCCGTCCGCTGTATCGCCAGGCCGCCGACCTTACCCTTGATATTCGCAACAAGTCCTTCGAGGACGTTTCCTACCTTTGTGCCGAGATGCTTTTGGAGCGTGGGCTGCTATGATTCGCCGTCAACTGATCAATTTCCAAAACCGCAGCGTCGATGTCCGTGTCGGATTGGGCGCGTTCGAGGAGTTGTCGCGCATGTTTGCCTCGGCTGTGGGCAAGCCTAAGCGCGCGATGGTCGTTTGGAACGACGCCACATCCGAGCGTTTTGGTGAGGTCGTCGAGCATGCGCTGGTCGACGCCGGTTTTGCCGTGTCGCTGCTAGTCCTCGAGGTTTCGCCTGCTGGTGCCACGCTGGCCGATGCCGATGCGATCTTTAGCGCCCTGTCTGCCAACGGCGTTACCTGCGACGATCTGGTTGTCGCCGTTGGCGATGCCGCAACCTGCTCGGTTGTTAGCTGGTGCGCCAACCAGTGGTGTGGCCGAACCGAGTGCGCGCTGCTGCCGACGACCTTCGACGCCATGCTCACGGTCGCGACGACCATGAAGCCGCTCGTCGCCTCGTCGGCCAATGCACTTCCCGCCATCGCGTTCCGTCCCGAACCGGGCTTGGTCGTGTGTGACCTCGACCTTGTTCGCGAGGCGGATCCCGAGGACCTCAAGCTCGGCTATGTGGTACTTGTTGGCACCATGCTTTCGAGCAGTAAGTCCCGCTGGAATCAGTTTACTGAGACCGTCCCCGAGATTCTCGCGGGCGAGGAGGTCGCGCTCGTCAATGCCGTTCAATGGTCTCAGACTGCCCGTAAGGACGTACTGATGGCCACGAACCCGAGCGCCCGCCATGCGCTCGATTTTGGCAAGACGGGGGAGCGCACCCTGCGCGCCTGCTTGGGCGATGCCGCTTCGCAGGACCCTGCCTACCAGCTGTTGTCCGAGGGCATGCGCTTTGAGGCGCGCCTTGCCCACGACGCCTGCGACTTCGATATCGATTACGTTTTTGAGGTCGATGACTGCCTGGAGGACTTTGGTATCGAGGAACTTGCCTTCGACCTGGAGCCTGCCGCATATATCGAGGAGTTCCGCAAGCAGCAGTTCGCTCGCTCGAATCGCAGCATGCTGCCGCTGCCCGCAGCACTCGGTGCCATTCGCCTAACGAGCGTTGAGGACGAGGTTCTTGAGCGCCATGCTCACGCCTACTTGGCTTCTCGCAAAGAACTTCTCTAAGATTTATTGACATCCATTGTCTTTCGTATCATGTTGAGGGGCGGGTTTTCAATCGGTTGCGGATCGCATGCGATTCCGTCGTTCGATTGAGACCCGTCCCGTCTATATAGAGACAACAAGAAAGGAATCTGCATGTCTGAGTTTGCTGCCGGTCCTGCCGGTCGTATCGAGCGTGTCCGTGCCCTGATGGCCGAGCGTGGCTACGACGCCATCGTGGTGCGCGACGAGGCCAACCTTCGTTGGCTTACGGGCGTGAAGGGCGTCTTCGACTACACCTTCGAGTTCCCGCACGCTGCGTTTATTACGGTCGACCAGTGCCTGTTCCACACCGACTCGCGCTACCTCAACAGCTTTGAGGAGAACACGCCCGCCGGCAGCCCCTGGGTCTACGACATGGACGAAGGCACCATCCCCGGTTGGGTCGCCGGCAAGATTGTGGCTAACAAGTGCCGCGTCTGCGCTGTCGAGGACGATATGCAGATTAATTTCTACCAGGGTATTCAGCGCGGCCTGGAGGACCGCTCCGTTGCCTGCATGCTGCCGCTGATGCATGACGACATCCGCAAGATGCGCGCCATCAAGGATGCCGAGGAGATCGAGCTCATGCGCCATGCACAGTCGATCACCGATGCCGCCTTCCAGCATATGCTCGGCTTTATTAAGCCCGGTATGACCGAGAAGCAGGTTCGCAACGAGCTCGAGAATTTTATGTTCGCCAACGGCGCCGACAGCCTTGCCTTCGGCTCCATCGTGGCGAGCGGTCCCAACACCGCCAACCCGCATGCCGTCCCGAGTGACCGTGTCATCGAGAAGGGCGATTTCGTTCTCATGGATTACGGCGCGGGCTACTGCGATTATCGTTCCGACATGACGCGCACCGTCGTGATGGGCGAGCCTACCCAGGAGCAGCTCGACCTGTACGCGCTCGTGCGCCGTACGCACGAGGAGTGCGTCGCTGCCATTCATCCGGGCGTCGAGGGCAACGACATCTTCAAGCTTTCCAAGAAGATCATCGGCGATGCCGGCTATGGCGATTATTACAACCATGGTCTGGGTCACGGCGTGGGCATCGACATTCATGAGCTGCCCAACTTCAACCGCAGCAAGAACACCATCGAGGTCGGCTCGGTTATCACCATGGAGCCCGGCGTGTATCTGCCCGGTGTGGGCGGCGTGCGTCTGGAGGACTACGGCGTGGTCACCGAGAACGGCTACGAGCCCTTCACCAAGACCCCGCACGACCTGCACGTCATCGATTGCTAGCCCATTTCGATAGATTTTTGGGGCGGGGCGTCCGGATCGATTCGGACGCCCCGCGTTCTCTTTTTATGCGCTCGCTGCAGCAGCCGTCTGCAAGTGTATAATTTCTGTCGTATGTAATTTGGACGCTTGTGCGTTCTGCCCATAACAAGAAAGGTCGCTATGCCTACCATTTCTACCGCCGACTTCAAGAACGGCCTCGGTCTCCGCATCAAGGACAAGGTCTACACCATCGTCGAGTTCCAGCATGTCAAGCCGGGCAAGGGCGGCGCGTTTGTGCGCTACAAGACCCGCGACATCAAGAGCGGCCGCGTCGTCGAGAACACCTGCAACGCCGGCACCAAGTTCGAGAGCGTCATGCTCACCACCCGTGAGTTCCAGTACCTCTACAACGATGGCGCCGACTACATCTTCATGGACAACGAGACCTATGAGCAGGTTCCCGTTCCCGAGGACATGGTGGGCGAGAACTCCAAGTGGCTGCGCGAGAACGACATTTGCCAGCTGCTCTTCGCCGACGATGAGCTCATGGGCGTGACCCCGCCGATGTTCATCGAGACCACCATCGTCCAGACCGACCCGGGCTTTAAGGGCGACACCGTCCAGGGTTCCACCAAGCCGGCCACGATCGACACCGGCGCTGTCATCCAGGTCCCCATGTACCTCAACGAGGGCGAGGTCATCAAGGTTGACACCCGCGACGGCAAGTTCGTCTCCCGCGTCTAGCAACCAACTCTTCTAGGAGGACTCATGCCCCAGGAAATCAAGATTGACGGCATCGGCATTTCGCCCGATGTTCTGACCGCCATCGTCTCGCGCGCCGTGTCGGATGTCGAGGGCATCGCCTCCGTTGGCGTCAAGGACCTTGCCACCAACCTTGTCTCCATGATGCTCTCGTCCAAGGCCCCTGCTTCCGAGCCGGCGGTCGAGGCCGAGGTCGTCGGCGACAAGCTCGCACTCACCGTGCGTGTCGTGGTGTTCTTTGGCTATCCGTTCAAGAAGCTCGCCGAGGCCGTTCGCGCCGCCGTGGTCGCTGCCATCGATGCTCAGGTGGGCGTCGAGGTCGAGCGCGTTGACGTTTGCATTGACGGCCTCGTTTTCCCCAAGGAGTAACCTTTGAGCCTTAAGGTTTATCGCGGGCGCACGCTTGCCCGCAGTCAGGCGCTGCAGCTGCTGTTCCAGGCCGAGGCCACGGACAGCCCGCTCGAGCGCGTCCTCGAGGGCGATTTCCTGATCTCGAAGGGTCCCCTCGACCCCTATGCGCTGGAGCTTTGCCGCGGTGCCTACGAGCATATCGATCGTATCGACTGCGCTCTGCGCGCCGTCGCCAAGAACTGGGATCTTATGCGCATGCCCGGCGCCGACCGCAACTTGCTGCGTATCGCCGTCTATGAGATGCGCTTCCTCACCGACGAGGAGGTCTCGGACGCCATCGTAATCAACGAGGCCGTCGAGCTTGCCAAGGCCTATGGCACCGACCAGTCCGCGTCGTTCGTCAACGGCGTGCTGGGCAAGATCGCTCGCAGCGAGGAGCTGCCAGGCGAGGACCTGTACCAAGAGCTGCTGGCCGAAGATCGCGCTCGCGAGGAGGCACAGGCTGCCGAGGCTGCCGCCAAGGTTGCGGTTGCCCAGGCTGAGGCTGGCGTGCTGGCCGAGGATGCGGACGCCGCCGAGGCTGACTTCGACTCCGTCGAGGAGTAGTCATGCCAGAGGGTTCTGTCCGTAACTTCGACGAGATCTCGGACCGCTTGGACCAGATCATCGCTACCGTTCGCTCTAAGGATACGTCCTTAGAGCGTTCGCTCGATTTGTTTGACGAGGCGATTGAGCTGGGCTCCCGTGCGGTCGACATGGTCGACAAGTTTGAGCTGACGCCGCGTGAGGCCGACAAGCTCGAGCAGGAATACGATGAGGATGCGGCAAACGAATCCCAGGATAGCTAGGCCGCATCTCCGGATACGAATGGTTGATGGCATTCATGAAACGCGTGCGTCTTGATGACGAACTGATTTCACAGGGCATCTGCGCCGATCGCGCGGATGCCCTTCGCACTCTTATTGCCGGCTTGGTCTCGAGTGGCGGCGAGCGCTTGACTTCGCCGGGCCTTAAGGTAACCCCGGGCCTGCCGTTGCACGTGAAGGGGCGCATTCCATATGTTGGCCGCGGCGGTCTTAAGCTCGAAGGCGCGCTTGATGCGTTTGGTATCAATCCGACGGGCCTTGCCTGTCTGGATGTGGGCTGCTCTACCGGCGGCTTTACCGATTGCCTGCTCAAGCGCGGAGCTGCGACCGTTGTCTCGGTGGACGTGGGTCGCGCCCAGTTCGATTGGTCGTTGCGTCAGGACGATCGCGTGACGCTGCATGAGCGCACAAACGTGACGCAGCTGCCTGAGCTTGGCTATGCCGGCGCCATCGACCTGGCAGTGTGTGATGTCTCGTTTACCAGCATCGCGAACATTATCGATGCGGTGCTGGCGTGCCTGGCGCCTACGGGTGCATTCTGCACGCTCGTAAAGCCGCAGTTTGAGGCTCCGGCGGCGCTGGTGGGCGAGGGCGGCATTGTGACCGATCCCGCCGTGCGCCGCGATACACTCGTGGCGGCGGTTGAACTCTTTGCTGCCAAGGGCCTCTTCCCGGTCGATGTGTGCGTGTCACCCATTCATGGTGCCAAGGGCAACGTTGAGTTTTTCCTTTATGGCACGAGATTTGACCCCGGCGACCGCCCGCAAGACGAGCTCCAATCCCAGGTATCGGTTTTGAGCGAGAAAGCTGCAACGCTATGAAGGTCTTTCTGGTTCCCAATTACTACAAGCAAGAGGCGGTCGAGAGCGGCCTGATGCTCGAGCTTTGGCTGACGCGCCAGGGCTATGAGGTCGCATGGGCTGCCGACCAGCGATCGAAGATTCAAAGCACGCCTGATATCGACGGCTCCGATCTGGTCATTACGCTCGGCGGCGACGGTACGTTGCTGCGCGCTGCCCGCATCCTCAACCATCGCGAGATTCCTATCCTCGGTCTTTCCTATGGTCACCTGGGTTTTTTAACTGCTGCGAGCCCCGAGGAGCGCGACATTCTGCAGGTCGTGAGTGATGCCCTTTCCGGCGAGCTGCATGTGAGCCGTCGCGCTACCATCGCCGCGGATATCGTGTCCGTGCGCGAAGACGGTACGAAGGATGTCGTGCGCACCTTCGCCCTCAACGACATGGCGCTTACCCGCGGTCCGCTGTCCGATATGGTCGAGTTCGACATCACGGTGTCGGGCCACCATATCGATCGACTGCGTGGCGACGGCGTGGTCGTGTCCACGGCGACTGGTTCTACGGGTTACGCGCTCAGTGCCGGTGGCCCCATCGTGAGCCCCGACTATACGGGCATGGTCTGCGTACCCATTGCGCCGCACACCATTCAGGCCCGTGCCTTCTTGACTTCGCCGAGTGATGTCGTCGAAATCTTTATGTCTGATGATCGTCCGAGCGTTCCGGCGATCGCTATCGACGGACAGTTTATTACTTGTGATGGTACGGTCGAGAGCGTGGCTGTGCGTCGCGGGCCCGGAGATGTGTTGCTGCTGGATTACGGCCCCGAGAGCTTCTATAACTCGGTGAGCCGCGTATTCTACGGAGTCCGTCATGATCGATGAGCTGCAGGTTTCCAACATTGCGCTCATTCGCGAGGCGACGCTGCTGCCGAGTGCCGGCCTGACTGTCCTGACCGGCGAGACCGGCGCCGGCAAGACCGCGCTGCTCTCGGCCCTCAAGCTTATTTTGGGCGAGCGCGCGGATTCGTCGACGGTGCGCGAGGGCGAGGCGCTGGCGAGCGTCGAGGCGCGGCTGTTCGACGGTCCACACGACACGGAGGGTTTCACCGTGCAGCGCAGCCTTTCTGCCGAGGGCCGCAGCCGCGTGAAGATTGACGGTCGCATCGCCAGTGTGCGCGAGCTTTCGGAGCGCGTTGGCGTGATGATGGATCTGTGCGGCCAACACGAGCATCAGCGCTTGCTCGACCCGGCGCATCACGTTGCGATGGTCGATGCCTGGGCGGGACGCTCTGCGCTCGAGGCGCTGGATGCGTACCGCGCCTGCTTTAAGGCATCGCGTGCTGCCGCCAAGGAGGTTCGACGTGTCGAAGAGGCCTCGCGTGCGCAGGGGAGTCGCGTCGAGGAGGCGCGCTTTGCCCTCGAGCGCATCGGCGAGGTCGACCCCAAGCCGGGCGAGTATGAGGAACTCGAGGAACTGCTGCCGCGCTCCGAACATGCCGAGGTACTGGTTGCCACGGCTAACGATGCCCATGCATCGCTTGCCTCCGAAGGGGGAGCGCTCGATGCCGTGAACAGCGCCGTGGCAGCGCTTTCCCGTATGGCTACCGTCGATCGCAAACTGGGCGACATTGCCGATGCGCTTTCGGATGCCTGTATCTCCCTTGAGGATTGCGCGAACGAGCTTCGTGCCTATCGCGATGGCGTCGCCTTCGACCCGCGCGAGCTCGCTCGCATGCGTGAGCGGTATTCCGACCTCAAGGGCCTGTTGCGTCAGTGGGGTCCCACCATGGACGATGTTTTTGCTATGCGCGATCGCTCGCAAGAGCTGCTGTCCCTGGTCGATGATGGCGATGAGCAGATCAAAAAGGCGCGTGAGGCACTCGGGAGCGCTGAGCGCGAGTTGTTTGCCGCTGCCAAGGCACTTAAGCGCGCTCGCAATACGGCGGCCCCGCGCTTCTGCCACGAGGTTGGCCGCCAGATGGCGCGCTTGGAGATGGGTAGTGCCGAGCTCGTCTGGGAGTCGCGCGATCTTCCCCGTGCTGAGTGGACGCCCGTTGGTCCTTCGAGCTACGAGCTGCTATACCGCAGCGGTGCCGGCTTGACGCCACGTCCCCTTCGCCGCATTGCGTCGGGCGGCGAGCTCAGCCGCGTCATGCTGGCAAGCAAGGTTGTCCTCGGTAACGCGGACGGTGTTGATACGTTGGTGTTTGACGAGGTCGATGCTGGTGTCGGTGGCTCCACGGCGCGTGCACTTGCGGGCGTGCTGACAGATCTCGCCGCTACGCATCAGGTGATTGTCGTAACCCACTTGGCGCAGGTTGCCGTCATGGCCGACAAGCATTATGTCGTCAGCAAGGAACCGGGCGATGTTCCCCAGACGCATTTGGACGAGGTAACCGGCGAAGCGCGTACCGCCGAGATCGCCCGCATGTTGAGCGGCGATCAGTCCGAGGCAAGCTTGGCCCACGCAAAGCAGATGCTCGAAGAAGCTCGAGGTTAGGTCGTATCAGCGGTGTTGGTGGGACAAAATAGACTGAAATTTTTGTCCCACTACGCGTTTTACTCCACAACCTTATCCGGTTGGATGAGCTCCTCGTAGTAGCTGATATGCTCACGCGCGTCTTTAATCTCGGGCAGCAGGAAGTTGTAGATGACTTCGATGATCATCGTGGCGCTGATCTTGGAGAACGCGAAGTCACCCGTTGTCAGCAACGCTTCGTGATTGACGGTATTAAAGGTGTAGTCGGCGAGGCGCGCAAGTGGGGATTTGCTGTCACTGCTGATGACGACTACGGTTGCGCCGCAGTTGCGAGCCGCTTTTGCCATGCGATTCAGTCGGCGCGATTTGCCAGAGTTTGAGATGAGCACGATGACGTCACCCGGGCGTAACGTGAGCGCAAAGCCGATTGATGTCTCGCTAATGGTGCTCGCCATGCAGCGCAGGCCCAGCTGCGAAAACTTAAACGTCGCATCGAGCGCGACCGCGTTCGTATTGCCCACAGCTGCAAACTCAATAACCCCTGCATGCTTAAGGGCATGCACAACAGCCGCCAGCGTATCGTGGTCGATCCCGTCGATGGTCGCATTAAGCTCGCTCACCTTGGCAGCCAGGATATTCTTGAGACTCTGCTCCATATTGTCGAGCGAGACCTCGTCAGTCAGGCCCTCGTTACGCTGGCTTTCCAAATCCCTCGCCAACGAAAACTGAAAGCTGCGGAAGCTACCAAAGCCAAGCTTGCGGCAGAAGCGCGAAACGGTCGCCTCGGACGTGGCGGCGGCGCGCGAGAGCTGAGCGGCCGTGAGGCGTGGCGCCTCGGACTGGTGCTCCAATATATAGTCGACAATGCGCTGCTCGGACTCGCTGTATCCCTGATGGGTGCTAATGAGGGAAAGTGCGCTCTTGCTACTATCGGTCATGGATGGCTCCTGGTTGGCATGAAAATCTAGCTTGATTTGCAATGCCATAGTATACGGGCATTTTCAATTACAAGATACACCTTGCCGTTTCAAGTGTTGATGGTAAACTTTCACTTACCGTTTACGGTTATGAAAGAACCTTTCACCGGAGATTTGCACCTTAGCTCTTCTCACGCGGACGGTAGGTTGGTATCTTTCAGTTGTGGAAAAACGCGCATCGAAGCGCGTGTAGGGGAGCGCCCGCGGGCGCTGTACTCAAGAAGGAGGGACACATGGCTAAGTTTGACATCATCGCCGCGACCGGTTGCCCGACCGGCATTGCGCACACCTTCATGGCGAAGGAGGCGCTGGAGAAGGCAGCTGCCGAGCGCGGTCTGACCATTAAGGTCGAGACTCATGGCCAGGTCGGTGTCGAGAACGAGCTCACCAAGAGTGAGATCGCTGGTGCCAAGGCCGTCGTCGTCGCAGCCGACAAGGATGTCCAGGCTGAGCGTTTCGCCGGCAAGCCCATGGTTTCCGTTGGTGTTTCCAAGGCCCTGTCCGTTGAGGCCGCCGGTAAGCTGATTGACCGCGCGCTCGCCGCCAAGGGCGACAGCACGGTTGCAGCCGCTGCCGATGTCGAGGACGAGGTCGAGGAGAAGGAGTCCATCGGCCACATCATCTACAAGCACCTCATGAACGGCGTCAGCCACATGCTGGTCTTCGTCGTTGCCGGTGGTGTTCTGACCGCCGTTTCGTTCCTGTGGGGCATTACGTCCTTCGATTCGACGGCGTCTGACTACAACAGCTTTGCTGCGATGCTCAAGATCATCGGCGGCATCGCCATGAACCTCATGGTTCCGGTGCTTTCCGCCTATATTGCCGAGTCCATCGGCAAGCGCCCGGCGCTCGTCCCCGGTTTTGTTGCCGGTATGATCGCCATCCAGGGCCTGCCTGTTAACGCCGAGACCGGCATGATCGACGCCGGTGGCGCCGGCGTGGGCTTCGGCTTCCTGGGCGGCATCGTCGGTGGCTTCCTCGCCGGCTATGTCATCCTGCTGCTCGAGAAGGTCTTTGCCGGTCTGCCCAAGAACCTGGACGGCCTCAAGGCTATCTTCCTGTACCCGCTGTTCTCGACGGCTATCGTCGGCCTGGTCATGCTCGGCATTTCCGGCCCCATGGCTGCCATCAACACCGCCATGATGGACTTCCTCAAGGGCCTGTCCGCCTCTGGCGCCGTTGTCCTGGGTCTTGCCATTGGCTGCATGTGCGCCTTTGACATGGGCGGCCCGGTCAACAAGGCTGCTTACGTCACCGGTACCGCTATGCTCACCGAGGCTCTGGCCGCCGGTGTTGGCACCGATACCTACAACTTCGGCACCAACTTCATGGCTGCCGTCTCCGCCGCCTGCATCGTTCCGCCGCTGATCACCACCTTTGCTGTCGTTGTCGGCAAGAAGTACTTCAGCCAGGAGGATCACGACGCCGGTGTCGTCAACCTCATCCTTGGTTGCACCCACATTACTGAGGGCGCCATTCCGTTCATGACCAAGAACATCTGGCCCGTCATGCCCATCATGATGCTCGGTTCCTCTATCGCTTCGATCCTGACCATTATGTTCAACGTTCACGATCCGGCGCCTCACGGTGGCTTCCTGGTCCTGCCCGTTGTCGAGAACGGTCCGCTGTGGGTCCTCGCGATCCTCATCGGCGCTGTGGTCGGTGGCATCCTGTTCGTGGCCTTCAAGAAGTACGACTTCGAGAAGAATCAGAAGGCCGCTCCTGTAGCCAAGCCCGTTGAGGCCCCCAAGGCCGCTGCCGTCGAGGCCCCCAAGGCCGAGGCTGCCGACTTCGTGAAGGTCGAGAACGTCTTTGTCGCCGAGGACTTCGCTTCTCGTGACGAGGCTCTGAGCTTCGTTTCCAACCAGGCCGTCAAGGCCGGTATCGCAAGCGACGCCGACGCCGTGATGAACGCCTTCCTGGCCCGCGAGGCCGAGGGCACCACGGGCATGATGGAGGGCTTCGCCATCCCGCATGCCAAGTCCGACGCCATTAGCGAGGCTGCCGTGATCGTCGTCAAGGACGAGTCCGGCGTGACCGGTTGGGACACCATGGACGGCGCTCCCGTCAACGTGGCTATCGCCCTGCTCATCCCCGGTGCCCAGGCCGGCACTACGCACCTCAAGATCCTGTCCAAGGTCGCCGAGGCGCTCATGGACGAGGACTTCCGTGCCACCGTCAAGGGTTCCACCGACGCCGCCGAGATCGCCAAGACGATCAACGCCCGTCTGGTCTAATTCCACGGTACGCGAATACCATCGCCCCCTGTATATAAGGCGGAGTCCCTCTCCAGGGCCTCCGCCCTTTTTCTATCCCTCCCATAAGTTGCGGTGAAATAGGGACTGTTTAAACGATTCAACCCCAAATTCAGTCTCTATTTCACCGCAACTTATAAAAGGGCATAGAGAGGGCTGCCTATCGAGTCTTTGTCGCGAACGGTTCATCAGCCTGAATTCCGTTTGCACGATATTGCTCTGGACCGACCGATTTTCCGCAGCTCGCCCGCCGGGCGGGGCGGTTAAGTTTGTCGCGAGTTCCGCACGCAAAGGAAAGCACTTAATGTGCTTTCCGTCTTGCGCAGGACTGTAGAGCAGCAAACTTAACCGCCCCGCCCGGCGGGCGAGCGTGCAGGAACGACATCTGTCCAACAATTCGTGCAAACCACAATGAAAAACCGTTTGATGTGAGTTAATATAAACAACGTCGTGAATCTGACTCCTGCCGCACGCACGACAGGGGTTAAACACAAAAAGGAGTCAATTATGGTTTCTGAGAAGGCTACCCTCGTTAATCCTCAGGGTCTGCACATGCGTCCGGCTGGTCTGTTCGCCTCCACCATGGGCAAGTACGCCTGTGACGTGACGGTCGTCACCCCCGAGAAGGAGGTCAACGGCAAGTCCCCGATGGCCCTCATGGCTGCTGGTATCCCCTGCGGTACCGAGGTCGAGGTCAAGTGCGACGGCGCCGACGAGGCCGAGGCTCTGGCTGCTGCCATCGAGCTCATCAAGAGCGGTCTTGGCGAGTAGAACTCAAACGGGTCGCATGTTGAACAATTAAGTTCATACTTGGGGGCGCAGTGACCTGTATCAAGGTAGCTGCGCTCTTTTGTCATGGATATGGCAAAACGCTTTATCACATGACACGGAGAGAGGAATGGGAATGTATCAGGGAGTCAACGCATCCGAGGGTATCGGTATCGGCACCGTCATGGTCGCCGTCGATCCCGACTTGACGTTTGAGCCGCACGAGGTTGCTGATTCGGCAGCAGAGAAGGAGCGCTATCAGACCGCTCTTTCGGTCTTCTGCGAGAAGACCCAGGCTCAGGCCGACCACATGAAGGAGACAGTGGGCGAGGCCGAGGCCGAGATCATGAGCGGACACATTGTTCTGGCTCAGGACCCGGGCATGACTGACGCCATCAACGCCGCCATCGACGGCGGCACCTGCGCCGAGCAGGCGCTCATGGACACCTCGACCATGTTCGAGAACATGTTCCTGTCCATGGACGACGAGATGTTCCGTCTGCGCGCGGCCGACATCGCCGACATCCGCACCGGTATTCTGGCCGAGCTGCTGGGCAAGGAGGTCGTCGACCTTTCCGTCCTGCCCGAGAACACCGTTGTTGTCGTGCACGACCTTACGCCGTCCATGACCGCCACGATCGATAAGGCCCACGTTGCCGGTATCGTCACTGAGACTGGTGGCCGCACGTCGCACTCCGCGATTATCGCGCGCGCCCTCGAGATTCCTGCCGTCCTTTCGGTTTCCAACAGCTGCACCGCGCTGCGCAACGGCATGACCGTTGTCGTCGACGGTGGCAAGGGCATCGTCGAGGCCGATCCCGACGAGGAGACGCTCGCCGCCTACACCGCCAAGGCCGAGGCCTTCGCTGCCGAGAAGGCAGCCCTCGAGGCCTTCCGTGGCAAGCCGTCCCTGACTGCCGATGGCATCAAGAAGATCATCGCCTGCAACATCGGCAACCCCGATGACGTGCCCAACGCGCTCGATCACGACGCCGAGGCTATCGGTCTGTTCCGCTCCGAGTTCCTGTTCATGGACTCTGCCGAGCTTCCTTCCGAGGAGGAGCAGTTCAACGCCTATCGCAAGGTCGCCAGTGCGCTTAAGGGCGCTCCGGTCATCATCCGCACACTCGATGTGGGTGGCGACAAGGAGATTCCGTATCTGCACATGGTCAAGGAAGATAACCCCTTCATGGGTTTCCGCGCCGTGCGTTACTGCCTGGCCAATCCCGACCAGTACAAGGTCCAGCTTCGCGCCCTGCTGCGCGCTAGCGCCTTCGGTGACGTCAAGATCATGATCCCGCTCGTCACCTGCGTCGAGGAGGTCTTGGCTGTCAAGGAGCTCGTCGAGCAGTGCAAGGCCGAGCTGACCGAAGAGGGTCGTAAGTTCAACGAGAACATCGAGGTCGGCATTATGGTCGAGACGCCCGCCGCTTCGCTGCTCGCTGACCGTCTGGCCGAGGTCGCCGATTTCTTCTCCATCGGCACCAACGACCTGATCGGCTACACCATGTGCGCCGACCGTGGCAACGACACCATCTCCAACCTGTACCAGGTGTACTATCCCGCCGTGCTCCGCTCGCTCAAGAACATCATTGAGAGCGGCGTGAAGGCCGGCATCATGGTCGGTATGTGCGGCGAGGCCGCTGCCGATCCGCTGCTCGAGCCGCTGCTGATCAGCTGGGGCCTGGAGGAGTTCTCGATGAGCGCTCCGTCGATCCTGCGCGCCCGCAAGACGATTAGCCAGTGGACCAAGGCCGAGTGCGACGAGCTCGCCGAAAAGGCGCTCGCCTGCAACACTGCCGCCGAGGTCAAGGCACTGCTCGAGTCCGCAGCTCGTTAATTTGGTATCAGAGGTAACCGCGTGGTTGGAATGGGCCGGCCACGCGGCCCTCACATATACAGGGGGTACTGTAAATGTTCTACACGCTAACCGCTAACCCGGCTGTCGACATGACGGTTTCGAGCTCTCCGCTCGAGCCCGACGAGAACGTCCGTACCGGCTCGGCCAGCTACACGGCTAACGGCAAGGGCCTCGACGTGTCCTTCGCCTTTAAGAAGATGGGGGTCGACACCGTCGCGCTCGGCTTCTTCGCCGGCTTCACGGGCAAGTTCATCGTCGAGGAGGTCATGAACCTGGGTTGCCTGTGCCGCCCGGTCTGGACCGATGGCATCACGCGTATCAACACCTACGTCAACGATGGCCAGCACGAGTACGGCATCCTTAACCCCGGCGCCCCGATCACGCCGGAGCATCAGAAGGAGCTCTACGACATCCTGGACACCGCAGGCGACCTTGAGTGCCTGATCGTCTCCGGTTCCGTGCCTCCCAAAGCTACGCCCGACTTCCTGGCTCAGGTCATGGAGCACGCTCAGGCCCGTGGCGCCGACGTCGTCCTGGACCTGTCCTCCGACAAGCTCAAGGAGCTCGCTCACAAGAAGCCGCTGCTCATCAAGCCGAATCATCACGAGATGAAGGCTATCTTTGGCGTGCCGGTCGACACTGACGACGAGGTTCGCGTTGCCATGAAGATGGCTCACGACGCCGGCGTTCAGAACGTGCTGCTCACCCGTGGTAGCCGCGGCGACGCCTACTTCTCCAACGGCGAGGACATTTGGTACGCCAAGCGTGAGTTCAACATCAAGCTGGTCTCTTCCGTCTGCGCCGGCGACTGCACCCTCGCTGCGTTCCTGCACAAGTGGTACAGGGATCGCGACAACGTCGAGGAGGCCATGAAGCTCGCTATGGCCACCGGCGCTAACGTTGCCGAGTCCGTGGGCATTGGCGACTTCGGTCACGTTGACGAGTACAGTAAGCGCGTTGCTGTCCGCAAGCTCGATCGCCAGTAATCGAAACGCGACAAACTTGTTCGCATACGGCGTCCCGGCTTCGACCGGGGCGCCGTTTTTTGTCCCACCCGAACCTCGGTTTCGCACTTCACGCGTTCCACACCGTTCACCGAGTTGATATAGCCTTTTGTCGGTACGTGGAATATAATTTCATCAACATGTTACCTCGTGAAAGGAACATTCATGATTTACACGCTGACTGCAAATCCCGCCATTGACTACAACATCGCCTGCGACGGCCTGTCCGCCAATACCGTTACGCGAACCCGTAACGCGGTCTACACCCCCAACGGCAAGGGTCTCAACGTCTCGTTTACGCTCGACCACTACGGCGTCGACACCACGATCCTTGGCTTCTTCGCCGGTTTCTCGGGCGAGTTCATCGTTAAGGGCGCTGAGGCCCTGGGCGTGCCCGTCAAGCCCGTGTGGACCGACGGCATCACGCGTGTCAACGTGTTCCTCAACGCCGGTCCCGACACCGAGTACAACATGGTCAACGCAGGTGCTGCCATCAACGCTGCCAACGAGCAGGAGATGTTTGAGCTCATTGATTCACTCGACGATATGACCTGCCTGGTCATTAGCGGCTCGCTGCCCCCCAACACCTCCGAGGGTTTCCTGGCCGAGGTCCTGCGTCGCGTCAAGGCCAAGGGGGCCGAGTTCGTCCTCGACATCTCGAGCCATCAGCTGGCAGACCTTATTGCCATGGAGCCGCTGCTGATCAAGCCCAATGACGATGAGCTGCTCGACATCTTTGGCATTAAGGTGAGCGGTGGCGACGACGAGTCCGTCAAGGGCGCGATGGCCGAGCTGCACGCCAAGGGCGCCAAGAACGTGCTGCTGACCCTTGGTGGCGCCGGTGCTTACTTCTCCAACGGCGAGCACATCTGGTTTGCCAAACGCACCTTCGACGTCAAGCTGCTGTCGACGGTGTGCGCCGGCGATTCCTCGCTGGCTGCCTTCCTGTCCGTATGGCACGACGCCCCCGAGCGCGTCGAGGATGCCCTGCGCCTTTCGATGGCTACCGGCGCCAACGTGGTCGAGTGCCCGGGCCTGGGCGACTTTGCCAAGGTCGAGGAGTATAAGAAGGGCATCGCTATCCGCGAGGTCTGCTAACTCTGGCCTAAAGCTTGAGTATTTCGAGTGGTTCGCATCCGTCTTGGGAACAGGACGGATGCGTTTTTGTTTATCGGACTCGCGTGTGCAGTGGAGGCTGTTTCTTGCTAGACTTCTTGCAGACGCAATCGATAGCCAATTTGATAGTCCCAGGAGGCCATAGGCATGTGCAATGTTTCGCTCAACGGTACGCAGCCGACTGATGCCTCCATCCGTGTACTGCGTGCGCTCGAGACGGCTGGTCTTGAGGCTTGGTACGTAGGCGGTTGGGTACGTGATGCCCTGATGAGGCGTCCCAGCCACGATGTGGACATGTGTTGCAGCGGGCTGTGGCAGGAGTCCAAGGCAGCGATCGAGGCGGCGGATATCGCGGTCGTGGAGTCGGGTATTAAATTTGGCGGTATCACGGCCATTAGCGATGGCGAGCGCATCGAGGTCACCACGTACCGTCTGGATGGCTTCTATACCGATGGGCGCCATCCTCAGAGTGTCGAGCGTGCCGCCTCGCTCGAGGACGATCTGGCGCGCCGCGACTTTACTGTCAACGCCATGGCCTGGCATCCCGAGCGCGGTCTTGTCGACCGCTACGACGGCCAGGGTGACTTGGAGTGCAAGCTGATTCGCGCTGTCGGCGATCCCAAGCGTCGCTTTAACGAGGATGCCCTGCGCATGCTGCGTGCGGTGCGCTTTGCCTGCCGCCTGGACTTTATGATTGAGCCCGAGACCAAGCGTGCGCTTGCCGAGTGCGCGCCGCTGCTCGATGCCGTGGCGCGCGAGCGTGTGGGCATTGAGCTTGAGGGCATCCTTTCGACCGGCCACGGGGGAGATGCCATGCTGCGCTACCCCGAGCTCATCTGCGCCGCCGTGCCCGAGTTGGCAGCGGGTCGCGGGTTTGATCAACGAAGTGTCTATCATGCGTTTAACGTCTACGAGCATATCGCTCGTGTTCTGACGGTGGCAGGGGAGCTGGCACTGTGCGACGGCGTCGCGCCCTCGTCGAGTCTTATGTGGGCGGCGTTTTTGCACGATGTGTCCAAACCCGAGTGCTTCACGGTCGATCACGCCGGCAGCGGACACTTCTACGGTCATCCCGAGCTCGGTGCCAAGAAGGCGCGCGTCATTATGGATCGCCTGGCGCTTTCGCACGACTTGGTGCGCGACGTGTGCCTGCTCATCAAATACCATGACAAGCCGCTGCGCCCCGAGCGCACTTGTCTGCTCAATATGATGCGCGCGCTTTCGGGTGAGGGCGTCGACACGGCCCGCCTGATTGACGAGCTCATGGACCTTAAGCGTGCCGACACACTTGGCAAGGCCCCGTCGTGCTTCTATTACGTTGAGACGATTGAGGAGATGCGCGCGATGGCGCACAAGCTGCTGAAGGCAGGGGAGCCCTATACGCTCAAGATGCTCGCCATCAATGGCGGCGACCTGATCCGTGCCGGAGTCAAGCCCGGGCCGGAACTGGGTCAGCTTCTCAACTCCGCCCTCGACGCCGTGATCGAAGACAACATTCCCAACGAGCGCGAAGCTCTTTTGGTCCAGCTCAACTTGAATTAGCTACCAAGTTTACCTGCGTGTTCCATAACCTGCCGACAATTTTTCGGCAATTTGGAATTTCTTCTTGCGCTGACGTTTTTTGTCCCGTAATATATTTGCTCGCAGCACGGCAGTGCAGATGTCATGTGGCCCGTTCGTCTAGCGGTTTAGGACGCCGCCCTCTCAAGGCGGAGATCACCAGTTCGAATCTGGTACGGGCTACCACTTCTTTTCTGCTGAGGCTTATGGCCCGTTCGTCTAGCGGTTTAGGACGCCGCCCTCTCAAGGCGGAGATCACCAGTTCGAATCTGGTACGGGCTACCACGCATCTGATACCCGGTCTTCCCATGGAAGGTCGGGTTTTTTATTTTCATACAGCCCTCTGCAATTCCCGTTTGAACCAGAGCTTTGCGTTCTGCTTATGGCCCTTACGGGTACAATATCCAAGATATTTTGACTGTTAGAAGGAGTCTCATGACGGAGTCCTCTCAGCATACGTCTAAGCCCCAGGTCGAGGTTGAGGCCTCGGGCGGCGATGACAATAAGAGCGCACGCCGCGGCGCCATCTTTATCGGCGTCGTGCTGGTGGGTTATATCGTCTATCTGGTGGTAACCGGGCAGATGGGGCAGTTCTGGGCCGCAATGTCGAGCGTCCAGGCGTCATGGCTCGTTGTCGCGTGTCTTTGCATGTTCATGTATCTGTTCTTTGGCATTGTGGCCTATGCGATCGCTGTCTGGCTCGACCCCAATTCACCCGTTGGCATTCGCGACCTGATCTCGGTCGAGGCGAGTGGCATCTTCTTTGGCAACCTCACCCCTATGATGATGGGCTCGACTCCTGCTCAGATCTACCGCCTGACCAAAGCGGGCCAAAATGTCGGCGAGGCCGGAGCCACGCAGTTCACGCGCTTTATCGTGTATCAGTTTGGCCTCGTTGCCTGGGGCGCTATCCTACTGCTTGCTCGCATGCCGTTTTTTGCCGAGCGCTATGGCGACATGACGCTGCTGTGCGTCTTTAGCTTTGGTGGACACTGCTGCATCTTGCTTGGCATCTTCGCCGTCGCGCTCATGCCTAAGACCGTCACGCGCGTCGCCCATTGCATCATCAATTGGCTCGAGCGCATTGGTGTCTCGGCCACTAAGATTGAGAGTTGGCGCACGTTTGTCGATGGCGAGATCTACTCCTTCTCCGAGAAGTTCAAGCTTTCGGCCGGACATTTTTCTTCCATGCTGCTCACCGTGTTTATCACCATGCTGCAGCTCGCGTTTTTCTATCTGGTTCCGTATTTCCTGATGCTTGCCTTTGGCCACCACGAGGTCGACTTTTTCTCGGTCATGGCCGCGAGCGCCTTTGTCCAGCTGCTGAGCTCTGCGGTTCCCTTGCCCGGTGGAACTGGTGGCGCTGAGGGCGGCTTTGCATTGTTCTTGGGTCATTTCTTTGGGTCGGCTTCGACCGCCGGCTATCTGCTGTGGCGTCTCATTACGTTTATTGCGCCGACCATTTTGGCTGCGCCCCTGCTGGGACTTAAGAGCGCCCACAACGAGAGCATCCATGCGCGCTGGGATCGCGTGATGCGCAAGCTCGGCCGCACGCCTCAGACGCCCTCTGCGCCCACTAAGCCGCATCCCACGAATGCTGTTACCGTTGATCCCAAGAAGCACGCTCAGAAGGCTTCTGGGACCGCTAAGCCGGCTCATAAGGCCTATGTGCGTCAGACGGGAGACGGTATTCGCGTATCTCCGTCGGCACTCAATAAGAAGAAGCACCCTAAGTCGCAGTAGGGCAGTCGTGCGTTCTTCATGATGCGGGGCATATTTGTGCCGTATGGGGGATAATCCTCTTACGTAGATTATCTCTCATCTGTTGATGAATGCTCGCATATCGAAGGGACACGCCCATGGCAACCAGCAAACCGCGTCTTGACCGCCGCATCGTTCGCAGCCGTAATGCCATCCTTTCGGCTTTCGAGCGCCTGCTCATGGAAAAGCCGCTGGCAGACATTACGGTGAGTGCCATCGCGCGCGAGGCCAATGTCGACCGCAAGACCTTTTACGTTCACTTTGGTACGGTTGACGGCCTGCTCGATGCCATTGCCGTCGATGTGGTGGAGATGATTGTCGACTCGGTCGAGAAAACGCTTGCTTCTATGGACGGTGACACCAACGAGCGCGCTCTTGGCGCGGCGGCGACCTTCTTTAAAACCGTTAACGAGGCACTGTGCAACAACTTGGTGCTCAATCGTCAGCTGATCGAGAACATTCCGCTCGATGATTTTATGGCTCGTCTTCGTGCGCCGCTCGAGCACGAGATTGCCGAGCGCGATCTGCTGCCCCAAGGTCTCAAGGACGAGATGTTCGACTACTATCTGGCGTTTTTGCTGTCGGGTATTATCGGTATTTATCGCACGTGGGCATTGTCTGATGGCTCGGTTCCTATCGAGCGCGTCTCGGAGGTTGCCAACGACCTCACGCTCAACGGCCTTTCGAGTCTGGAATCTCGCTTGGATTAGGCCTAGTTGGGCTCGTCGGCGTGGAAATTCCTGTTCACGAGGTTCTCCGGCGCCTTGGAGACCTCGCCGGCGTAGGAGCTGTAGCCTGAGGATCCTTAAAAAAAGTCCAGTTTATCCTTCCCACTCCAATTGGGAATCCTCCGATGCGCCTTCGCACGCTCGCATGACCTCGATACCATGCGAGCGTGCGAACTCGACGAGCTCTGCGTTGCGGGCGTTTATGGTGCCGAAGGCGGCGGGGCACACGATAAGGCGCGCGCAGTGGACGAGGAGCTCTTTGGCGCGGGCTATGGTTTTATCCCCGATCGGCTCGAAGGCGCGCTCGGCCACGCATTCCGTCGCCAGGTCGCGCGCGAGCTCGCAGTCGATGTCCCCTTCGTGCAGAACGCCCGTGTAGAACGCCTTGCCCTGCCGGATGAGCTGGCGAAACACAGCCGACCCCGTACCTGCGCCGGCGATGACGAACGTGTGCGCATCGCCGTGCGGGCGCCCAATTTCCACGCTGCCGAAGCGCTCGTTGAAGGTGCCATGTTGCAGGCCGTAGAGCTCGCCAATCGTCTCGCGCGTGAATATGTCCTCGGGTGCGCCGGCGCGGAAGACCCGGCCGTCCTTCACGCAAATCACCTTGTCGGCGCTTTTCTGCGCGAGCTCGAGTTCGTGGATGGACATGATGACAGCCACATTCCGCGATTTCGCAAGGTGACGAAGTATTCGCAGCAGGTCGATCTGGTAGCGGATATCGAGATACGACGTGGGCTCGTCGAGCACGAGCACACGCGTATCCTGCGCGATGGCGCGTGCGAGCATGACGCGCTGGCGTTGCCCGTCGCTTATCTGCATGAAGTCGCGCTCGGCAAGCTTTTCCACATGTGCGGTTTTCATGGCCTCGTCGACCCGATTATGGTCGTCGGGCGTGAGTGTGCCCATTCGCCCGGTGTAGGGATGCCTTCCCGCCTCTACGATATCGCGGCAGGTGAGGAGCTCGGTCCGGGGGCGATCTGTCAGCATAACGGCAAGGTTCCTTGCGAACTCCGCCGTCTTCCATCGGGAAATCTCCCGCCCGTCGAGCTCGACCGCGCCGGCAAGCGGTGCCAGATGGCATGTGATGGTTTTCAAGATGGTCGACTTGCCCGAGCCGTTCGGCCCGATGAGTGCCACGACGTCGCCCGCGCGAACCTCCAGATCGACGCCTTCGACTACGACCTTCTTGTCGTAGCCCGCCGACAGGTCGCTTATGCGGAAAAGCGGCGCTCCGTCAGCCTGCGTTTCGACCGGGGTTTCGAGGTTCGACTCCGCTCGGAGGGGGCGTTCCACGCGCAGTTCCGCACGAGCCGAAAGTGCCTTCTGGCGCTTTCGTGCGAGCTCAGGACCGTCTAAGCATGGAATGTCCCTTCCGAGCGTTTTGGGCCGCGGCACGAATTCCCCCATCTACCTCACCCGCTTCTTCAACATGAGCGCGATAACCACCGGCGCGCCGAAGATGGCGGTGACGGCGCTGTTGGAAAGCTCGACGGGGGAGAACAGCGTGCGCGCGATCAAATCGCAGCCCGCGCAAAAGATGGCGCCTCCCAAGAAGCACGCAGGAATCACGCGGATAGGCTTCGACGACTTCAGCGCCGACTTAACGAGATGCGGAACCGCGATGCCTACGAACGACACCGGACCAGCGAACGCGGTCACGCAGGCGGAGAGCATGCTCGCTAGAAGGACGAGCACCACGCGGAAGCGTGCGACGTTCACGCCGACGCTTTTCGCGTAGGCTTCTCCCAGCTGGAAGGCGGAAAGGGGCTTCGATATCGCGAATACGCATGCGCTCACGGTGATCACCACGACCGCGATGACCGCGATGTCGTCCCAGCTCGAACCCGAGAAGCTACCCAAAGACCAGTTGTGCAGGTTCACGATGGACTGGTCGTCGGCGAAGGCGATGAGGAAGTTCGTCGCCGCCGAGCAGATGTATCCCACCATGACGCCCGCCACGATGAGTATGGCCATGGAACTTATGCGCCGTGCGATGAGGAGCACGAAGCCGATGGTGATAAGCGAGCCCAGAAACGCTGCGGCCACCATGGCCGGCGAGGACATGGCCTGGTTCGCGCCCAGAAGTACGATCATCGTAAGCGCGACGACGAACTTTGCGCCCGAGGAGACGCCCAAGATGAACGGGTCGGCGATGGGATTGTTGAAAAACGTCTGCAGCAGGAACCCGGAGAGCGAAAGTGCCCCGCCGAGAAGCACGGCTGAAAGCACGCGCGGCAGGCGAATCTCCCAGATGACTTGGCTTTCCATGGAATTGGCCGCGCCGCCCGAAAGGATGCCAGGGATGTGGTCTGCGGGCACGAGCACGCTCCCGATGCACAGGTTGGCCCCGACGAGCACGATGAGGGCAACAGCGAGCAGCGCCGTCACGACGCGACACCGCGCGGCGCGCCCCGATTCGTCGTATGTCATGGAAAGTCGGCTTTTCATGGTGCTAGCCGAGCTTCCTCAGATAATGAAAGTCGCTCGCGTCATCGCCGGTGAAAGCCCCGTGCAGTTCGTCGATAATGTCGGCGGTAGAAGTCATCTGCTGGTACATGTCGGCGCTTGTGACCCAGACGTTGCCGTTCTTCACGGCTTTGAACTGCGACAATAGCGCGTTTTTGCCTACGAAGTCGTTCAAGGTGGCAACCGATTCGTCGATGGTGCCGTTGTAGACGATGATGTCGGCATCCTTCGCCGTCGCGTAGAAGCGCTCCATTTCGAGCGTTACTGACGAACCTGACGTCGACGCCGTCTGCGCGTCATCGAGCGCGTAGTTGCCGCCTGCAAGCTCGATCATCTGCGCCACGTAGTCGCCCGCCCGCCGCGTGACGGCGGCCCCGTTCGAGTTAATGTAGAAATACGCCACGGTTTTACCTGACGACGCGAGCCCCGACGTTTGCTCGACGCGGGCCTTCTGCTCGTTGAACAGGTGCGCGGCCTCGTCTTCCTTGTCGAACAGGACGCCGAAAAGCTTAATCCACTCGACGCGCCCGAGTGCTTCGGGCTCGCTCGACGACTGTTCGGTGAGCACGACGAGCCCGAGCTTCTGCAGCTTTTCCTTCACATCGGGCGTGTGGTTGATCATGGTGTTCTCGATGGCGAGCGTGCAGCCCGAGGCCGATATTCGCTCGTAGTCGGGCGCGCTGTACTTGCCGCCGTAGGCGATCGCCCCACTTTCGAGCGCGCTTTTGAAGCGCGCGACCGAGCAATCGTCGGCCTTCGTGCCCGACATTAAGATATTGTCGTTCGCATCGAGCGCGTCGACCAGGCACATCGTTGCCGACGACACGAGGTACACCTTGTCGGCGGGGCGCCTTATGACCGCGATGTCGGAGCTCAACCCATCAGGTACCTTCGCATCTTGCGGCACCACGAGGAAGCGCTCCCCGTTCGAAACGCAGATAAGCCGCAGGCCGCCTTCGAACTCGTCGACAGTGAAGTGCTCGGCGTATTCAAGCTGAAGCGCCCCCGTCGGCTCCCAGCCGCAGCCCAAATCGGCGTTGTGGAAGTCGGCCGCGGCGCTTGAAGCCGTTACCGCAGGGGAACCGCCGCTTGCATCGTCGCCCGATTTCTCCTTCATGGTGGATGAGTCGAAGTAGAGCGTGTAGTCGATGGTGTGCGGCGTCGACATGGCGACGGTCTCGGCCGACACGGCGATGTCCTCGTCGAGCGTGACGGGTATCTCGAATGTGGAGTTGCCGCCGTCGTTTACAGGCGCGTAGTCCACGCCGTCGACGGTCATTTTGTCGTAGTTCGAACTCGACCAGGTGATGGTCGCGGTGTAGGTGTCGCCATCCTTCACAATTGTGGTGGGTGAGGCGATGCTTGCGCGCCCTGACCCGCCGGAAAGCGAGACGCTCACAGTGTATTCCTGAGAGCCCGCCGTGCCACCGGTCGCGTTCGGGCTCGCACTGCACCCCGCGAAGGGAAGCGCGAGCAGGGCGACGAGAACGCAGGTGATCGCGCGCGCCGCGATGCTGCGGCGCTTCCTGCTTTCCTTCTTGGGAAGAATCGACCGCATGGCGTTACTTCAGCGCGTCGGCGCGCAGATCGACGCCGGCGGATTCGAACACGAGCGTGCGGTCGTACCACCGCTCCTTTTTAATGCTCCAGGCGGCGCAGGCGGTGTCCTCGTCGAGCGCTTCAACGGGCACGTCGTAGGTGTACTTGCCTTCCGCGTTTTCCGCATAGGGGATGAAGTCGGCCTCGCTCGCGGCGGCAGCCTCGTCGCCCGTGCCCATGAAGAGCTTGCCGTAGCCCGTGCCGGAAAGTGTCATCACGCAGTGCATGGAGCCGTTTTCCACGATGAGCTGGGCGTCCACAATCCTGAACATGTTCGAGCTGGAATCTACGGTGATCGGATAGGTGCCGTCGGCCACCTTGTCGGCGGTGATGGGGGCAGCGCTTGCGCCCTCGGGCGCATCGGCCGCCTGTTCGGTCTTTTCCTGGGAATCGGCATCGCTTGCCTTTGCGCTGTCGATTGAATTTCCGCCGCAGCCGGCGAGCGAGAACGCGAAAAGCGCCGCCGACAAGGCGAAGGCGAGGGTTTTCTTCAACATGGAGTGGTTCCTTTCAATCGCTTCGACCGCCCGCGCCGTGCGGTGGGCGGGCGGGATGCGAATGCAACGGGCATGCGCCGTCGGTCGGGGAAGGCGCATGCCCGTTGCACGGGGACGCGACCGGCGCCCCCGTGCGCGGCGAGTTTACAGCTTGGCGATGGCGTCGTCCACGTGCGAGACGTAGATGTCGTCGACCGCGACGTTCTGTCCCAGACCCTGGAGCAGGCACGTCACTTCGAAGCCGGCGGCCACGAACTTTGCAGCCCAGCTGTCGGGGTCGGTCTCGTCTGCCATGTCGTTGTTCGCGTGGTCGCCCGCGACCACCATGAACGGCGCGAGCACGGCCTTCTTGTAGCCTGCGGCGCTCGCGGCGGCGATAACATCCTCGCAGGTCGGTTCAGCCTCGACGGTGCCGACGAAGAACTGCGTCAAGCCCTCGTTCTTGAACACTTCCTGCATCTTGGCATAGTCGGCGTTGGAATCGGCTTCGGTGCCGTGGCCCATGAGGCACAGCGCCGTCTTGCCGTCGTCGAAGGACGCCATGTTCTCCTTAATGGCTGCGGCCACCTTCTTGTAGTCGTCGTCGGAGGTGAGCAGCGGGTCGCCGAGCGAGATCTTGTCGAACTTGTCGGCGTACTTGTCGAGCTCGTCTTTCACGTCGGCGTATTCCAGGCCAGCCATGAGATGCGTCGGCTGCACGACGATTTCCTTCACGCCGTCTTCCACACAGCGGTCGAGCGCCTCGGTCATGTTGTCAATCGTGATGCCGTCGCGCTTCTTCAGCTTGTCGATGATGATCTGCGCGGTGAAGGCGCGGCGGATGTCGTAGTCCTGCCAGTACTTCTCGCGGATAGCGTCTTCGATGGCGCCGATGGTGATGTGGCGCGAGTCGTTGTAGCTCGTGCCGAAGCTCGTGACGAGGATGACCGGCTTCACGGCCTTCTCCTTTTCACTCGATTTCTCGGAACTCGCGGAGGTGTTGGAGCAGCCCGCGAGCGCGAATCCGGCGAGCGCGACGGCTCCGGTTGCTGCGGCGCCCATGAAGCCGCGGCGTGACATCTGGTCGGACATGGTTTT
>CBCTIZ010000023.1:0-36394 GCA_965147105.1 uncultured Collinsella sp. | reverse complement strand
TCTTGTGAAATCACAATTTATTCTTGTAGCCTGCCGCTGATACCGTCTGGATTGGCTTTTCCTTTCTTTTTGTTCCCTTTAATTAGCCATGAACTGCCCAATAGGAGGTGGGGGGCGATCTCAGAGTAGCTGAGCAGGAACAGCTTGTCCGAGGTAGCCGTCACGGCGGCGTTCTTGTTCTCATCACCGCCCCCGACATTGTTCGATAGCTTTTTGACGGCCTTCACCTTGGACTGGAAATCGGAGGGCATCAGATTCCAGATCTTGCCGGAGTTCATTTTCTGACGGAGTTCAGACTTCTCCCAACCGCCGGCGTTGGTGTCAATCGCGTTCATGGGGGACCAAATGCCCGTCGTGGTGGTGAGGAACGTGAGGCCCGCCTTGCCGGATCCGCCTGCAGGGTCATCATGATTGATGCCGATAATGCGGTAAGTCAGCGTCTTGCCATCGGTGAGCTTCATCGAGAACTCGGTGCCGGCATCCATCGCGGCCTTCGCCTTGGCGTAGGCGGGCGACGCCTCGCCCTTGGCGGCGATGTCCTCGGCAACTGCCTTCTGCTCACCGAGGGTCCAGTCCTTCGCGTGTCCTTCGCGTCCTTGGCGATCGCCGCCTGGACGGTCGCGGAACCCGCGCCGTTACCGCTGCCGGAACCGCTCGGTTCCCAAGTCCCACCTGCTGTCCCGTTTACCAATACTCCCGCCACCGTGTTGAACTGGTTCCTGATTGCCGACGAGACCCAAGGGCCGGCTATCATCACAACCAGGACGATAATCGCGATGACCAGAACGTACTCGATGGCTCCTTGGCCTCGGAGGCGGGTATTCCTAGGAGATACCCACCCCCCGAAGGTTAATTGCCGCTGCATGCATATGCGACACTCCCTTCGCATGGGGATTGATATTGCATGCAGAGCGTACGTTAAATCGAACCGACTAGCCCGTAACGTGCCGCTGAGGCAACGGCGGCACGGGTGCCCGCGCCACATAAACTGCTTGCCGTTTTGTTTCTTCAGACCTACTGCCACGCCTTCGGGAGGATAACGCCGGGGGCGCAGTGATTGAAGTCACTATGATTGGCATAGGTTGGGACATTCCAATCGGAACAGTCGAGGTTTAGATTTTTGCAATAGCTAAACATGCCGAGCATATCCATAACATCTGAGGTCTTCCACCCTGGTCCAAATTTCACGCTTTTCAGCGAACTGTCGGTGGAAAAAAGGAGACGTAAATCGCCGGCTTTCCGCGTCGACCATCCGGAGATGTCAATCTCCTCGACCTTGTAAAGGTTTTTGAGCGCCGAGTCGAATTCGACGACCGAGGACGTATCCCAGCTTGAAATACTGAAGGAAGTCGCATTGCCGCAATACGCGAATGCGTGCTGCAGATTTGTGCAGTTCGACATGTCGAACTTTGCCAGATCAAAGCTCTTGCAGTTCTCCATGTACTGAAAGCAAAATGCCAACGAGTGGATTTCTATGCCATCGTCAATGGCCTTTACGGCCACGATATTATTTCTGTTAGGCCACCAGGGGGCAGTCGTCTTGCCGTCGTTTCCCACGGTCGCGGTGGCGTATCCATTTTCGAACCCCGTATACACCGCCGTCACGCGGCGGCTGTTGAGCATGTCACCGACTCTGGGGACCCCGCGGCGCTTGTAGAACATGAGGCTGTGGTCGTCCTCCGAGTACACGGCGAACGCTATCCCGTGAACGGGGTCCACGATGTCGGCGTCGGTCAACGACCCGTTGCCGCCGCCCGTGCCGCCCGACTCCCAGCTCCCCTTTGAGATTCCGTTGCCGAGCGTCCCCGCCACCGTGTTGAACTGGTTTGTGATCGCCGACGAGACCCACGGTCCCGCGATCAGCACCACCAGGACGATGATCGCGATGATCAGTACGTACTCGACTGTCGACTGCCCCTTCGGGCGGCGGGTAAATCTGGGAGATACCCCCCCCCGAAAGGAATTTCCGCTGCATGCATGTGCGGCTCCTCTCGGATTGCTTTGGCTGATGCTGCAGAGGATAGACGCGATTACTAAGGATGAGTCAACAATGCCGCAGCGGCATTCACACTAAGAGGGTAAGGCGTTCGGAGTGACATCCCGTTCCAAAACGTATACTTGATTTAAGGCGGAGTGGAATGTGGGCGCGCAAGGGGATGCGGAATCGATGAGAGCCTCAAAAAAAACTACTGCAGTGTTATCATCTTTCATCCTCTCTATTCTTCCATTTCTGATTCTATGGGCGGCTTGGTCAGTCCTCCCTGATACAATTCCCGCTCATTGGAGTGGGGGTGTGGTTGATCGATGGGGTAATAAGCTTGAATTGCTGGTTGTTCCGCTGTTTTCTCTGATTGGTTCTATTGCAATTTCTGTGTACCTTATTGTTTCCACGCGGCGAAGAGAGTTCGCGGTTTTCTCTGCTCGAATGCGACGGGACTTTGTTGCGTGCTATATTTCTAGTCTTCTTTTATCGACAACCTGCTCAGTGATAATTGCCGTTTGGGTTCAGTTGATTCTTACGCAAAGCACTGCGGTTGATGGGGGACTTGGACTATCAATCCTGTATTCCCTTCCCGGGCTATATGTGATCTTGTGCGCTTTGCCGCCTTTTTATGCGAGCGGCGAGAGCAAAAAGGCAGAGCGCCTGATAACAGTTCTTATTGGCTGCGCGGAGATTGTTCTTTGTGGAATAGTGCTTGAAGGTTCGGCTGCCTCTTATACGATGATTGGACTGATGATTCTGTTCTGTGCGTTTGAGATTGTGTCACAGGTAAGGGATAGCCGGTCCTTATGAGTTGAATTACGCGCGTGCGGATATAAAGGTTGGCATGTTAAGCTGGTCGTTTTCTCGTTCTGGGACATTTGCAGTAGGATGAGTGGGACTAGGCGCGCTGCGGTGTGATGGTGACGGTTGAGACTTGTATCGCTGCAAATCCGCTGATGCACATTTTGCTATTGGGCTTGAAGGTGGGACCTACAGGCCTTTGTTTGGGATGTTCCGGTCGTCCAACACGTGTTGCACGGCTTTATATTGTTACGCTCGTTCGGCGCTCCGTTGGAGCATTTCCGGGTTTGTCGGCATCATGACTTGGCCAAGTGACACGCTTGCCGGGACGGTTGTAACGCCGCGCCGGTTCCGTGTGCTCCTTCGTTGTTGGCCTGTCCAGCCGGGGGCGGATTCGGCCTCATGTTGTGGCGCACGGCCTTCAGGGGCTTCCCCCTGGCGAGTTATGTTCGTCCGTATGGGTAAGGGTCGGGTTGAGCTGACAATCCCGTGTCGGAAGGGGCTTGCACCATGCGCGCGATGACAGAGATTGAGTGGCTGGACGGCCGTGTGACGAAGGTGCCGGAGCTCGCCCTGGGCGATGCGCTCGGCGAGAGCGTCCAGGCGGAGCTCGATTTCGGGTTCGACGACGTGTTGGAGGGCCTTTGGGTTGAGGTGCGCCATCATGAGCCGGATGAGGACTCGGACGGCGACCCGCGCGGGAGGGGCTGCGCACTGTACGCGGACTGCCGGTACAGCCTGGTCGAACCGTCGGACCTCGACCGTGTCTTCTGCATCCTTTACGAGGGGCAGCCGAGGGTCCAGCCGCGTCGCGGGGGAGCTCGTGAACCTTTCGCGGGCCTGCGCGTTGTCCCGCCTCATGCTCGGATCTCCCTACCCGCCAGGCGCCCTCGAGGCCCTGGCCGCGTGCGCTCGATACCTCTGCGGTCCGGCTTTCACATCCGACCTCGCCGCCCGCGCCCGCGCCGCGGGGGAGCTAGGGCCCCCATGTGTCGGGACCTCATTCAGGGCATCGACTGCATCCGGCCTTTGGCATTCGCCGCCCCGCCCTCCGGTCCCGCCCGGCCGACGGGTTTCCCGTCTACGGCAAGACGATCGCACTTATATATATGTGTGCATTCCCGGATCGGGAATATGTTTCGGCATACTCCGCCACAGGGCTACACCCGCAGCGCACTACATCGCTACGCGGCTACACGCCTACAGGGCTACACGCCGCCGCCCGGCCGAACGGCGGGAGGGTCGCCCATGGACGCCCTCGGGCCATGCTCTTATTTTTGAGAGAGGTGCCGTCAGGGCCTCCCGAAAGCCGTCTGCATTTGCAGGCCTTTTTGCGAAATTGTGCGGCGCGGCTGAAAATCCACGCCTGAGACGCGGGACCCCATCTGCATTCCCGCGGACGCATTGCGCAATCATAAATAGATAGGCACGGGCATCCGCGTTCGCGGAAACCCGTGCCGTATTTGCGTAACCGAGAAGACCGGGTAGAATCTATTTAAACGCGTTTCCACATTCCCGTACTTGCACTACGGATTTGGGAAAGCGCATGCCTCAGCCTCTACTCGACCACGGTCGCCTCGGTCGGGATGGCCCCCAGCACTGCCGCGTACTCGGTGGGGTAGAGGCGGCTGATAGTCTGAACGTCGCGGATGAGGACGTTACGGTCGTCGGGCTCGGTGATGCCGTAGCCGAACGCCTCGAGCGTCTCGATCGCCTCGCGGATCTTCTGCTGGAACATGGGGCCGGGGTCCACCCTCAGGCCGAGATAGCCGCGCCACAGGCTCGGCGACACGCGCAGCATGTTCTGGATCTTGGACATCGGCTCGATGTCGGCGTAGACGTTGAGCGTGACCATGGCGTCCTTGTGCCCCAGGATCGACTGCAGCGCCTTGATGTCGCCGCCGTGGCGGATCCACTGCGTCGCGAAGGTGTGGCGCAGGCCGTGGAACGTTATCAGCTCGTCGTTGGTGCCCATGAGGCCGTTGGTCTCCGAGAACGTCTTGAACGCCCTGCGGATGTAGCTGGTGGTGGCGAAGGAGCCGTTCGGCCGCGACACGACGTAGCTGTCCGCGAGGTCGCGCAGGCCGAGGGTCGACGCCTCCCGGAGCCTCTGCGAATCGATCTCGTGTATCTCCTTCAGGAAGGGGAGCAGGCCCACCGGGTCGATGGGGATCGTCCTCAGGTCGTGGTTCTTGGTGTCCTTGATGAAGGAGCCCCTGTCCTTGACGTAGGCCACGGAGTGCCTGACCGTGATGAGCCCCGACTCGAAGTCGACGTCGCACCAGCGCAGGCCGCAGACCTCGCCGATGCGCATCCCGGTGTGCAGGGCGAGCACGACCGCCCGCCTGAAGGTCGAGTCCGACATCATCGACGTCACCGAGTTGAGCTTCGGCACGAGGTCGGAGCGCAGCGCGTTCCTGGGCCTGGCGATGACCCTGGGCGCGAGGGCGCCGTCGAACGGGTTCCTCCCGATCGTGTCGTTGCTCCGCTTGAGGAGCACGGCGTAGAGCCGGTTGCCGAGCTTGAATGACTTGTTGAACGTGTCCGGCGCCGTGCCTAGGGCGATCCTGCGCCTCGACCACGCGTTGACGTCGTCGGTCGTTACCTCGTTCACGGGGACCAGACCCAGCTCGTCTCGCTCGATGTGCAGGGCGCTGTAGTGGTAGTCGTCGCGGGTCGTCGGGGTGATCCTGTTCATCTCCAGGCAGAAGTCGATGAACTTCTCGAGCGCCTCGAAGAGCGGCAGCGCGACGTAGTCATCCCGCAGTTCGGCGGGAAGCCCGGCGCCGATAGCGGCCCTCGCCTCCTCGGCCTCGGCGAGTTCCAGCTCGACCTCCGACCTGAATTCCGCGAGGACGCGCATCGCCGCCGCCTTTCCCCGCGTGCTCTGCTTCAGGCAGGGCACGCCGGTGTTCCTGGTCCTCTGGACCTTCTTCCCGGTCATCTCGTCGGCCACCGTCACGACAGCCTGCCATTTGCCCTTGTTCTTCCTCACGCCGCCGGCTCCGCATACGCGTAAGGTTTTATTGCTGCATTTCTCGTTCTGCATGTCTGCTCCTAAATCCGCAGTTGATTAGAAACAGATGGGCCCACCTGCGGGAAACCGGAGAGGCGACGATTCGGGGCTCCTACCCCCGTTGATTAAATCATCGGCTGCACCGCGCTCCTCGAAGCCGATAATATGCTATCTGGACAGACCGCGCTGAGCTGGTAAAATTTACAAATGCGGAAATGCGCTACTTGCGCTATCTGCGCGTGTTTTAACAAAATAAGCACAGGTCAGGGTCATTCTGACCCCGCTGGGGGTCAAGGGGTCGCTGGTTCGAATCCAGTCGTCCCGACCAGAAGTTTGCAGGTCAGGCACCTAGTGCCTGACCTTTTTTGTTTTTAATCACCATGATTATTTTGCTTAATGCAACAACGTTCCCGCTCGATGTAATCACCGAATCAAAACGTGTACACCAGCCACCAAAATCGACATTATTCGACTTGTTTGGAGGCTGATGTACACGAATGCAGAATCCCACACAGCCCAGAACCGCCCTCCACATGTCTGGACTCTCTATGGCTGCGCTGGATAGACATCGCCGGAACGGGTATAGTATCGAAAGTTTTGTCGTTAACCAGCGGGGGAGTCCTGTGGGCATCAAAAAGAAGATCAAAAAGGAGCTTATCGGCACTTCCGATTACCCGTCGAATAAGATCTTTACGATCTCCAATTTCATCACCTTTACGCGCCTGATCCTCACCCTGGTATTTCTGTACCTGTTTGTGACGGATAACAACCGCGTCATCGCCATCGTTATCTACGCCGTTGCCGCCTCCACCGACTGGATGGACGGTCAGATCGCCCGCATGACTAAGACGGTCTCATGGCTCGGCAAGGTCATGGATCCCATCTGCGACCGTGCGCTGCTGTTCACCGGCGTCTTGGGACTGGTGGTCCGCGGAGAGCTGCCCATCTGGGTCTGCGTGCTCATTATTGGCCGCGACATCTATCTGGGCATCGGCACGCTTATCGTGCGTCATTATCACCGTCGCCCCATCGATGTCGTCTTCCCCGGAAAGATTGCCACAGCGCTGCTCATGACCGGATTCTCGCTCATGCTGCTCGGGTTCCCCGTTGTTGACGGCCTGCAACTTTTACCTTCAACCCTTACGGCCTTCCCGGGCCTCAACGGAAGCTCGGTGCCCCTCGGCATCTTCTTTGTGTACGGCGGCGTGATCTTCTCCATGCTCACGGCTGTCATCTACTCCATTAAGGGCGGAGTGGCCATTAAACAGGCTCTCGCGCATCCCGAGGACGAGGACATCGACTTTCTGAACCCTGAAATCGAAGACTGATTCGTTGGGGTATGATTACGTACGGTTCATTATTTGCGGCACGTCCGCGATAAGTTAGGGGTTGTCATGGACAACATGGTTAACAATATGCCTCAGAATGATAAGACTGCTGACGCTACCTGCGTATTCCGCGTGCCTTCAAGCGACGTCACCGTTCCCGACCTCATGGCCAACGTGCGCATCACCGCCCCCGTTCTGTCCATCGTCAAGGGTCCGCAGACTGGTGCCGCTTTTGAGCTCGAGGACGACGTGACCACCATCGGCCGCGATCCCGCGAACGGCATCTTCCTCAACGACATGACTGTTTCGCGCAGCCACGCGCGCATTATTCGCGAGGGCCTCGGAGCTCGCATCGAGGACCTGGGCTCGCTCAATGGCACCTGGGTCGACGGTGCCATAGTCAACGCGGCCCCGCTGCACGACGGTTCTTCCGTCCAGATCGGTACGTTTACGCTCATCTACCACGAGAGCACGCCGGAGCGCATCGAAACCGGTGAGTAGGGAATGGCCGAACGCAACTATCTGAGTATCGGCCAAGTCGTCAACCTACTTCGAGGCGCATACCCCGATCTTTCGAACTCAAAAATTAGATTTCTAGAGGATGAGGGGCTCATTACCCCTCATCGTACGCCTAAGGGATACCGTCAGTACTCTAAGGAGGACGTTGATCGCCTGGAGGTCATCCTGCACTTGCAGAAGACCCGCTACATGCCGCTCAACGTGATTAAGCAGCGCTTGGAAAACGCCACGGACCTGTCAACGCTCGCCTACGAGGTGGGGTTGCTATCCGATGTTCCGCTCAAGACGGAGCCCAAGGAGACTAAGCAAAAGCTGCATCCCATCGAGACCATTCCCGATATGTTGGGCGTCGAGATTTCATTTATCCGCTCGCTCGCCGAGAACGACCTCATTCGCATCATCAAGAGTCCGCAGAATCGAGAGCTCGTCGATGGTCGCGATTTCCCGATCATCCGCTACTGCTCCGAGCTGTCACGCTTCCATATCGAGCCGCGCAACCTGCGTCAGTACGTGTCTTCCGCCAACCGCGAGTCCTCGATGTTTGAGCAGGTGCTCGTGAGCATGCTCGGAATGGATACCTCCGATGACGAGCGCGACGCCAAGCTCGAGCGTGCGTTTAAGAAGCTTCACGACCTGACGGAAGGTGTGCACACTGCGCTGCTCAAGAACCGCGTTTTTGAGTCGCTCAACGCCGTGGTCGAGGACGCCGACATCGATGCACTCGATGAGGAAATCACTCGCTCCGAGTCCACCAAGGCCAAAAACGAAGAGACAGCCGCGCCGGCTTCGCACGAGGATTCTCTCGTAAAGCCGCTCAAGGTCGTCGCCCCTTCGCAATCCGGCACAGCCACCGCGGGCATATAACCGCTGCCGAAATTTCGGCAACCCATTGAAAGGGCATGCAATGTACGACTTCGAATCTCAAATCGTCGATATCCCCGACTATCCCGAGCCCGGAGTCATCTTTAAGGACATCACGCCGCTCTTTGGCAATCCCGAGGCGCTCAAAGCCATGACCGATGCCCTCGCCGAGCACTTTACCGGCATGGGAATCACCAAGGTCGTGGGTCCCGAGGCTCGCGGCTTTATGGTTGGCGTACCGGTGGCTGTAGCCCTTGGCGCCGGCTTTGTTCCCGCACGTAAACCGGGCAAGCTGCCGCGTGAGACCGTAAGCCAGAGCTACGAGCTCGAGTACGGCACCGATTCAATTGAGATCCATGCCGACGCTATCAGCTCTAAAGATACCGTGTTGATTCTGGACGACTTGGTCGCGACGGGCGGAACCGTCGAGGCAACAGGTAAACTGGTGCGAGATATGGGCGCAAAGCTTGTCGGTTACGGTTGTATCCTTGAGCTTGCGTTTCTCAACCCGCGCGAGAAGCTCACGCCGTCTGATGACGATGTGGAGCTCTTTAGCCTGGTGACGGTGGACTAGCCGTTACCCTTAGTTACTGGAAAGGAAGCTACATGCGCACAGCAAACACGCACAAAAACATGGCACGCTGCGCTGCTACGGCAACCCTCGCTTGTGTTTTGGGCTTGGGCCTCGCGGCTCCTGCCTACGCCGATACCGCATCCGACCTTGCCGCTGCTCGTACGAAGCTCGAGCAGATCGGTACCCAAACTCAGCAGATTTACGATGAGCTCGCCACGCAGACGCAGGCGCTCGATCAGACTGCCGGCGAGATCACGCAAAAGCAGCAGGAGATCGCCGATGGTCAGGCTAAGCTCTCGACCTATGTCGCCGGCGAGTACAAGACCGGTGGTCTGAGCCTACTTCAGGTTCTGACGGGCGTCGACGACCTGAGCGATATGCTCAACCGTCTGTTCTACTACGGCAAAGTTTCCGATAAGCAGGCTCAGACCATTCAAGAGGTCAAGGAGCTTAAGCAGCAGCTCACCGATAAGCAGGCCGAGCAGGAGAAGAACGTCGCCGCCACGCAAAAGAAGGTCGACGAGCTTAACGCCCAGCAGGCTGAAGCCCAGAACGTCGTAAACTCTCTGGATTCACAGCTGCAGGCCGAGCTTGCCGCCGAGGCCGAGGCCAACGCCGCGCTGCAGGCTGGCATCAACGCCAGCACCGCCGAGAAGGCCACGGTGAGCAACGAGACTGCCGGTACGACCGAGAACACCAACAACGGTGGCCAGACCAGCAATAACAACAACCAGGGCGGCAACACTCCGGCTCCTACGCCGGCACCTGCTCCGACGCCGCAGCCCTCCACGCCCGCTCCGGCTCCGACGCCTTCTGCTCCGAGCCAGTCTGTTGATGGCGGTTCTGTTGTCTCGCGTGCATACAGTAAGCTTGGTTGCGCTTATTCCTGGGGCGGAATTGGCCCGAACAGCTTCGACTGCTCTGGTTTTGTTAGCTATTGTCTCACTGGTCGCTATTGCCGCCTGGGCACCACGGGCACCTTTATGGGCTGGACGCGTGTGTCCGATCCGCAGCCCGGTGACGTTGTTGTCAACTCGTACCACACCGGCATTTACATCGGTGGTGGTCAGATGATTCATGCTTCCGACTACAACACGGGTGTTATCATCAGCTCCGTTGCCGCCGGCATGAACAATAACTACATCTTCGTGCGCTACTAAGTATTCAGATAAAGCAAGCGGATATGGACCTCGTGGCTTTTAGTCATGGGGTCCATTCTTTTGCCTTTAGTGCAGGCCGCTATCTAGTTTTGAATACTAGATAGCGGCCCAATCGGTCTGCAAGAAGGCTATAATTGTTTGGGAACAATTAGAAAGGACCCTCTATGAGCTGGGCACTTATCTCAGATTCAAGCTGTAACCTCCGCGATTGGCAACCGACCGCGCCCCATACCACCTTTGCATTTGCGCCCCTCAAAATTCGAGTGGGGGAGCGTGAATTCGTCGATGACCTTTCGCTCGATGTTCATGAGCTCAACTGCGCTGTTCAGGCGGAGACGAACGCTTCTTCGAGCGCTTGTCCCAGCGTAGGGGAGTGGGCCGAGCTCTTCAAATTGGCAGACAAGACCATCTGCATGCCGATCTCTGAGGGCGTGTCGGGCAGCTACAACGCAGCAGCCACGGCTCGCGATATGGTTCTTGCCGAGGAGCCCGACCGACAGATTCATCTAGTCAATTCACGCGCAGCTGGCGGCAAAATGGACCTCATTTTCTTGCTGTTTGACCGCTATCTTGCAAGCAATCCGGATGTCGCATTCGAGGACGCTTGCGCATACTTCGATAGCCTTGAGCAGAACAGCAAAATCCTCTTCAGCTTGTGCAATTACGAAAACCTCGCCAAAGCCGGACGTATCCCTAAGGCAGCCGGCGTCATTGCCAACAAGCTCAATATCCGCATTTTGGGCACGGCGAGTGAGGCCGGTAAAATCGAACTCGTGGGGCACACGCGTGGCGAAAAGAAGATGCTCAACAAGATCATCGACACTATGGAAGCCGAGGGCTTTACGGGCGGTGAGGTCATCATCGATCACGTTGAGAACGAAGCTGGAGCCCAGGCGCTTACTGATCGCATAGTCGAACATTGGCCCGGCTCCAAGACCATCATCATGCCCTGCAACGGCCTGGATTCCTATTACGCCGAGATGCACGGCCTAATCATCGGCTACGGCATGGGCGTAGCTTCGGGCAAATAAAGTCCAACCAAGCAAAAAAACGGGCGGGACAAAGCGACAGATGGCTCTTTGTCCCGCCCGTTTTATACGTCGGCTAGCTATTAAACCCGTTGAACTTGAGATAGCTCATCAAGTAAGCCTTCGAAACGAAGGATGAAACCGCGCTGCGCACAAGCAGCGACTCACGCGTTACCTGATGCGCCGTATCGGGAACCGGCGTCTGCTCGACGGAAAACGCCGAACGAATCGATGCCTCGAGCTGATCGACCACATAATCAAAGGCCGTCGGGGCATCGTAGCTCAAACGCTGAATGTTAAAGAGTGCCTGCACCGCAGCAATAGGTAGCACCTGCTTAAAGATGCAGATAGCGATCAGGCGGGCAATCTGCTCGCGGCCATATTGCTTTTTGACCGGAGCAGGCACCAGGCCGACCTTCACGTAGTTATTGATCATCGATGGCGTAATGACAGGCTGCTCAACGCAAATGGACAGCGGCTCCATCCACAGCGCAACATACTCAATAACCTGGTCGCGGTAGAGCGTCACATTGGGCAACTGGTTATAGCGCGGCAGACTCAACGTATTAAGTTTGCGCACGATATCGGACTGAATAAATGCATCGGGCAGCACAGTGGGCTGAATATCCTCAGGCTTAATGCTGACCGATGTATCGGACATCGGGATAACGCGTTTGGCGTGGTTCATAAGGATCCTCCGTTCATTAGCTATATTGTATTCTAGGTTATCTAGTTTTACATACCATATAGCCGGCAAGTAAAAGTGGTTGGACAGCACATTGATGCACCGTCCAACCACTTTGTTTTAAAGATAGCAACCTTACATAAGATATATTATCGTACTTATCCACAGAGAAACACGTATGCACTAGTTGCTGCTATGGCTCCGTCAGAAACGGCGGTCACAACCTGGCGTAAACGCTTGGAACGGATATCGCCGGCTGCGAATAAGCCGGGCGTACGGGTGGCCATCGAATCGTCGGTGACAATGCCGCCGTCAGGAGCCAGATCGACGAGATGCTCAACAAGCTCGGTATGTGGCTGCGTCCCCGTAAAGACAAAGATGCCAAACGAGCCAGGTTCAAATGACTCGGTATGAGTCTCACCGGATGCATTGTCCTTAAAGGTGATCGTCGTTGGCATGGCTTCGCCCGAAAGCTCCACAATACTAGTTTGGTACCTAACTGTAATATTATCCTTTTCGAGCACCTTCTGAACAACACCATCAGGCGCACGAAACTGGTCGCGGCGCAGCACGATGGTCACGCTGCTGGCAATATCGGACAGGAACAGTGCCTCTTCGCATGCCGAATTGCCACCACCGATTACAAAGACCTGTTTGCCGCGGAAGAACATGCCGTCACATGTTGCGCAATATGAAACGCCACGACCGCGATACGTATCCTCGCCAGCGAAACCTGCCGGACGCGGGGTGGCACCCATGCAAGCGATAACGCTCGAGGCCAGCGTATCGCCCATGTCGTGATGCACCGTAAACAGCGCTGCATCGGCATCGTAATCGATACCCGTAACCATGCTCCATGCGACCTGCGCTCCCAGGGCCTCTGCATGCTGCTGAAAACGCTCGCCGAGTTCGGCGCCACTCAAGAGCGGAATGCCCGGATAGTTCTCGACTTCATTGGTCGTGGCGATCTGTCCGCCCGACATGCCCTGTTCAATCACGGTCGTCGTTAGGTTGGAGCGCGCCGCATAAATGGCCGCAGCATAGCCCGCAGGGCCGCCACCGATAATCGCAACATCGATCGGCTGATCGGTAGTCATGAAGAGACCTCCTGTCGAAAGATTGGCGTTCTTTGCGCTCATACCCAAATTTAGGCAAACGTGACACTCATGCACTACAATGATTCTTTGCGAAACAAAGATTAAGGGGAGTTATCTATGGATCAAACGCAGACGAGCAATAGCGCTCCCCTGCCCATGCAAGCCACTCCCCAACCGGAGCAAATGACCGTTTCGCCTACACAAAAACCCCTGGTAACCATTGTGCACGCATCGGTTGGATCGGGCCACAAAGCCGCCGCCAACGCGATTGCACAAGCATTTGACCTTATCCGCGGCACCAAGGGAATCCCTGAGGATATTGAGATCGAAGTCCGAGATATCCTCGATTTTGGACGCATTAGGTTCGATGGTAATAAGACCGCGGCTTCTTTTACGGGAGCCACACGCCCCATTTACGACCTGACCTGGCGATATACGCTTACAGGACATCTGCTCTGGGGCGGCGGCACAGCATGGTCACGAATTATGTTCCCCGCCTTCAACGAATACGTCCGGACCCGCAGGCCCATAGCTGTGGTCGCAACACACATTACGGCGGCCAACGTCGCTGTGGGCGCCCGCGTCATCACGGGTATCGATTACCCGGTCATCTGCGTGCCGACCGATTACGAAGTCGAAGGCTTTTGGCCCCACAAGGACACCGACCTGTTCTGCGTAGCCAACGAATTTATGGCCGAGACACTTCGCCCCCGTAAGGTTCCCGAGACCAAAATCCGCATTACAGGCATCCCCATTCGCGCCGGGTTTGATACGGACTACAATCGCGAGGAAGAACTCGAGAAGTTCAATCTCCCCGCTGACAAGACCGTTGTGTTGGTGATGGCCGGTGCCAGTTTGCCTCAACCGTACGTTCGCTTTCGCGCGGAGATGGACCGCACACTCCCCTTCCTGCGCAGCTTCGAGGACATGCACTTTGTCTTTTTGCCGGGCAAGGATGAGGAATACGCCACCCTCCTCAAGACGCTCTTCGACGCCATGAAGCTCGACAACGTCACGGTTCTGGACTACGTGGACGACATGGCGGCCCTCATGCACGGCTGCGACCTGGCAATCCTCAAATCGGGCGGACTCACCGTCACCGAGTGCCTGTGCGCTCATCTGCCGATGATCCTGCTGGGCAAATCATACGGTCAGGAAAAGGCCAACACCACGATGCTTACCGGCATGGGCGCCAGCATGCATGTCACCACCGCACGAGAACTCATCGTAACTCTGCGCCATCTGCACGATCATCCCGAATCACTCAAAGCCCTACTCATCAACGGCGAAGTACTACGCCGCCCCCACGCAGCCGAAGATATAGCCATCGCAACCATGGAGCTCGTAGGCAAACCCCAAAAGCGCAAACGAGCCTTCTGCCGCTTCTACTGGGGCGATAAACCCGCGCATATTCGCTAGGGTCTTAATGTCCGCTAGCCTGCGGGAGGCCCTATATATCATCCCGTGCTCAAACATTCTCGCTTCGCTGCGAAACTGCGCGCGGGACGATATATAGGGCCTCCCGCAGGCTAGCTGCGTTAACGTACTAGCAGCTATACCAGATTCCCCACCAGTAAAATCTGCAAAGGGGAACCAGAAAATATAAATACAGTAAGCCGACGCTACAAGGGGACGGTCCCTTTGTAGCGTCGGCTTACTAGAAAAGTAAATATTGTTTCAAGCGAGTAGCCGCCCGCCCGCCTCTCACACATATCGTTCCACGCGCAGTTTCGCAGCGAGCGAAGCGAAGCGAGAATGTTTGAGCATGGAATGATATGTGTGAGAGGCGGGCGGGAGGGATACGAGCGCCCCTAGGCGACGCCGGAGGAGCCGAAGCCTCCGTTGCCTCGGTCGGTTTCGTCTAGTTCTTCTACTTCTATGAGGTTAACCGTGGGGACTTCTTGGATGACGAGCTGGGCTATGCGGTCGCCTTTGTTGATTTGGATGTTGTTGGAGGGGTCCAGGTTGATGAGGATAACCTTGAGTTCTCCTCGGTAGTGGGCGTCGATGAGGCCCGGCGTGTTAACTATAGACAGGCCCTGCTTGATGGCCAAGCCGCTGCGGGGCTGGACGAAGCCGGCGTAGCCATCGGGCAAGGCGATGGCCAGCCCAGTAGAGACCAGACGACGTTCGAAGGGCTTCAGGACGCAGTCCTCGTTGGAGCGCAAATCCAAGCCGGCATCGGTGGGATGGGCGTATTTGGGAAGCTCGACGGTGGGGTCGAGACGCTTTATGTTGACGGTAATGTTGGGCATGGAATCACCTTAGCTTGTCGAGCTCTTGCAGAAACTCATCGACGTCTTTGAAATCGCGGTAGACCGAGGCAAAGCGGATGTAGGCCACCTTGTCGATCTTGGCCAAGCGCTTGAGCACCATGTCACCCAACTCATGGGACGTGACGGCCGTCAGCGTGCGAGAGCGCAGCTCGACCTCGATGTCGTCGATAATCTCATTGAGCTTCTTAGTATCGATATCACGCTTGATGGTGGCGCGCATCAAGCCGACGAGCAGCTTATTGCGATCGAACCGCTGCTTGGTTCCGTCTGACTTAATGACCTCGATTGGGTCTTCGCATCGCTCAAACGTTGTAAAGCGATAGTTACACGAGCAACATTCGCGACGGCGCTTAATGGTGTTATTTGACTCCTGCATACGGGAATCAACGACGCGGGTATGTGCCTTGCCACATTTGGGACAGCGCATGGTACCTCCTCTTAAACGATAACAAGGGTACCATGCGCAGCGCGATAATGATTACGAACGAGCAGGAACCTTAAGATGCGCACCGGCGGCGAGCGAACCATGCTCCAGATGATTGACGTTACGGATCATGTCGGAAGTCTCTTGCGTGGAAAGGCCTTCGATAGGATATTCCTCGGCAAGCGACCAAAGAGAATCACCAGGCTGAACGCGAATAGTCTCGTAGGTAACGTTGGAAACGGACTCGGCATACGCGGCGTGACGAGCGCTAAAGACCGACGTAGCGAGGACAACGAAGAGCGTAAGCGCAACGGCAACGGCGACAATCGTCGGAACCTTCAGGGCAACGCGGGCCGGCGCAACTACAGCCTGCTGATTGCGAGCAGGCTTTACGGTCAAAGGCTGAAAGCCGGAGCGGCCACCCTGAACAACCGTAAAAGTGGGTTCTGCAGGCGTCTCGAGTTTAAGGGCAAGGTTTCCCTGGACCATATTCGTTGCGTTCATCATGTTCTCCTCTCGCGTGTTTTGCTGAGAACAGTTTTATCAAGCCGCGCGGACAAAAATGTCTAGCGCGAGAACGAATGTTCGGTTATTATTATCTTCGAACAGTTGTTCCTGTCAAGCAAAATTCGAACATTTGTTTGACATGGGTAGAGAGGATGCCCTGATGGCTCGCAAAATTACCAAGCGTCAGCAGCAAATTTACGACTTCATCAAGGAATATCAGCAGGAGAAGGGTTATCCGCCCAGCGTGCGCGAGATGGCTTCTGCCGTGGGCCTTTCCTCCCCCAGCACCGTGCACGCCCATCTATCTGCTCTGGAGGCGCGCGGGCTACTCAAGCGCGATGCCACCAAACCGCGCGCCCTGGAACTCTTTAACGAGGACGGTTCCTCTGTCTCAATTTCTAAATCTGACGAGCCCACCGCACCTCGCGGAACGGTCTCGCTACCGCTCGTTGGTCGCGTCGCGGCTGGGATTCCCATTCTGGCCGAGCAGAATATCGAAGACACTTTTACTATCCCGACCGAAATCGCCACCGATCAGGGTTCCTTTATCCTTGAGGTGCATGGGAGCTCAATGATCAATGTCGGCATCTTCAATGGCGATTACATCATCGTCCGTGAACAAAAGAGTGCCATGAACGGCGAAATTGTCGTGGCCATGATTGATGGTTCAGCGACCGTCAAGACGTTCTACAAGGAGCAGGGACGCGTACGCCTGCAGCCCGAGAATGACACCATGGAGCCTATCTATGCAACGAATCCCGTTATCTTGGGCAAAGTCGTCGGCTTGATGCGCCGGTTCTCGTAATGCAAAAACGCATCACTATCTTTGATACCGTCCGCGGGTTTACGATGATTTCAATGGCAGGTTTTCACGCTTGCTACGATCTCGCCTACCTGTACGACTGGGATATGCCCTGGTTTACCCAGACTGTCTTTCAAGACATCTGGCGCGCCAGCATCAGCTGGGTATTTTTGTTTATCGCGGGTTGGATGTGCACCCTTTCGCGCAACAATGCTAAACGAGCGGCCAAATACGCTGCCGCAGCTTTGGTCGTCTGGATTGCAACAACGCTCGTATCGGTCGACGATTCAGTGAACTTTGGCATCATTTATTGCATGGCGACGTGTACCGCTGTGGCAGCCGTAGCACGACCGATGCTTAAGAAAGTGCCTAGCACGTGGGGCATTACGATATGCCTCGCTCTCTTCGCAGCGACATGGGGCATCCCGAAATCGACCTATTCATTCTCCTATTTGGCGTGGCTAGGATTTCCCGGCCCCTGGTTCGTTTCAGGCGACTATTATCCAATCATCCCGTTTATATTCATGTACCTCACAGGATACTTTGCTGCGCGCACCGCTCAAAGATGTGAACATCCCGCCCCAAGCTGGGCCTACGCCAATCCCGTCCCGGCGCTCGCCAGCCTTGGACGTCATGCACTCCCCTTTTATCTGCTGCATCAGCCCATTATTCTGGGCTTTTTGGAGCTCGTCTACTCGGTGCGATAACGCTTGAGCCGCGGCGCGATACGAGCCGGCAGCTTCGCCACAATACGAACGCCGTCCTCAAGATATTCCTCGTGCAAAAGGGTTCCCTGTTCATGCACCAGCGTGATGAGGGCGCCCTCGCGATACGGGATATCAGCAGAGAGCAACACATCGGTGGCAGCAGCCTCACGAGCAATACGGTCGACGAGATCGTCGAGTCCCTCGCCCGTCTGGGCCGAGAACAGCACGGCCTCGGGATAGCGACGACGGAAACTCAATCGATCAACGCTATCGAGAAGATCGATTTTATTGAACACCGTAAGCGTCAAACGCTCGCCGGCACCGATCTCGTCAAGAACGCGATCGACTGCCTCGAGCTGGCGCTCGTAGTCCTCGTCAGAGGCATCCACAACTTTAAGAATCAGATCGGCACCAAGAACCTCAGACAGCGTGGACTTAAAGGCATCAACGAGACCATGCGGTAGCTTTTGAATAAAGCCAACGGTATCGGTAATCGTCATGCCACGACCGCCGGGAAGGCGATACGAACGCGTCGTCGGGTCGAGCGTAGCAAACAGCTTGTCCTGCGAAAGTACCGTAGAGCCGGTCAGACGATTGAGCAACGTCGATTTACCCGCATTAGTATAACCGGCCAACGCGACGCGAAAAGCCGGTGACTCAATGCGGCTCTTGGATTGAACATCGCGACGCTGTTCAACCTGCTTAAGCTCACGACGAAGCGCGGCAATCTTATTGCGAATCAAGCGACGGTCAACCTCGAGCTGGCTTTCACCCTGGCCAAAGCGCGAACCGATGCCGCCACGCGTCTGCTCCTTGGCAAGATGGCTCCACATGCCGCGCAGACGAGGCAACAGATATTGAAGCTGCGCCAGCTGTACCTGCAGGCGTCCCTCACGCGTCTGAGCATGCAGGCCAAAGATATCCAGAATCAGTGCTGTACGATCGATAATCTTTACCGGCTCGCCCACGGCTTTCTCCAAATAGGATTGCTGCGAGGGCGTCAGGTCGTCGTCGAAGATAACAACATCGACATCCATGCGATGCACCAGGCCGCACAGCTCTTCAACCTTACCGGAACCGATAAACGATTTTGGATACGGCTTAACCAAACGCTGTGACAAACGCGCCACGCACTGGGCGCCAGCCGTATGGGCCAGGCGCTCAAGCTCGTCAAGCGAACGATCGAGCGGCCATGCATTGTCGCGCCACTCAACACCAACTAATATGGCACGCTCGGGCTCGGGCGCCGTGGGAACAAGGGGGAAACGGGCCATTAGGCAGCCTCAATACGATGCAGGATGTCCTCAACGACCTCATCGATCGTAAACTCGTCCATATCAAACCACACGATACGGTCATCGCGCTTAAACCACGAAAGCTGACGTTTGGCATAGCGACGCGAACGCATCTTGATGAGTTCGCGAGCCTCATCCATAGAAATCACGCCATTGAAAGCATCAATGATCTCTTTATAGCCAATTGCTTGCATCGAAGTCAGGGCATCTCCCAGCCCCTGGTCCATAAGACCGCGAACCTCATCGACAAGACCCTGCTCAAACATCATATCGACACGCAGGTTAATGCGCTCGTAGAGCACCTCGCGATTACGCGTCAGACCAAACCATAGGGCATGATAATGCTCGCGCGGAACACTAAACTGACTTTTTTGCTGTGCATAGGAAATACCATCATCATGCATCTCGAGCGCACGAATCACACGGCGCACATTATGGGGATGAATAACAGCAGCCGATTCTGGGTCGCGCTCGGCAAGCAGGGCATGCAGCTCTTCCTCGCCAATACGCTCGGCAAGCTCCTGATAGCCCATACGACGATCGTCCTCAAGTTCACCCGAAGGAAAGTCCATTTCATCGAGGGCGGCCTTGAGATACAAGCCTGTGCCCCCGCAAAACACCGGTAGGCGGCCCTCGCCAAGCAAACGCTCAACATGCGCGCGAGCGTCAGCCTGATAAAGCGCCGCAGAGTACGCCACACCCGGCTCTACAATGTCGACGAGACGCAGCGGCGCCGTACACTCATCGGGCGCCATCTTTGCGGTACCGATGTCCATGCCGCGATAGATTTGCATCGCATCGCACGACAGCACTTCGGACGAAAGACGAGCCGCCAAACGGTCGGCAACACCACTCTTACCAACCGCCGTCGGACCGACGATCGCAACGGCGGAAAGACCTGCCCCGGGAGAAACCATTAGCGCGGCTCGCCCACAACGGAGCCGGACAAATACCAGGTCTTGGCAACGTCAACGTCAACATCAACGATCTTGCCAACAAGCTGATCGATGCTGTAACCCTCGGGGATAGGCGCATGCACGGTCTGATTCTTGGGACTCTTGCCCAGCAGGACCGCGTCGTTCTTTTTACTCGTTCCCTCAATGAGCGCCGGCACCACAGTATGAAGCTCACCCTGGTTGTACTCGTGCGCCGTGGTCTCGATAACCTTAACCAGGCGGTTGAAACGCTCGAGAATAACCTCATGCGGCGTAGGATCGTCAATCTCGGCGGCCGGGGTACCGGCGCGCTTGGAATAGATGAAGGTATAGGCCTGAGCATAGCGGACCGTCTCGGCAAGTGAGAGCGTCTGCTCAAAGTCTTCTTCAGTCTCGCCCGGGAAGCCAACGATAATGTCGGTCGAGAGCGCGATATCGGGCATGCGGTTGCGAATGCGATCGACCAGGCCCAGATAGTCCTCGCGTGTATAACGGCGATTCATCTCTTTGAGGATCCGTGTCGAACCTGACTGGACGGCCAGGTGCAACTGCGGCATAACGGCAGGCGTCTCGGCCATGGCGTCGATGGTCTCGGGGAGCAGATCCTTGGGATGCGAAGACGTAAAGAAGATGCGCTCCACACCCGTATCGCCCACGGCACGCAGCAGATCGGCAAAACGCGGCTTGCCAAACAGATCGCGACCATATGAGTTAACGTTTTGGCCCAGCAGCGTAATCTCACGCACGCCCTGGCGCACCAAACCGGTCACCTCGTCGACAATCTCCTCGAAGGGGCGACTTTTTTCGCGACCGCGCACGTACGGCACGATGCAATAGGTGCAGAAATTATTGCAGCCTGTCATGATGGGCACCCAGGCGTGATACTGGGTCTCGCGATGCCACGGCATGCTCATGGCATCCGTATCCTCATGCTCATTGGTGCGGATATGACGCTTACCATCAAGGAACGCCTCGGCAATGAGCTCGGCCACATGTGCGATGGAATGCGTGCCAAAGATGACATTGACGTTATCGACGTTGGTGAGCAGGCCCTCTCCATCACGCTGCGCGATACAGCCGCCCACGGCAACCACACGCTTGCCCGAAGGCGAAGGCGGCAGGCTTTTGCAGGAATTGCACTGACCGTACAGGCGAGTATCGGCGGCCTCACGCACACAGCATGTCATGAAGACAACGATATCGGCATGCTCGGGATCGAGCGCCATGAGGCAGCCATACGAATCAAGCAGACCGCTCACACGCTCGGAGTCGTGCTGATTCATCTGACAGCCAAAGGTGCGGATAAAGTAGGTTTTACCGGCAAGAATATCGCGTACGGAACGCTGGTCCATGTGCATAAGTCCTAACGATGGGGAGCGAAACGAGGCAAGCAGAAGCTATGCCACAGGCTTAACATCATCCATGACGACGTTATCCATAGCAGCTCGATTGATCTGGTGAACGTAGATAGAAAGGCGGATGGCCGTGCGCGACTCCCCGTTAATGAGGATGTCGGAGAACACAGGCGCGCAGGAAATATCAAAACCGGTTGGAATCAAAAAACCGCGCGCGATAGCAACGGCCTTAATGGCCTGGTTGACAGCACCGGCACCGACACACTGGATGTTGACGGGTACACCATCCTTGACCATGCCGGCGATGGCGCCGGCAACGGACGCGGGCGATGATTTGCTTGATACCTTCAGGCAATCCATGAAGAAACTCCTGCGTTTAAAAGTACGTTTTAACTGCAATAACTGTATCGTACCGAGTGGACTCGGTAAAGGCACTATTCCTCTTTGGCAAGATCGAAGGTCACGGTAATTCGATCACGCGAAACGCGAATCTTTGGGTCGCCGCAAAGGTTGAGATAGTACCGGGCGGCAAGGTCATTAAAGTCGCGCTCCACAGCACGCGAAAACTGTGCCATGTCATCCTTGGCAATACGTAGCCCGCGACGATCCTTCGCGAGATCGACAGGAGCCGGCGCATGCGAGGACGAATCACGTTCGCGCAGCAGACGCGCGGTCACACCGCGAACGGGCTTAATCTGCCCTGACAAAATGCGATGGGCCGTGCGCTCGGACATTTCAAGACCCAAACCCGAACAAATACGAATAAAGTCCTCGGCATCAGAGGCAAGGCCTAAACGATCGACAACCGGAAGCTCGCTCTCATCATCAATAAACAGGAGACGAGACGTATCGAGCCGACTTGACGCCTGAGCATAAAGGGTCGCGGCAATCTCAGACGGAGAACCAAGATAGACATCGCAACCACGCAACTCCTCGAGCGCAAACTCACAGGCAGCGCGAATAATATTATGCGGACCGCGAGCACAGACATAACGTCCGTCCTCATCCTTGACGGCCTGGGGCCAGCTGGACTGATCGGCACGCTCGCTGAGGCGGTCGGCCGCAACGCTCACCTTAAAGGCTGAGCCAAGATCGACACCAGACGTGACCACGCGGGCCTCGTCGGTGTTCTGCTTGATCGAAAACAATGCCATGCCACGACCGTGAACGCCCCAACGGTCCATCTTCATGCTCTCGAGCTTGGAGGTAACGCGGGCATCGAAGATTCGCTCTTGCATATCCTGCGGAACGCCCGAACCGTTATCCAGAAAGACAAGCGTGCGGACGCCATCTTCCTTGGTCGTGGCGAGATAGACCTTGTCGGCGCCGGCATCGCGAGCATTACGGAGCATTTCGATGACGATATCCTCGACATGCTGAATGTCGTGTTTTGCCTGGCGCCGCTCGGCCTCCGAAACGCGGAGGCGGACATACCCCTCGCCAAGGTTCTCCTCGACGCGAAGGTTGCCCTCCCCCGACATCGACGCGATAAATGAGATGAGCTCGTTCGCGTCGCTCATATTATTTAGCGATATCGACAGCGCGGCTCTCGCGAATCACGACGACGCGCACCTGACCGGGATACTCCATCTCTTCCTCGATCTGATGGGCGATATCGTGAGCCAGGACCGTGGACTGGGCATCGGAGATCTTGTCCGGCTGAACCATGACGTGGACCTCGCGACCAGCCTGCATGGCATAGGTACGCTCGACGCCTTCATGGGAGTTGGCAATCTCCTCGAGCTTCTCAAGACGCTTGATGTAGTTCTCGGCAGACTCGCGACGGGCACCGGGGCGAGAGGCGGAGACGGCATCGGCGGCCTGTACCAGGACATCGAGCACAGTGTTGGGGTCGACATCGGCATGGTGAGCCTCGATAGCGTGGACGATAACGGGCTTCTCACCATAACGGCGGGCAAGCTCGGCGCCGATGACGGCATGCGGGCCCTCGACGTCGTGGTCGATTGCCTTGCCAAGGTCGTGCAGCAGGCCGGCGCGCTTGGCGGTCACAACGTCCAGGCCAAGCTCGGAAGCCATCACGCCGCACAGGTCAGAGACTTCGAGGGAGTGCTGAAGCACGTTCTGACCAAACGAAGTACGGTAGCGCAGGGCACCAAGGGTCTTGACGATCTCGGGATGCAGGTCGTGAATGCCGCTATCGAAGGCAGCCTGCTCGCCAGCCTCGCGCACGCGCTGCTGAACCAGGTCGGCAGCCTTGTGATACATCTCCTCGATGCGGGCGGGGTGAATGCGGCCGTCGGCGATGAGGTTCTCGAGGGCAACACGAGCGGTCTCACGACGGACCGGGTCGAAGCTCGAAAGAACGACGGTCTCGGGCGTATCGTCGATCACGAGGTTGACACCGGAAACCTGCTCGAAGGTCCGGATGTTGCGACCCTCGCGACCGATGATACGGCCCTTGAGGTCATCAGAGGGAATGTGCACGGAGGTAACGGTGACCTCGGCTGTGTGGTCGGCAGCGCAGCGCTGAATCGCCAGGGACAGAATCTCCTGGGCGGTCTTGTGGCACTCGGCGCGAACCTGCTGCTCGGACTCGCGAATGATCATGGCAGCCTCGTGGGTGACCTCGCCGCGAACCTTATCGAGGAGCTCCTTGTGGGCGTCCTCGCGGGTAAGGTCGGCAATACGCTCGAGCTCGGAGGTCTGCTTAGTGCAGAGCTCCTCAAGCTCGCGGGAGCGCTTCTCGACCTGACCAGCCTGGCTGGACAGCTGGTGCTCACGCTTGTCGAGAGCGTCGTTTCGGCGATCAAGGGACTCCTCGCGCTGCATCACGCGGTTCTCAAGCGTACGAATCTCGCTCTTACGCTGCTTGTCCTCGGCCTCGGCGGCCTGCTTGTTCTTGATGATCTCCTCTTTAGCCTCGAGCAGAGCCTCTTTTTTGAGGGTCTCGGCCTGACGCTTAGCATCACCGATCAGGGACTCAGCCTGTGCGTGTGCCGACTGGATCTTTTCGTCGGCCTCGTGAAGACTACCCTGCTTGGCGGTGCGCATGTAGGCAATGGCGGCGATGGCACCCAAAACGATGCCAACGAGCGCTGCGATGATAGGCATGCTCACTCCTTTTTATGGATTCGTTACACAACAAAGCGAACCGTCCTTACGAACGGCTCGCGACATTTGAGTAATATGGGCGCAGCTTATGCGGGTCGGATACAGATAAACATATAAACAAACTCATCACAGATGAGCACATATCACAAAGCAAATGACAGTGTTTATCGTACGTTGAACCACAACAACTGTCAAATAAATGGCCCCAGCACGGCGGCTAAAACGCGGTGAACGGCAGGGCAACAAAGCGCATACGCCTAAACTGCACATTCCTCGCGTTCGGCATCGAGACGTGCCTTAACGGCATCGGCGGCGATGTGATACGAGAAGCCCTTGCCCATCAAAAACCGAACCAGTTTTTCGAATCCGCGCGTCTCTGGAACACGCCGCTTGGCGAGCAGGGCTGACGCACGCGCCAAATCGTCTTCGACGGCAAAATAATCCTCGGGATAACCGGGAATGTCATCGAGCACAACATGACGTCGCTTGAGCTCGGTCTCGATTTTGCGCTGTCCCCAACCGCGCCGCTTGCGTTCCTCGATAAAGTACGAGCAAAAGCGGTTCTCGTCTAAAAAGCGATACTCGGTGGCGCGCTCGACGGCGAAATCAATCGCGGGCTGGCGAAAGCCGTAGCGAGCCAACTTGTCACGGACCTCACCCGTCGCATGGTCGCGGCGCGATAACATCTCGGTCACCATGGTAAGTGCACATTTACGCTCGATGAGCTGCACCGCCTCACGAAAGTTGTCCCAATCACAGGGAAGATCGGGGCGGTTTTTGACATACAGCCGCGCGACCCGCACGGGAATCCAAATGGACCGCTCAAAACCGCCCTCAAGCTCACAATCGATATGTGCGCAAGGCTTTTTGGACGCATACCCGCTCGAGAACGAGGAGGCCGCCTTCTTATCGGGAAAGACGACCGTGGCCTCGGTCACCGTATACGACATGAGCGTAACCGCTACTCGTCGTCATCATCGAGCATGGCGGAACCATCGATGGCGTAAAGCTCGTCAAACTCCTCAGGCGCAGGCTGATCGGTCAGCTCGACCTCGGAAGGAGCATCGTCATCAAACTCAAGCCCGCAGGCAAGGCGGACCTTATGCTCAATCTCGTCAGCGCAATCGGGGTGTTCGCGCAGGAACGCCTTGGCGGCCTCGCGACCGTTGCCGAGCTTGTCCTCGCCATAGGCAAACCAGGAGCCCATCTTCTTGCAGATGCCGCACTCGACAGCCATGTCCAGAATCGAGCCCTCCTTAGAGATGCCCGTACCGTACATGATGTCGAACTCAGCAGAACGGAACGGAGCTGCCACCTTGTTCTTAACGACCTTGGCGCGCACGCGGTTACCGATAACCTCGTCCTTAAGCTTAATGCTGTCGATGCGGCGAATGTCGATACGCACCGAAGAGAAGAACTTAAGGGCGCGGCCGCCCGTCGTGGTCTCGGGGTTGCCGAACATGACGCCGATCTTCTCACGCAGCTGGTTAATGAAGATGCACGTCGTGTTGGACTTGGACAGCGAGCCGGCGAGCTTGCGGAGCGCCTGGCTCATCAGGCGAGCCTGAAGACCGACCGTAGTGTCGCCGATTTCTCCCTCGATCTCGGCACGCGGGGTCAGCGCAGCGACGGAGTCAACGACGATGGCATCGATGGCGCCGGAACGCACGAGCATGTCAACGATCTCGAGCGCCTGCTCACCCGTATCGGGCTGGGAAATGAGCACCTCGTCGATATCCACGCCGATGCGCGCGGCATACGTGGGATCGAGCGCGTGCTCGGCATCGATAAATGCCACAACGCCGCCCATAGCCTGGGCCTCGGCCAAGATCTCGAGCGAAAGCGTCGTCTTACCGGAGGACTCGGGACCGTAAATCTCGACGATACGGCCGCGCGGCACACCGCCGATACCCAGAGCGGCATCGAGGGCCAGGGCGCCCGTGGGAATGGCCTCGACCTCGAGCTCGGGACCACCGTCGCCGTACCTCATGATGGAACCCTGGCCGAATTTCTTCTCGATCTCGGCCTTGGTGGTGGCGATCATCTCATCGCGCTCTTTACCCGTCGTGCGAGCATGAACGGTACGTACGGGACCTGAATTCTTGGCCATGAATAGCCCTCCTCTTAACAACCTGCATCGATAATAAACGAACGGCTGTTCGTGGTCAACCGTTCAGGCCAATCATATGCAGGCGGTCTTTCCAAAACCCGACCAAACGCCGACCAAACACTGACCAAATGCTTGACCACAAAGGACCAAATATGAACAAGGAAGGCAAAAATACATCTACAACCAGCACAAACGCCAAATGAGCCTAAGGTCCCTATCTCCACAATTAAGGGGCTCGGAGGCCCCTTAAAACACGTCTATTCCATAGAGTTGAGCACAAGGGCAATGCGACCCAATGCGTCCGTGACCGCATGGGCACGAACACACGAACGGTCGCCCTCATAGTGGCAGCGCACAGAGTCCACGACCGGCACGCCCCCATCGGCGGAACGATGCGCCCAGCCAATATAGAAAGTGCCCGCCGGATCGTCCTCAGTGCCACCGCCGGGGCCGGCATAACCCGTTGCGCTCACTGCAATATCGCTCTGGTACAGCTCCAGCGAACCCACCGCCATCTCGCGCGCGGTCTGATGCGACACCGCGGTATAGCGGTCGAGCGTCTCCTGCTCAACACCAAGAACGCGATGCTTAATCTCATCGCAATAGGTCACCGCACCGCCACGCAGCACCGCCGAGGCGCCCGGGATATCGGCAATCGTCGATGCGATCATACCCGCCGTCAGCGACTCAGCCGTCGAAACCGTCACGCCCCGAGCGCTCGCGCGCTCGACGATATCGCGCGCCAGCTCCTCGTTGTGTGCGGAAATCTGCTCAAAAGAGTCCGTCATACCCACCAGGACCTAGACCGAAAAGACGATCTTGCGGCAGTTCCAGAAGTACTGGGCGCCCGAGACAACGGTCAGGACAACGGCAACGGCGTACAGGAAGCGCGACACCGAGTAGATGCCGAGCGTCAGCGCCACCGGGCCAAGGTGCAAGCCGGCCATAGCAAAAACGCACAGGTAACCGCAAATGGAGACCATCGTGGTTGCCGTCTTGTACTTGCCGAGCTTATCGGCCGCAACGACCACACCGGCCGCACTCGCGACCATGCGAAGGGCGCTCACCAGAAGCTCACGGAACAGGATAATGAACACGGACCACACGGTCACTGCGCCAAAATCCAAGAACAGCAGCAGGGCCGAGAACACGAGCAGCTTATCGGCGATGGGGTCCAAGAATTTACCGAAGTCGGTGATCTCGTTGCGCGAACGCGCCAGATAACCGTCGACCTTATCGGTGCACGACAGGATCACATACAGAATGAAGGCAGCGGCGGCGAGCGGGCCGTCGAAGATGCTCCAATCCGTACCGGCAACACTCGTGTGAGAAAGCGCCGACACGATCATGAACACCGGGATAAAGACGATGCGAACGCACGTCACGATGTTGGCGGGCGTCCAGACACTCGTCAGTTCCTTATTACTCTCGTTAGCCACGACGCTCTCCTACTCCACAACATGACCGATAAGCTCGTAGCAGAAGCTATCGGTAAACTCGACGGTCAGAATATCGCCCACGGACGCCTCGCTGGCGTCCAGATGCACCGCGCCATCGGAATCGGGCGCCTGGAACCAGGCATGGCCGATCAGCTCGGCGCCATCCTCGGTCTCTTCGATACCGTCGACGATTACCTGGGCGCGCTCACCCACATGTGCGGCGGTGGCGGCAAAACCGAGCGACTCGGCCAGGTCCATGGCCTCCTGGGCGCGCTCGAGCTTGACCTCTTCGTCGACCTGACCCTCCATCTTAGCGGCCAGGCTGCCCTCCTCCTGCGAGTAGGCAAAGACACTCGTGTAGTCAAAGCCGACGGTGTCCATAAAGTCGATAAGATCGCGGAACTCGTCGTCGGTCTCGGTCGGGAAGCCGACCATGGCCGTGGAACGGATCACGATGCCGGGGATACGCTCACGCAGATCGCGGAACAGGTCCTCGAGCTCCTGGCGCGAACCAGAACGGCGCATGGCCTTGAGAATGCGCGCGTCGCAGTGCTGCACGGGGATATCGATATAGGGCAGCACCTCGGGCGTATCGCGAATCGTCTCGATGAGTTCGTCAGTCATGCCCTCGGGCTGCAGATAGAGCACGCGGACCCAGACGTTGTGCGGGCGCACGGCCTCGGCGACGGCACGCAGCAGCTGCGCCAGATTGCGCGGCGAGCCATCGGCGACGTCCTCGTCGGCAAAGTCGGTACCCCAGATGCCCGTGTCCTGGCCGATCAGCACGATCTCGCGCACACCGCCGGCAACCAGGTCGCGCACCTCGGAGATGATGCTCTCGGCATTGCGCGAATGATAGCGGCCGCGGATGTAGGGAATCATGCAGAAGCTGCAGAAGCGGTTGCAGCCATCGGAAATCTTGACGTAGGCGACAGCACCCTCGACGGTACGTTTGACCTGCGGGATATAGGCTGCAATCTCGCGCTCGACACCCAGCACGCCATCGATGACCGCCACGATGCCGTCCTCCTCGTCGGCCTTCACAAAGGCAGCGACCTCGGGCAGCTCGTCAGGTAGGTCATCGCCATAGCGCGACGGCACGCAGCCGCACATGACAATGGGGCAAGAACGAACGCCGTCCTGAACCTCGTTGGCGAGTTCGAGCGTGGTCTCGATGCTCTCGGACGTTGCGGAGGCGAGGAACGAGCAAGTATTGACGATGGCAATATCGGCATCCTGCGGGTCGAATGCCTCCTCGTAGCCCGCGGCGGTCAAAAGAGAACGCATGCGGTCAGTGTCAACCTCGTTCTTAGCGCACCCGAGGGTGATGTAGAGCACGGAGCCCAACGGTGTATCCATGTTGGAGAGCGGTCCTTTCGATTGATATTAGCGGTAGTTGGTGAACTGCAGCGGCTGGCCGTAGTCCTGGTCGCGCAGGAACTGGATCACGGACTGCAACGCGTCCTTCGAAGCAGAGGAAACACGCAGTTTGTCGGCCTCGATGGTCACCTTGACCTTGAGCTTTTGGTCCTTGATGTCCTTGTTGATCTTCTTGGCGGTCGCTTGGTCGATACCCTCGACGATATGGCCGAGCACGCGCACGGTGCCGCCCGATGCCGCCTGCGGAGCATCCCACGAGACGGCCTTGAGGTCGATGCCGCGCTTGATGAGCTTGGAGCTCAGCACGTCGACAATCTGCTTGGAGACAAAGTCGGCCGGGGCGTTGATCGTAAAGAGCTTGTCGCCCTTCGAAAGCTCGATCGTGGCGCCGGAATCCTTAAGGTCATAGCGCTGGGAAATCTCGCGCGTAGTCTGTTGAAAGGCATTATCGACCTCTTGCATGTTGACCTCGGACACGACGTCGAAGCTGGAATCTTTAGCCATGATGTTTCCTTTCGCGTACGAGCGGCCTAGTAGCTATCGTACGAATTGTCGGTAGAATCGGTGGGTGTCTGACCGTCAGTTGCGGTATCGGCGCCATCCGTGGACTGGGCATCGGTACCGTCGGTGGTATCGGTACCATCGGTGGTGTCGGTACCATCAGAACTTTCACCATTCTCGGAATCAGACGTCTCCTTCTTGGGAACGGTGATCGTCACACGCGCCACGCCCGAGGTCTTGGTATCGTAACGAACCTTTTCACCGTTCTTGGTAACGGTGACATCGGAAGGCTTGGACGTGGTGATCTCGATCGAAGACTCGGGCGTGTACTCCTGCTCAAAGGGGCCAGTCGCCTGGGCGCCATAGACCGACTTGCCGTCAACCTTGACCTCAATCCACGCGGTCTTTCCCTTGGCAACGGAGACTTTGACCTTCGTGACCTCGTTCTCTTCCTTCTTGGCCGTCGTCTTGGTAGCGTCCGAATCAGTCGACTCATCCGTCGCCTCATCGGTGTCATCGTCCTCGTCGACCGTTTCGGTCTTCTTAGAAGACTTCTTGGTCGTCATCTTGGTAGCAGTGGGCGTCTCGGGCGTGTTCTCGGGCGCCGAAGATGCGCAGCCACGCAGAAGCACCACGATGAGCACAATCAACAGCAGCACAACGGCACCGATGCCGGCGTAGACGATACGCGGATCGAGCCCGTTGTTTTGAGGAGTACGTGATCCGCCGCGTCCACGACCGGAACTGCTGCGGCCGCCTCCCTGAGGCATACGACCGCGATTGCTATCGGAACGGCCGCGATAGCCGCCCTGGCCCTGAAGGCTGCGCTGACCCGAGCGGGGCGCAAGCTCACCGCGGCCTTGATAGCCACGCTGGCCCGAACGCGAAGCCGAAGAGCGCTGGCCATACGGCTGTGATTGAGAGCGAAGACGCGGCGTCACCTGCGTGGTATCGGCATCCGCATAGCCACCGCGAGAGCGTCCCATAGAGGCACCACGGTAACCGCGATCGGAATAGCCGCCGTCGCCGTAGCCGGCACGAGGGTCACGCGCCACGCCGCGGGCAGCGGGAAGTGCACGGTCCTCGGGCATCGGCGTACTGCGGAACCGGTCACGCTGTGAGCGAATCTCCTCGCCCGAACCCGTCTCGGTAATATAACCGGCCTGCTGAGGACGCTGTCCATAGCGGGTCGAACGACCGCCCTGAACCATCAGGAAGCGCCCGTTATCGACCGAGGAACGCGAATTGACGTAGCCGGCGGCGTCCTGAAAACGACCGCCCTGCTGGGACGTCTCGCGTTCGTATGCCATCAGGTCGTCAAAGTAGGCATTGACGACCTCGCGCGGATTGAGGCCCAAAAAGCGAGCATAGCTCGAAATCATGCCCTGCGCATAGCCGCGCGGCGGCATCGAGGCAAAGTTACCGGTCTCGAAAAACTCGATGATCTGCGGCCTGATTTTGATGGTGTTGGCGACCTGCTGAATGGAAAGGCCCATTCGGCGACGCTGCTCGAGCAGCATGTCACCAAAGCGTGCAGCCATCAGAATCCTCCAAACTCACGATCTTCACGTGCCATCTCGGCGTCGACAGATTCCAGCGCGGCAAGCCCCTCCTCGTCCAACAGGACCTCGCGCGGCTTGGAACCGTCGGGCGGGCCGACGACACCCTTTTCTTCCAGCATGTCCATAATACGCCCGGCACGCGCATAGCCAACCTTCAGACGACGTTGCAGGCCAGATGTGGAGCCCAGCTGCGATTCCACCACAATATGGGCGGCTTCCCAAATGAGCGGATCATCGTCTTGCGGCTCGGCTACTCCGGTGCGGACAATACCGCCGCCACCCGCCATGGACATGGAAGCGGGCGCCACGGCAGACAGAATCTCCTCGTGGTAGTCGGGCTCGCTCTGCGACTTGACGAACTCGACAATCTCGTTGATCTCATCATCCGAAACAAAGCATCCCTGAATACGGCGAGGCTTGCCCCAGTCGACCTTGGAGAACAGCATGTCGCCCAAACCGGTGAGCTTTTCGGCACCCATCTGGTCGATGATGACGCGCGAGTCGATGCCCGTGGCGACGTTAAAGGCGATGCGGTTGGTGATGTTGGCCTTAATGAGGCCCGTCACCACGTTGGAGCTCGGGCGCTGCGTGGCCACGATAAGGTGGATACCGGCGGCACGGCCCAGCTGAGCAATACGCACGATCGAGGCCTCGACATCCTTACCGGCGACCATCATCAGGTCCGAGAGCTCGTCGATGATAATGACCAGATAGGGCATCTTTTGCGGCGGGTTATCGTAATGTTCAAACTCGCCGGCGGCCTGCTTTTCGTTATAGGTCGAGATCTTACGTACATTGAGACGCTCGAAGACCTTCAGGCGACGCTCCATCTCGGACACGGCCCATTGCAGAGCGCTCGCGGCCTGCTTGGGCTCGGTCACTACAGGCACGTAAAGATGCGGCAGACCGTTATAGCCCGCAAGCTCGACGCGCTTGGGGTCGACCATGATCAGGCGAACGTCCTCGGGAAGCGCGCGCATGAGCAGGGTCGTGATGATGGAGTTGATCATCACCGACTTACCAGAACCGGTCGTGCCGGCGATCAGCAGGTGGGGCATCTTGGCGAGGTCGGCGACGACCGGCGTACCCTCGGCATCGCGACCGATGGCCAGCTCGAGCGGACCGCCCTTCACATAGGGCAGCACGTCGCCCAGGTTGACGTTCTGGCGCTTGCGATTGGGGATCTCGATACCCACGAGCGACGTGCCGGGGATCGGGGCAAAGATACGAACCGACTGAGCTGCGAGCGAAAGCGCGATATCGTCCTCGAGGCTCGAAATCTTGCTCACGCGCTCGCCCTCGCCAGGTTGCAGCTTAAAGGTCGTCACCGTGGGGCCGGCGATCCAGCCGACCACGCGGGCGCTGCGGCCAAACTCAAGCAGGGTCGACTGCAGCGACTCGGCAGTTTGCTCCAGCTCCTTGTCCGAAGACGCAGCGGAAGCCGACTGCGGGTTGGCATGCAGAATCTCAAGTGGCGGAAGTTTGAGGCCGTCCTCTTCTTCGCCCTCGTTATCTGCGGCGCCGCCGTCCGTTCCCCCATCGCTGGCCGCAGCCGATTCGACAGCACTCAAGGCAGGCGCATCGGCAACCTTGGGATGCTTCAAGAAGTCGGGGATCTGAGGTGCTGCCGAGACAGGATTCACGGCAAACGGCGGCTCGGACTCGTCGATCTTATCGGGGTCGTCTTCCATCGAAAGCTGACCGGTTACCTGGTCGCGCTTTGCATGGCGGCGCGGCAGCAAAGTTGTCTTTGCGGTCTCAATCGGAGCCTCGTCATCCTCGTCATCGCCCTCGGTGAGCTCAATCTCGCTATCGGACCAAGACGGGTCGGGCTCGCTTGTATTGAGCTTAGGCGCAGCCTTGCCCTTCTTGGCATGGCGGCGCGGCAGCAGCGTCGTCTTAGCGCGCTCAGCCTCAACCGACTCGGACACGTCGACAAACGGATTCTCGTCCTCGTCGTCATCGTCCAAAACCGGGTCCACATCGTTGCCCATGACCGTGGTCACGGCAGCATCGGAGCCCTTTTGACGAAGAATGCTCAGGTGCGGACGGGCAACGCCGGGCACCGACAGGGCTTCGTCGTCACCCCACGGGCTGGCGTTGACATCGGCACGACGGCGCTCGGCAAAATCGGCCGCACGGTCGCGAGCAGAGCGCAGCACGCCACCCACCGAAAAGCCGATGATGACCAAGCCCACGACGACAAGGCCCAACAGGACTACCATCGCGATAGGCTTACCCAGGGCATTCTGCAGCGCACTCGCAATAAACGCACCGATGTAGCCACCCGAGGCGGACAAATTTTGCGGCGTGAACATAAGGTCACACGAGACACTCGTACCCGGCACCATCAGCGAAAGAATGGAGACGACGGCGATAAAGACCACGGCGCCGCCCGCAACAGAGCGCACGTTGAGCGGCGAGTCCTCGCCTAAAAAGAGCGTGGCGGCAAACAGCAAAATGACGATCGGCAGCACGTAGGCGCCCAGGCCAAAGCCCAGGTGGTAAAAACCGGCAACAGCAGCCGTCACGGGCGCTGTTGCCGGAGAAATCACGGCAATAAAGGACGCAATCGCCAAAACGGCAATGACCACGCCGGCGATATCGCGATTGGCCGAGGGCTCCACCAAGGGCTCAAAATCGTCGAAGTCCGCCTCGTGGCCCTTATTGGCACGCAGATGGGAACCGGCACCCTTAGCAGATGCCGGTTGGTTATTGGCCTTATTGCCTTTGGCGTTTTGTGCAGATCCGCGCGCCAAACTAAACCTCCATGACGACCGGGATGATCATCGGACGGGTGCGCGTACGGCTCCAGATAAAGTTAGAGAGCGAATCGCGCACGGCCTTACGAATGGCATCGGAACCGCTGCTCGTAAAGCTAAACTTGCCCTTCTCGATCGTCTTCATAATGGACGCGGAGGCATCCTCGGAGAACTGGTCGTCGATGGCAAACGAGACGCCGCGGCCCGAGAACTCGATGGCCTCGATCTTCTTGTGCTTGAGTGAGACGATGGCAACAGCGGTAACCATACCGTCGTTGGCGAGCTTCTGACGATCGCGCAGGACGATGGGGTCGGTATCGCCGATACGCAGGCCGTCGACGTAGACGACGCCGGACTCGACGGGCGTACCGCGTTTGACGATACCGCCGCGCATCTCGAGCGTGTCGCCGTTATCGAGGATAAAGATGTGATCATCCTTGATGCCCATCTTACGAGCAAGCTGGGCATGGGCACGCAGATGCACGGCCTCGCCGTGAACCGGCATAAAGTAGGTGGGCTTGGCCATGGCCATCAGGAGCTTGAGTTCCTCCTGGCTACCGTGACCGGAGACGTGAACGAGAGCGCGGTTCTTATCCCACACGTCGCAGCCGAGCTTGGCTAGGCTGTTGACGACCTGCTGGACGGCCTTCTCGTTGCCGGGAACGGGAGTTGCCGAGAGGATGACGGTATCGCCCTCGTGGATAGAGAGCGTCTTGTGCTCGCCGTTGGCCATGCGAGACAGGGCCGACAGCGGCTCGCCCTGCGAACCGGTGCACATGACAACGATCTTGTCGTCAGGCAGGTTATCAATGTCGAAGGCATCGATAATATCGGCATCGTCGATGTTGAGGTAGCCCAGCTCGCGCGCCACACGGGTGTTAGTGAGCATGGAGCGACCGGTCACAACGACCTTACGACCGCACTTGCGGGCGGCATCGCAGATCTGCTGCAGACGATGGATGTGGCTCGAGAACGACGCGACGAACACGCGACCCGGCGCGTTCTTGATGGCGTGCAGCAGGTTGGGGCCGACTTCGGCCTCGGACTTGGTAAAGCCCGGAACCGTGGCGTTGGTGGAGTCGGAAAGCAGCAGGTCGATGCCCTGCTTGGCAAAGCGGCTGATAGCGGCGTAGTCGGGCGTGACGCCGTCGATGGGCGTCTGGTCGAGCTTAAAGTCGCCGGTGTGCATAACGGTGCCCTGATTGGTGCGGATGAACACGCCCAGAGCGCCGGGAATGGAGTGCGTCATCGAAAAGAAATCGAGCGAGATGCCGCCGAGGTTGACATGGCTGCCGCCCTTGACCTCGCGGAACTTGGGTGCGCGGATGCGGAACTCAGAAAGCTTGCCCTCGATAAAGCCAAGCGTCAGCTTGCTCGAGAAGATGGGCACCTTATTGTTGAGGTCCTGCAGCAGATACGGAAGCGAACCGGTGTGGTCCTCGTGGCCGTGGGTGACGACGATACCGCGGAGCTTCTCCTCGTTCTCCAGAACATAGGTGTAGTCGGGAAGCACCAGGTCAATACCGGGCTGGGAATCGTCGGGGAACATGAGGCCAGCGTCAACGAGCACCATGTCGTCGCCGCATTCGAAGACCGTCATGTTCTTGCCGATGCCGTCAAGGCCGCCGAGCGGAATGATCTTCAAGGGAGATGATTTTTTAGCTGCCATAGGTTAGTGTGGTTTCCTTTCTTCGAAACGGGTCTGGAACAACCGACGGGGCGCTTCTGGCAAACCGACCGCCGGGAACGTACAAACATGCATCGCAGAGTCGATGCAATAACCACAGTATGATACCCATTTGCACAACAATAGACCACCCATGCATCAAAGCCCCATCTGAACTGGTCCATCCCGCCGGTCAGGGCTCAGCGGCCCCGGCACGGGCTAAGTTTCCTGCTCTACAGTCCTGCTCACGACGGAGGCCACATTAAGTGGCCTCCTGTTCGTGCGGAACTCGCGATAAACTTCATCAGTGCCCGCCCCACGGGAAACCTGCCAAAAAGAGACAGGTTTATTTTGGTCGGTTTTATCTGGGAAGATGCTGCTGCGGCTATCTACAGATCTGAAATCTGACTACTGAATAGACTGTCTAACTAAATAGCGAGCGGCACTAACCAGCCCTTTTGCTTGCGCCCGGGAGGGACTCATATGAAGTTTATCGCGAGTTCCGCACGCAAAGGAAAGCACTTAATGTGCTTTCCGTCTTGCGCAGG
>CBCTIZ010000022.1:0-36513 GCA_965147105.1 uncultured Collinsella sp. | reverse complement strand
CCGTACGCTTGAACTGAGAAGGGGGAGGCCTCGCGGCCTCCCCCTTTTTGCGTTAAGCCAGATCTAACAAACTCGCTGTGTTTTATGACCCTCGTTTGTCGCATCTTCCGTTAACGGGCTACAATAACTTAGTCTGTGCAATATGGAGGTGAACATGGCTGAAGCTGGTATCGGCGTTGATATCGTCGAGATTTCCCGCATGAAATCAATCCTTGAAAAGACGCCGTCGTTTGCTCGGCGTGTGTTTACCGAAGAAGAGTGCGCATATTGCGACGCTTCATCGCGTCCTGCGGCGCACTATGCGAGCCGTTTTGCTTCTCGTGAAGCGGTTCTCAAAGCTCTTGGTACGGGTTTTAGTCAGGGCGTCGGCCGCAAAGACGTCTCGGTGACGCGTGATAACCTCGGAAAGCCTAAAGCGGTGCTTTCGGGTCGAGCGCTCGAGATTGCTCAAGAGTTGGGTGTCGTTGAAGTTGCGCTCTCCATTACTTTGACGGGTGATCTGGCCGTAGCCAATGCCATTGCGATCACCAAGGATGCTCGACCAAAGCCTAAGGAAGAAAAGGTGAGCACCAAGGAACGCGTTGCACAAACTTATAAAGAGGCTCGCTCGGTTTTAGATGAGCTTGAGCAACTGCAAAATTCAGCTTTGACGGAGCACCAGGGCGATGCTTCGCAAGATACGCTAGGAGCATAGATGAAACCGGTTTTGAGTACCGAGGAAGTCGTTCGCCTCGAGGATATTATCGAACGCGAAGGAACTTCGAAGGCCGAGCTTATGGAACTGGCGGGTGAGTTTGCTGCTCGTGAAATTCTAAAACTCAATCCCGATCGCGTCCTTGTTCTGGTCGGTTTTGGCAACAACGGTGGTGACGGTTGGGTCGCGGCTGATATTTTGAGTCATAAGGGCGTTGACGTGGATATCGTGTCTCCGGTCGAGCCGGATGAGATTCCTGCCGCTCTGGCTCGCCATGTTGCCCGCCGTACCGCCGGTCGTGACGTGCATGTGTGTGTCGGTCCCTCGCGAGATGAGCTTGAGGTTTTGATCGATAAGGCCGACGTTGTTGTTGACGCTATCTTTGGTACCGGTTTCCACGGTGACCTGCGTGCACCGTTCTCCATCTGGATTCCGACAGTTAACGACTGCGCCGACCATGTGGTGTCCATTGATGTTCCTTCGGGTCTGAATGCCGAGACCGGTGTTGTCGACGACGACTGCATCCGTGCCGAGCGCACGGTCACGATGATCACGCCCAAGATCGGACTCTACAGCGCTGATGGCCCAGAGTACGCCGGTGATCTGGTGTGCGGTGGCCTCTATGATCGCCTTGATGAGGTCATCGATGATGTCGACCATGCCGCCGAGATTGTCGAGCCCGGTGACCTGGTGGATTTCTTTGCTCCGCTGCCCACGAATATCGATAAGTATTCTCGCGGTTCCGTCCTTATTGTCGCCGGCTCGGCGCAGTATCCTGGCGCTGCTATTATGGCCGCCAAGTCTGCTGCCCGCGCGGGTGCCGGCTATGTGGCTGTCGCGACGCCCGATGCGTGTGCCAATCTTATTCGTATGGCACTTCCCTCGATTCCGGTTTTTGCTATTCCGTCCGATTCCCGCGGCTCTTTTGGTGCCGCTGCTCGTATGACCGTGTGCGAGATTGCAAAGAAGTACAGCTGCGTACTGTGCGGTCCCGGCATGACGACGTCTGCCGGTGCCATGCAGGTGGTTTCGGGCTTGTTGGAGCTTGATGTGCCGCTGATCCTTGATGCCGATGCGCTCAACTGCCTTTCTAAGATTGCTATCGACGGTATCGATAGCAACCCTGAGATGTACCGCCGTGAGCAACCGCTCGTCATGACGCCGCACTATCGCGAGCTTTCGCGCTTGGTTGCCGGTGACGAGGTTAACGATCTGGGGACTGCAATCGCGGCCGCGCAGAAGGTTGTCTGGGCTGCCGGCTCCGACAATCTCGTGGTTATTGCCAAGGGACCGACGACGGCTATCTGTGGCGTTGAGCGCGTGCTTTTGCCGCTCTCGGGTCCGGCGTCGTTGGCGACTGCCGGTTCGGGCGATGTTCTTGCGGGCATTTTGGCCGGCACACTGGCTACCATGCGTGATGAGATGGATCGCTGGGAGCTGCTGTATTCGTATGCCGTTGCGCTTCACAGCTACGCGGGTTTTGCCGCGGCAACGGAGTACGGTGAGAAGAGTGTTATTGCGACCGATCTGATCGACTTGATCGGTCCTGCCATGGAATTGGCGGCAAAGGATGCACTCGATGATCTGGGAATCATGGACGAAGGGTCGGATGACTAATCATGAATAAAGCCGATTTGACGCGCTGGTCCTGGGTTGAGATTGACCGAGGGGCGCTTCGCCGCAACACGAGGGCTTACAAGAATCTGCTCGATCAACGTCAGCGACTGTGCTGCGTAGTGAAGGCCGATGCCTATGGCCATGGTGCCGTCGAGTGCGCCAAAATCATGTATTCGGCCGGTGCCGACATGTTTGCCGTGGCGACGGTTAGTGAAGGCGTTGAGCTTCGACAGGGCGGGATCACAAAACCCATCCTGATCCTGAGCGAGCCGCCTATCGAGGCCATTCCGACGTTGCTCGAGTTCGATATCATGCCTTCGGTCTATACGTCCGATTTCGCCCTTGCCTATGGCGAGTGTGCTGTCGCGGCAGGCAAGGTGGGCAAGTACCATCTAGCCATCGAGACGGGCATGAACCGCATCGGTGTTCACTACACGCAGGTGCTCGACTTTGTTCGTGGCATTAGCTTCCATCGCGGTATCCAGTGCGATGGCGTCTTTACGCACTTCGCAACGGCCGATGAGCCTGGCGGTTGGGACTATAAGCTGCAGTGCCAGCGCTTTACCGAGGCCGTTCAAGCCATTAAGGACGCGGGCTTTGAGTGCGGTATCGTGCACTGTGCCAATACGCCGTCCTCGATGCTCGATCCCTCGATGCATTTTGATATGATTCGCGCCGGCATCGGTCTATATGGCCTGCAGCCGTGCGAGCTGAGCAGCCGCGTGATGCAGCTGGACCCTGTCATGAGCGTTCATGCGCGCGTGACGCGTGTGTCACATCCTGCAATGGGCGAAGGCGTGGGCTACGGATTTACCTATCGCGTGCCGCGCACACGCGTTCAGATTTGCACGCTGCCGATTGGATATGCCGACGGTCTTTCGCGTACGCTCTCCAATCGCATGGACGTGCTGTATCGCGGTGAACGTGTGCGTCAGGTGGGTAACATCTGCATGGACCAGTTTATGGTCGCCATCCAGTCCAATCCGGCGCATGAGATTCCCGAGGCCGAGCATGGCGACGAGATGATCATTGTCGGCCGCGATGGTGATGCCGAGATCACCATGGACGAGATGGCTCGCCTGCGCGGCACGATTAACTACGAGGTTGCTTGCGGCTTTGGCATGCGTCTCGACAAGGTCTACGTGTAGGAGCCACTATGGGTGTCATGCACATCCCCGGACATAGTCACCAAGCGCCGCGCGAGGTTGCACTCGAGGAGATTGAGGCTGTTTTAGGCGACTGCCATCTCTGCCAGCTCTATCAGTCGCGCCATAACATCGTGTTTGGCGTGGGAAACCCCCACGCCCGCGTCATGTTTATCGGCGAGGCGCCGGGGCGTAACGAGGATCTGCAAGGCGAACCGTTTGTGGGGGCGGCGGGCGAGGATCTCAACGGCATCCTGTCGCTGGCTGGCCTCAAGCGCGAAGACGTCTACATTGCCAACGTGCTTAAGTGTCGACCGCCGGGAAATCGCAATCCTCGGCCCGAGGAAGTGCTGGCCTGTTCACCGTTTTTGCGTGAGCAGATTCGAAGCATTTGGCCCGACATCATCGTGACGCTCGGTAACCCTGCGACGCACTTTGTGCTTAAGACCGAGATTGGCATCACCAAGCTGCGCGGCAGGTTCCATCAGATGGGGCATTTTGTAGTAATGCCCACGTTCCATCCGGCAGCAGCGCTGCGCAATCCGGCGTGGCAGGAGCTGCTGGAGGAAGACTTTAAGATGCTGGGCGATTATCTGGAGCGACATCCCGCACCAGAGGACGCCTCGGAATAATAAGGAGCATATATGTCCCTGGAGCGCCTGGGGGTAGGTACTTACAAAACGACTTGCGCTGCCGATACGGAGTACTTTGGCGAGCTAATTGCACCGTGCCTTGAGGACGGCGATGTGCTCATCCTGACCGGTGGCCTGGGAGTGGGCAAAACTCACTTTACCAAGGGCGTCTCGCGCGGGCTGGGCGATGGGCATATGGTTACGAGCCCTACGTTTGCGCTCATGGCCGTTCACGATCAAGGTCGTATTCCGCTGTTTCACTTTGATCTATACCGCCTGGAGCATGCCTACGAGCTCGAGGATACGGGCATTTTCGATGTGCTGGGCTATGAGGGTGCTTGCCTGCTGGAATGGGGCGAACAATTCCAGGACGAGCTGACGGATGAGTATCTTTCGGTGACGCTCAAGCGTGATGAGGGCGACAGCGATGTGCGAACGATAACGCTTGAAGCGCACGGTGACCGCGCAATGGAGCTTTCCCATTTGATTGATAAGGCTGTACAAGATGAGCTTGCATAACGACAACGCGCTGGTGGTGGCGCTCGATACCTCGACCGACATGCTTGCCTGCGCGGCAAGCTGGATTGATGGGCAGACGGGCGAGACGAAGCTCGTGAGTGGCGACCACATGTGTCGCCGTCACGCCAACGTTGAGCTCGTGAATACCGTTGATGGCGTGCTGGCTCAAGCCGGTCTGGATCGCAGCGATGTTGGTTGCTATGTGGTCGGCCGCGGCCCGGGGTCCTTTACGGGTGTGCGCATCGGCATCTCCACCGCCAAGGGCCTCGCGCGTGGTGCCAATGTTCCGCTGCTGGGCGTGTCGACGCTCGACGCTTGCGCTTGGACGGCGTGGAAGGCTGGCGTGCGCGGCAAGCTTGGTATCTTGGCCGATGCTATGCGCGGTGAGGTATATCCGGCGCTGTATATGCTGGTCGATGAGGGCCCCGAGCGTCAATTTGAGCGCGAACACGTGGTCAAGGCCGCCGTGGCGCTCGATGAGTGGCGCCAAGCAGCGGACTGGGACCAGGTTCAGCTGACCGGTGACGGTCTCGTGCGCTATGGCAAGCTGCTGGGTGAGGACGAGACCGCCCGCTGCGTGGAGCGCGACCTGTGGTGGCCTTCGGGCGAGGGCTTGCTGCTCGCGCACGCTGCGGGTGACGGCGATCCGGCTCGCGTCCTGCCGATTTACACGCGCCTTTCGGATGCCGAGGAAAACGAGCGCAAGCGTCTTGGTCTTGCCGAGAGTGCGCAGAGCGAAATTACGGGCGTTGCCGATGAGCTCGCCGGTCGTCATCTGCAGTTCCGTCCCATGGGCGCGGCGGATGCCGAGGGCGCGAGCACGCTGGAGGCTGCCTGCTTTGAAGGTGCCGGACACGAGGCGTGGACGCCGGACATGTTCCTGTCCGAACTGGGCGAGGACGTCGCTGCGCCGCGTAGTTGGTGGGTGGCACACGACGACGGCAAGCTACTGGGCCTTGCCGGCGGTATGGTCGTGGACGGTGATGTGCAGATCCTGGATGTCGCCGTCGACCCGGCACATCGCCGTGAGGGCATTGCCCGCAAGCTGCTGTCGCATGTGAGCTATGATGCCCAGATGCTCGGCTGCACCACGGCTTCGCTCGAGGTCGAGGACGGCAACGAGGGAGCGATCGCGCTTTATAACGCTCTGGGCTTTACCGAGGCAGGACGGCGCCGCGGCTACTATGGTGCCGGCAAGGATGCCATCGTCATGACGGCTCCGCTGCCCCTGGTGCTTCCGGTCGACAATGCTTCGCCCGAGCCGACGGCGGCAGAGCAGCGCGTATGGCCGCTGCCTGCTCCTGGGCGCTCCGAGGGGGAGCGTGCCGAAATTGAGCGCCGCCGCCTAGTGCTCGCTATCGAGAGTTCCTGCGACGAGACGGCCGTGGCGATTATCGATGCGGATGGCAATATGCTGGCCAACCAGGTGTCGACGCAGATTGATTTTCACGCCCGCTTTGGCGGCGTGGTGCCCGAGATCGCCTCGCGCAAACACGTCGAGGTGATTGTGAGTGTCGTGGATGCGGCGCTCGAGGATGCCGCAGCATCGCTTGGTCTTGAGGATGGAGCCATTGCCCCCAGCGAGCTTGCCGCCGTGGGCGTGACACAGGGTCCGGGCTTGGTGGGCGCGCTCGTGGTTGGCGTCGCCTTCGCCAAGGGCTTTGCCTACGCTGCCGGCAAGCCGCTCGTGTGCGTCAACCATCTGGAGGGGCACCTGTTTGCCAACCTGCTGGCGCAACCCGACCTCAAACCGCCGTTTATCTTCACGCTTGTCTCGGGTGGGCACACCATGCTCGTGCACGTGAAGGCGTGGGGCGACTACGAGGTGCTCGGTGAGACGCTCGACGACGCTGTGGGCGAGGCCTTCGACAAGGTAGCCAAGGCATTGGGTCTGGGCTATCCCGGTGGCCCCATCATTTCCAAGCTGGCCGAGACGGGCAACCCCAAGGCGATCGATTTCCCCCGTGCGCTTAACAGCAGAGGAGACTATCGCTTCTCGCTTTCGGGCCTTAAAACCGCTGTGACGCTCTACATTGAACAGGAGACCAAGGCCGGGCGCACGATTCACCTGCCCGATCTGGCAGCTTCGTTTGAGGCAGCTGTCTTTGACGTGCAGTACAAGAAGGCCAAAAACGCATTGCACGCTAGCGGATGCAAGGAATACTGCATCGGTGGCGGCGTCTCGGCCAACCCGCATCTGCGCGAGATGATGATCAAGAAGCTTGGGCGTCAGGGGATTCGCGTAACGGTGCCGCCCTTGTCTGCCTGTACCGATAATGCAGCCATGATCGCGGAGGTCGCTCGCCGTAAATTCGACCGAGGTGAAATCTCGCCGTTCGATGTCGACGCCGATCCAAACATGACGCTGTAGCTGGTACGGCGCGGTCCCCGGCGCTGCCCGGGCGCCAGCGGCCGCATATGAACTTTCCTGCTCTACAGTCCTGCTCACGACGGAGGCCACATTAAGTGGCCTCCTGTTCGTGCGGAACTCGCGATAAAGTTCATATGCGCCGCCCGGCTCCCGCGGCTCTCAGGGGCATCTCTCATGCAAAAACTGTCGTGGGATAAAGTCCGAGGTCAGTGGCGTTTTATACCGAGAAATCCAAAAAAGTTGAAAATTCATTACAAATATGCGTTGACTTTAGGTAACTAAAGTTTCATACTCCTTTTCAACCACTGGGGGATGTGAACACGCACGGATCGTTCGCATCATGATTGAAGAGGATTTCTTAGACATGTTCACGCATCAGCTAAACATTATCAGCGTAGTAATTATCTGATGCGGGTTAGCACATACAGCTAGCCCGTACGATAACGGGCGGCTGATAAAGATGAGGGCCGTCGAGCGCAACCGACGGCCCTCATTTTTTATGTCTAGGAAGTTCTTTTTAGAGGAGGAAATGTAATGAACGGAGTTTTGCTCATGGTTGTGGCCGCGGCGGTGCTCGCCTGCGGCTATCTGGGCTATGGCCGATGGCTGGCCAACAAGTGGGGCGTTGACAAAGAGGCCCTCACGCCGGCCAAGCGCATGAAGGACGGCAAGAGCTTCTCGCCCGTCTCCGCCTTCACCGCGTTCTCGCACCAGTTCAGCTCGATCTGCGGTGCTGGCCCTGTCACGGGTACGATCGTCGCCATGGCCTTTGGCTGGCTGCCCGTCGTGCTCTGGGTCCTCGTCGGCGGCATCTTCTTTGGTGCCGTCCACGACTTTGGTGCCCTGTACGCTTCGATGAAGAACAACGGCAAGTCGCTCGCTCAGCTCATCGAGAAGTACATCGGCAAGACCGGCCGTCGCCTGTTCCTGCTGTTCTGCTGGCTGTTCTGCATCATCGTCATCGCCGCTTTCACCGACATGGTCTGCAAGACATTTATGTTCACCCCGGCCGTTGACGCTTCTGGTGCTGCTACCGGTGCCATCGACTTCACCAAGTCCTATGCCGCCGGCTGCGCTGGTACCATCTCCATCCTGTTCACCTTCGTCGCTATCGCCTTTGGTTGGGCCCAGAAGAAGTTCAACCTCACCGGCGCTGCCGAGTTCGTCACCGGCGTGGCCCTCATGGTTCTCATGTTCGCCGTCGGTATGCAGTTCCCGGTCTACCTGGATAAGTTCCAGTGGTTCGCCGTCGTCATGGTCTACCTGGTCTTCGCTGGCGCTATGCCCATCCAGATGCTCAAGACCCCGCGTGACTACCTCACTTCCATCATGATGATCGTCATGATCGTCTGCGCTGTCCTCGGCATCGCCGTCCTGGGCGTCAACGGTCAGGCCACTATCACCGCTCCGGTCTTCACCGGCTTCTCCACTGCCTCCGGCATGATGTTCCCGGTCCTGTTCGTCTCCGTCGCTTGCGGTGCTCTCTCCGGTTTCCACAGCCTCGTTTCTTCCGGCACCTCTTCTAAGCAGGTCGAGAAGGAGCGGGACGCCGTCAAGGTCGGTTACGGCGCCATGATCGTCGAGTCCTTCGTCGGCATCCTTGCCATCATCGTCGCCGGCATCATGTTCTCCGACATGAACACCGCCGGTACCGGCGCCCTCAACGCCGGTGTCGCTTCCACCCCGTTCCAGATCTTCGCCGCTGGCATCTCCCGCGGTATGCAGGCCTTCGGTGTTGACGGCACGCTCGCTACTGTCTTTATGACCATGAACGTCTCCGCTCTGGCCCTGACCTCGCTCGACGCCGTCGCCCGCATCGCCCGCACTTCGTTCTCCGAGTTCTTTGCCCAGACCAACGATGCCCTGGCCATCGAGTCCAAGGCCGGCTACATGAAGGTCCTCGGCAACCCCTGGTTCGCCACGGTCGTTACCCTGCTTCCCGGTCTCGCCCTCGCTTTTGGTGGCTATGCCAACATCTGGCCGCTCTTTGGTGCTTCCAACCAGCTGCTCGGCGGCATGACCATGATCACCCTCGCCGTGTTCTGTAAGTGCACCGGCCGCAAGGGCTGGATGCTCTACGTGCCCGTCGCCTTCCTGCTCTGCTGCACCTTCACCTCGCTGGTCCAGAGCGCCATGGGCTGCATGACCGCCGTCCAGGCCTACGGTTTCTTCGGTACCATCCCGGCTACCGCCACCACGGCCGCCGTCTCCGTCGCCGCCACCAAGGGCCTGCAGCTTGTCTTCGCCGTCCTGCTGATGGTCCTGGGCCTCATCGTCGCCGTCAACTGCCTCAAGGAGTTCTTCGGCAAGGAGGCCGGTTCCATGCCCGACGAGGAGCCCGAGTGGTCCGAGATGGGCAAGGCCGAGTATGGTCGCGCTGCTGCCGCTGAGGCTCCTGCCGACGCCGAGGCCGCCCAGGCTTAATCGATCGGACGGATTGAATCCTCCATCTCTATGACTCGGAAAGACCGGGTCCGCAGAACGCGGGCCCGGTCTTTTTTCTTGTGAAGACGGGCGATGCCAGGGGTGTTCTCGCAGATGTTTTGCGTGGACGGGCGCGCGCGTTGTACCATATGGACGTATATGTGTGCATATGAAAGGGGCCCCGTGGCCAAGACGGTATATTCCGATAATCAGAACAATGTCGATGCCCTGGCCGAGCGTCTGAGCAGTCAGACATCGCTTTCTGCCGAGCGGGCGAAGCTCGTCGCCTACGACCTGCTCTGCCGCAAGGCACTCAAGATTAAGTCGAGCGCCCTGGCGCAAATCTTCCGCTCCGTGGATAAGGAGTGCGATACCAAGGCGATGCGCGATGAGCTTATCGCGGCAAATATCGTGACAAAGATCGAGGGTAGCGGCATTAACGGGCGCCCGGCGTTCTATACCATCAATGCCGAGATCCGCGATGTCCAGGAGCAGCCTGCCGAGTCCGTCGAAGATTTTGTCGTCGAGGATTCCGCTGACGTGCCTGCTGTGGAAGAAGTTGCTCCGCGTGAGCATGTCGATACCGATGAGTTGCTCGATGAGAACGTCGTGCGTGCCTTTACGGCCAAGGCAGGACGCGGCGGTTTTGGCGGGGGTGGCAAGCGCGATGCGCAGCGCCGCGCCCAGCAGGAGCGCTTCCGTCGCGCCGTTGCTCAAAAGGGTGAGACGGATGCCGAGACTGTTGAGACCGAGGCTGCTGCCGAGTCGCAGAAGCCCACGAAGGAGCAAAAGCCCGTGGAGGCCCAAGAGCCCAAGCGCCGTCGCGGTGCTCACTTTAAGGCTGCACAGCAGGATGCCGCGCGTGAGGCTGAAGAGTCTTCTGAGGTTGCAGACGATGTTGAGGAGTCTGCCAAGAAGGCTCCGGGTTCGTGTCGTCCCGGACGTGGTTTTGCGGGGCGCGCGTATCCCGTAAGGCGTCAGGAGAAGAGCGAGCCGGCTTCGACCACTCAGACCGAGAAGACCGAACAAACCGAGAAAACCGTTGAGCCGGCGGCTCGCGAGCAGCAGCCTTCCGAGTCGCAGTCTGCGGCTGGCACCGAGGTCAAAGCTCAACAGTCCGCCGATAAGCAGGCGGGGGAGAGCGCCTCGAGCAAGCCCCGCCGCCGTCGTCACCGCGGCGGTCGTGGCTCAAATGCCGAGGCTGCGGCCGAGAAGGCAGCGACGCAAAGCAAGGATGCGAAGGCTGAGGCCCCAGCGGAGCAGCCCAAGCGCCAGCGGGCGAAGGAGAGTAAGTCCGATCGTCCGCAGAAGCAGGCGTCTATGCCGAAGCGCGAGCGCAATTCCCAAGGCGATTCTAAGCGCAAGTCTCAGAAGAAGCCGGAGTCTGCCGCAGCAGATACTGCTGCCCAGCAGCCCAAGTCGGCCGTTCACGGCGAGGTTTCGGCGTTTGCCCTTGCCCGCGTTTTAGGCAGGCAGCTGCTCAAAGTTGTCCCTACGCCCACGGCGCTCTCTAAGATCAAGGGGCAGCAGACGCAGATCGTAAAGGTCGAGGGCAAGGACGGCAAAAAGGCTCCGCAGCGTACTCAGCACAACGAGATGTCCAACCGCAAGATTGCCGAGGAAATCGCAATCATCCAGGCTTGGATCGAGCAGAACCGAGGTGCCGATACGCCGGTTGCCTCGCGCCGCCAGCGTGCCTACCAGATCTTTAACGACGAGAAGGCTTTTGACGGCAAGCACGGTGAGCGCCTGATCAGGCGTATGACCGAAAAGGGCATCAGCATGCAGGCGATCAAGGTCGCCCCCAATCGCCCCGTGCACTTTACGGGCTTCTTTACGCTGGGTGCCGACAAGCCGTTCATTATGGTCGAGAACCTGGACACCTACGACGAGATCGTCAAGCTGCTGCGTGGCCGCAAGCACGCCAAGCTCTTTGGCATCAAGGTGGGCGGCGTGATTTTTGGCGGGGGATGCAAGGCGAGCGTCTCGCATGCCCTGGACGATTATCTGGCCGAGATTGGCTATCGCTTTAACTACGTCTACTACGTAGGCGATATCGATCGCGAGGGCGCGCGCATTGTCGAGCAGACTCGCAATGCCAATGTGGTTGAGATTCGCCTGCATGCCCGTATGTATCGCGCCATGCTTGCCGAGCACAAGCGTCGCGTGAAGGCCGGCGGAGAGTGCGAACCCGCAGCTGCCAACCAGGGTGTGCCGCAGAACCTGGCGGCGACGATCAAGGATCTGCCCATGGTCACGCGCGTGCAGTTCCGCAACGTGCTGCGCGAGGGCGGACGCATTCCACAGGAGATTCTGATGACCGTCGACTATCGGGATGGCGACTCGGGAAGCTTCGACCGCATGCTGAACAATTAGTTCCGCCGTTCTACCGAACGGCGGTCCTCTCGACGCTGCGAGGGGCCCTGGCACGGCAATCTGACGTTCAACTTCGGCGGCGCGACCAGAAGGTCAGCGCCGCCTTGTTTCACGTCACCTTGCCATGCCAGGGCCCCTCTCGCTGTCACATCCAAAACATCGGGGCTAGTGGCCTCCTGTTCGTGCGGAACTCGCGATAAACCTAAGCCGGTGCCCCCGCTCTCCCGGGGCCTGTGGCTACTTGGTTGTCGCAAGCGGCTCGCTTTTCGGAACTGGGCTGATGATTTCTAGATGTAAGGCGCTCTTGGTCCTAACGGGCCTGGGGCGCCTATCTTTTGGAGGTAGATTTTTGGGACATGCCTGAAAATCTACCTCAAACTTCTAGTGTAGGACGAGAAGTTGTAGCTGAAACTTCTCTTGTAGGACGAGAAGTTATATACTCAAGATGTTGAAAGGAGAGCATTATGGCGCCTACAGCGTTGGGTATTGCAGAGATTGTTGCCGAGGCCCGTTCCTTTGAGATTCCTCACGTCGTGCATCGAGACGATGCCATCAGTGATCTTCCTGAGCCAAAGCCGTTCAATCTTGTCCATATCATCACGGGTATCAGGCGCTGCGGCAAAACGTTCTATGCGTTTCAATGGATTCGTCGCCTTATCGATCGCGGTGTCGATGCCGAGCGTATCTTCTATTTCAATTTTGCTGATGACCGTCTTCGACCGGCGCCGGACACGCTCATGAGCGACATTTTGGAAGAGTATTGGCGGCAGGTTCCCTCAGCGCGAACGAAAGGCTGTTATCTCTTTCTGGATGAGGTGCAGGAGACCGATGGCTGGCAGGGCGTTTGTCAGCGTTTGGCGGAGCACGAGAGCGTAACGCTTGTTATCACCGGATCGTCCTCAAAACTATCTGCCGATGAAATAGCGACGCAGTTTCGCGGTCGCTCGCAAGAGCACGCTATGCATCCGCTTTCATTCCGCGAGTATTGTGCGTTTCATCACATTGAAACGCCGGATATGTCTACTAGTGCTGGGGCTCCAGCTGTTTCTCCGCAGCGGCGAACTGATCTGGAATCGGCATATGACCGTTATCTCATAGAGGGTGGCTTTCCTGGGGTTCAGGAGCTTGATGCCGGTTCGCGTATTCAGATGCTTCAAGCCTATTTGCGAGATGTTGTTGCACGAGACATTCTCGAGCGGAGCGGGCGCACGGATATCGCTCTTGCCAACCAAGTAGGGCTCTTCTGCCTTCGAAACACGGGTTGCGACCTTTCGGTTAACAGTTTGTTGGAAGCCTTAAAGTCTGTCGGATATCGAGCGTCATGGGAAAAAATAAACGAACTCGTTCGTTTATTCCAGCAGGCTCATCTCATTGGATTACTTCCGGAGTATTCAACTTCTTTGGCTCCTAAGACAACGACAACAGACAAGGTCTATGCCGTCGACCAGGGGATGGCATATGCAACATCGCGTGCTAATCAGCAGGATATAGGAAAGCGTTTGGAGACTGCGATTTATGCTGAACTCATGCGCCGTACGGCAAACGGCCGGTTGGAAACGGTGACTTCATTTACGGCTCCAACGCAAGCACGAGAAAAAGTTGATTTCTTGGTCGGCGACGCTTTGGCATCGGAACCATACGCGCTTTACCAGGTGACAGTCGATATGACGGCAGAGAAAACGCGCAGGCGTGAAGTTGGTTCCCTTGAGGTTGCTATGGTAAAAACCGGTATCAAGGATGCCAATATCATCACGCTGCGCGAGGCGACCCAGATCAAAACGGAGCATGGCGTCATCGAGGTTATTCCCGCATGGAAATGGTCGCTTGGTCTGTAATGCTACGCCGGCCCGCCGGGGCCGCACGGCACCATGTTGATGACCGGCACTTTAGGAACGTCCCTAAGTGCCGGTTTGACTGGTAAGTCGAGATGTGGGGAGCCCGTTGCTGGTATGGGACGGAGGGATTCCGCGTCCGCCTGGTCGGCGGCCGCGTGCCGCTGCGTCGCTTCGCTCCTTGCGTGCTGCGCTGGAAAACGCTTCGCGTTTCTTCAACTTCGCACCCTTGCGGGTTCGAATCCCTCCGTTCGCCTACGAAAAAGCGCTCCAGGTCCATATGGGCCTGGAGCGCTATGTTCTTAGGGGCTGGGACGGAGGGATTCGAACCCCCAACAGCCGGCACCAAAAACCGGAGTTCTACCGTTGAACTACGTCCCAATGTGTGGTGTTGCCCAAAAGCAACTCGTTTAGTTTACCTAAACTGTGAGGGCATCGCAAACGCCATCGAGCAGGCGTACGGCAAGCGTCTGCGCGTCGCTTGCGGTGAAGGTGCCGTTGTAGCGTGTCATGCCTGTGAGCTCAATACGGATGCGTGCGGGCTTTTGCTGCGCGGCGACATTGGCGGTGCGGATGCGCTGGGCCAGGTTGTGGCATTCGGCAAGGGCGATCGTGGCGCGCGGCGCAGCATCTGCGGGCAGCTCATCGCTTGCGATCTCGAGCACCAGATCCACGTCGGTCGGAACCTCGGAATCGCAAAGCATCATGCCGCTGCTGTCGGTCGTCGCCGTGGCGATGTTCCACATGCGCGATGCAACGCTGCGTGCGATGGGGTCCTCACCGATGACGGCAATCTGGAAACGCTCGAGCACGTTGGCGGCACGGGCAAAACCGATACGGGACTCGGCCTCGGTAACCGAGGGCTTACCCTCCCACACGTGATGCAGGCGGTTGATATAGGCGTAGGTATCCTGGAACGCCATGCCATCGGCAAACAGGCCAACATTTTCCTGGAACTGCTGCAGAGCGGCCTCGGTGTGCGGGCCAAAATAGCCGTCGTTCTCACCGCAGGCAAAGCCCAAAACGTTGAGCGCGCGCTGCAGGGCCTGAACGTCGGCGCCATGGAAATTGGGCATGCGCAGATAGAGCGTGCGGTCGCCCAGCTTATACGAGGCGTCTACCAGGGCGCTCCAACAGGGGATATCGACGGCACAGCCAGCGGCAAGGCCGCTATCGAGCCTAAAGGTGCCAACAGCCTGCTCGGTGGTGGTGCCAAAGCGCTTGTCGGAGACCTCGGCGTCATCGATTGTATAGCCGAGCTGCAGAAGGCGGGACTGGACGTCCTCGACGGCTGCTCCCTGCATGCCCGTTGTAATAGGTTCCATGAACGAACCCCTTTCGGCGTACCATTCGTACTATTTGAGCGTATGTCGGATAGACAACGCAAAGGGATGCATAAACATGCACTCAACAGTGTAGCAAGTTGTACCCAAATACGCTGCTGACAGGTTTTATAACCCCCGCTAGTTAAGGCGCTCCACAAAGAAATCTGCCATGGAGAGGAACAGTTCGCGTGCGTGCGGGTCGAGCGAAGCGTCCTCGATGGCGGCCTTAGCCTTGGCGGTCAGGTCGAGCGCATAGGTGTGGGCGAAATCGATGGAGCCGGTTTCCTGGAAGATCTCCACGGCGCGCGTAAGCTGCGCGGGGTCCTCGGTGCCCGAGGATAGGATCGCCTCGACCTCGTCGTGGTAGCGCTCATCGGACAGGGCGTGCACGGCAACGAGCGTGCGCTTGCCCTCGGTGATATCGGTGCGGAAGTCCTTGTTGGCGGCCTCCTTAGTGCCGATCAAGTTGAGCAGGTCGTCCTGAATCTGAAAGGCAAGGCCCGTGTGCAGGCCAAAGGCGCGCAGCGCTTCGATTTGCTCATCGCTGCCGCCGCCGATAATGGCTCCGGCGGCAAGCGGCGTGGCTCCGCTGTAAAACGCGGTCTTGTGCGTCGCCATGTCCAGGTAGTCATCAACCGAGATATCAAAGCGCCTGTCACGGACCCAACCCAGGTCGAGTGCTTGACCCTCGATGGTGCGGACGATCATCTCGGTAAGCTCGTGGAGCACGCGCAGCTTCACGTCGGACTCCAGCGTAGGATCGTCGAGAACCGTCTTGGTGACCATGGTGAGCGCCAGGTCGCCACAATTGATGGCAAGGCCCGTGCCCTCGGTAAGGTGCATGCAGGGCTTGCCTCGACGAAGCTGTCCGTTGTCGGCGATGTCGTCGTGGATCAGCGCGCCCGACTGGAAATGCTCGATGGCTGCCGCGGCGCTGCGGGCGCTCTCAAAGCTACCGCCCACTGCGGTTGCGGCGAGCATACAGATAAGCGGGCGGTGGCGCTTGCCGGCGTTAGCCGTAAAAGCCGAGAGCGGCGCATACAGGTAGCGCTCGATATCGGCAGAGGTCGCCTGTCCGTCAAAGAACGTGGCCAGATAGTCGTTAATCTGGTCAAAGTGCTGGGCTAAAAAGCTGGTAAACGGACTGGACACGGGTTCTCGCATTCTTTCTGAGGTTGCATTGATGCAATATGCAGACAACATATTGCCACATCAGGGCGTTTGGCGCGGCAGTTTTGGCGATTTAGGACAACGGGCGTGCGTTTGATGGAGCGTGCCTAAATCAGCCTAAAATGCTCGAGCGCCGCAACGACACCGTCATGATCGACGGTGTCGGTCACGTAATCGGCCTTATCCTTGAGATAGTCCGGCGCATTGCCCATGGCGATACCGACATCGACGGCATTCATCAGCGAGACGTCATTGCTGGCGTCGCCAATGCCGTATACGGTTCCGTGGTGGGGATCGAGGGCGTCGAGTACAGACTGGATGCCCCCGCGCTTCGTGCATTCGCGGGGCGAGATTTCGGTTACCTCGAGTTCGAGCTCGTTAAAGCACAGCAGCGGCTCAAGTGCCTTATCTTGAGCGATGTGGTTGGCGAGCGATGTAGACATCAAGATCTTGTAGACACTGTAATGTTGCAGCTGCGTGACTGCGTCGCCCAGGGTGCGCGCGTATCCGGGAGCATCGGGGGCATCGGCACTCATGCGCACGACGCCGTTGAGGCCCTCGAAGCGGATGACCTCGCCCGATTGCTCAAGGTAGGGGGCAAGACGCTGCAGCATACTGGGCGTCATCGACAGATCGCGAATTGCGTGTCCGTTGATCTCGGCGTAACCGCCCGCAAGACAGACGATGCCGGTCCAGGGCAGCTCAAGAAGTTTGGGGTGGATGCAGCTGAGGGTGCGCCCTGTGCAGATAAAGGCCATGTTGCCGTTGGCGACAAACTCGCGGATTGCCTGCGAAACCGCCTCGTTGGGATAGGGGGAGAGGTCCCGCTCGTCTTCGGGAAGGTCTTGGGCGAGCCTGGGGTCTTGCCAGGCGAGCGTTCCGTCGATATCGAAGAAGCAAATATCGCCGTGCTTATGGGCTGCGCTGGCGGCAGGGGAGGCCGAGGTGGTGGGCACAAATCCCGGCTCGAGGCCCATGATCTGGTCAAAATGCTCTTTAACGCGGGGAACGGAGATGCCGATGATCACCTGGGCGGTCTTGCCCGTAATGATGAGGCCCTTGGCGCCCACCGCGACAAACGACGCGTTATCTGCAACGATAGAAGGGTCTGCGACTTCGACGCGCAGGCGCGTGGCGCAGTTGGTTGCGCCCACGATATTGCCAACGCCACCTAAAAGCTGAATTACCCGCTCAGCGAGGACGTGATCTTGATCGGATTGACTATTGACCTCGTCATTGGGAGATTGCTCTTTGGCAAAGCCGCTTTCCGTCAAACGATCGATTGCCGCGCGATTGGCGACATGATCCTCGCGGCCCGGCGTCTTAAGGTCATAGACCAAGATGAGTGCTCGAAAACTAACAAAAAAGATGAGGCTAAAGGCAAGGCCGATACCGAGCGCCAAAAGATAGGCACCGGCATGCGTGCGCATGAGCGGAATAAAGTTGAAGGCTGCCATCTCCATGAGGCCGCCCGAGAAGATGCCGACGATGCCAAAGAGATTCATGGTTGTGGCAAGGCAAGACGATAAGACGGCGTAGAGCAAAAAGAGCCCGGGGTGGGTGAACATAAAGAGAAACTCGAGTGGCTCGGTAACGCCGCAAACCACCGAGGCGATGATGGCGGGAACAAGGATGACCCTGAGGCCGGCGCGGCGCTCGGGTTTTGCGGTGGAGTAGAACGCAGCTGCGATGGCAGGAAGGCCAAAGAGCTTGACCCAGCCGGTGGCGGTAAAACCGGCCCACGGCGCAAGCTCATTAAGGGGGCGCGTGCTATGGGAGAGGATGGGGAGCAAACTGCTCCACGTGGCGTAGATGCCGTCGTTAATGACCAGGTTGTCGTAGTAGATCGGCATGTAGAGCAGGTGGTGCAGCCCCATGGGCTCGAGTGCTCGTTCTAAAAAGACAAAGATGCCCACGCCAAAGGGACCGACGCCTGCAAGCGCGTGACGCAGCGTATCGGTTACATCGTATACGTAGGGCACGATGGCGGCCGAGATAGCGGCAAGGGCAAACACGGCAAAAAAGCTGATGAGGTAGACCAGCGAGGAGCCCGAGAAGGTGCCGAGCCAATCGGGAACCTTTGCATCGTAGAAGCGGTCATGGATGGCGACGACGGTTGCCGATACCGCCAGCGGGCCGATAATGCCGGTGTCGAGCGTCTTGATGCCGTCGATGACGGTGATACCGCTGGCGGAGGTCAAAGATGACGGGTACTCAAGTCCAAGGTTGTCTCCGCTCAGCTTAATGATCTCGCTCAAAAAGAAGCAGTAGGCAAAATAGGCGACGAGAGCCTCGAGGCAGCAACGAGCCGGTTGTTTTTGGGCAAGACCGATGGGCAGCGCTACGGCAAAAAGGAGCGGGAGGCGTTTAAAGACCGTCCACGAGCCGCGCTGGATGATGGTCCAAAAAACGTACCAAGGGGTTCCGTATACGGCGAGATCGCCGACGATGTCCGCAGTCGTTGCGAGAGCGGAGACGCCGACCATGAGGCCTGATATAGAAAACAGCATGGCGGGAGCGAACATTGCCCCGCCAAAGCGTTGGATTTTTTGCAGCATGTTCTGCCTTCCGAATATCGAGGCGCGTTGCGCGTGGGGAAACGTTTAAACAATGGATTCATTGTAGAGGACCAGACGATTGTCGTACCGGCAGTTTTGAGCGAAACCGATTTGGGCATGACAGAAACCGTCAACGGTTAAATCCTGTCGCTTTACCGATATTCGGTTTAAACAACTTTAAGAAATGCTATCGTGCCTAGCCGGAAATGAACAATATAGAGGTGAAACAATGCCAAAAGCGATATACGAAGGAATCTATCGAGAAATACGCTCGCGCATCATTAATGGGACCTATGCGTTTCAGGAGATGCTGCCAACCGAAGCCGAGCTGACCGCGGAGTTCGGATGCACTCGCAATACCGTCCGTCGCGCCTTGGGTATGCTGTCCGACGGGATGTTTGTGCAGCCCATACACGGCAAAGGCGTGCGCGTTATTTGGCTTAAGGGCGAAACCGACATGTTGGGCGCGCTCGAAGAGGTTGAGTCGTTTGGCGAGTTTGCAAAGCGCAACAATGCCGTTGCATCGACGGACGTTAAGTCTTTTGAACATCTGGTCTGTACCGAGCAACTCTCTCGTCACCTGGGCTTTAAGGTGGGCGAGGAGTTGATTCGCGTGGTGCGCGTCCGTAGCCTTAACGGTAGCGCTCGCCAGGTGGACCACGGCTATTTTCTGGAGTCGATCGCCAAAGGCCTGACGCCCGAGATCGCCGCAAAGTCAATTTACGACTATCTGGAGCACAAACGCGGCGTCAAAGTGATGGCGAGTCGCCGTACGGTGAGCGTCGAGCTTGCCAACGATGAGGACTGCAGCTACTTGGACCTTGGCAAATACAACTGTGTCGCCGTCATGGAGAGCCAGTCGTACACCTCGGACGGCATCTTGTTCGAGGTCACGCATGCCCGCACGCATCCTGAGATCTTCCACTACCGCGTCAACTCCAAGCGATAGCCGGCTAGCTCGCAGCCTGACGAGACTCATGCCCTCAAAGAGAAAACGCCCGGTCAAACCGACGATGCATCGGCTTGACCGGGCGTTTTCTCTGCATTCGATAACAAATAATTGTTTATACAAAACTTGTCAAGTATCAAGTTGAAATTACCGTTCACCGATGTTTTTCTACCGCTCTAGTAATACTTGTTCAAACAACTAGCCAAATAGCGTATTGTACAAATCAGCAAAAGGGGCAAAGTCCCCGAGCCAATCTCCGAAGGCGGCGGCAAAGGGTGCCGCCACGGTGTGAAAGGGTGGATTGTAATGAAGAACGAAATGAGCAGAAGGCAGTTCCTGGGCTTCGCTGGTTCCGCGGCTGCGGTTCTTGGTCTGGGTCTCGTGGGCTGCGGTGGTTCTGCCGGCTCCGGCTCCTCTGCTTCTGGTGACGCTGCCGAGGTCTACTTCCTCCAATTCAAGCCTGAGGTCGACAAGGAGTGGAAGGAGATCGCCAAGGCCTATAAGAAGGAGAAGGGCGTCGAGGTCAAGATCGTGACCGCTGCTTCCAACACCTACGAGGAGAAGCTCAAGTCCGAGATGTCCAAGAGCTCCGCTCCGACCCTGTTCCAGGTCAACGGCCCCACCGGTCTTAAGAACTGGAAGGATTACTGCGCCGACCTGTCCGATACCAAGCTCCGCGGTGAGCTCATTGACGACTCCCTGGCTCTGCAGTCCGATGGCAAGGATCTGGGTATCGACTGGGTCCAGGAGAGCTACGGCATCATCTACAACAAGCAGCTGCTCGAGAAGGCTGGCTACAAGGCCGAGGACATCAACTCCTTCGACAAGCTGAAGGCTTGTGCCGACGACATCCAGGCCCGCAAGGACGAGCTTGGTGTTGAGGGTGCCTTTACTTCCGCCGGCATGGATGACTCCTCCAGCTGGCGCTACACCACCCACCTCGCCAACCTCCCGCTCTACTACGAGTTCGAGAAGGAGCACAACCAGGAGGACGACGAGATCAAGGGCGAGTATCTCGACAACTTTAAGCAGATCTTCGACCTGTACATCACCGACTCCACCTGCGATCCTTCGCAGCTTGCCTCCAAGACCGGCGACGACGCCACAAACGAGTTCGCAACCGGCAAGGCCGTCTTCTATCAGAACGGTTCTTGGGCCTACGCTGACCTCACCAAGGCTGGCATGACCGACGATCAGATTGGCATGATGCCCATCTACATCGGTGTCGACGGCGAGGAGAACCAGGGCCTGTGCTCCGGCGGCGAGAACTACTGGTGCGTCAGCTCCCAGGCTTCCGAGGATGCCCAGAAGGCCACCGAGGACTTCATGTATTGGTGCGTCACTTCTGACACCGCCACCAGCATCATCGCTGACAAGATGGGTCTGACTGCCCCGTTCAAGAGCGCTAAGGAGACCACCAACGTCTTCTCGCAGCAGGCCGTTGCCATGGCCAAGGACGGCAAGAAGACCGTCGCTTGGGACTTCGTTTACATCCCCTCTGAGGAGTGGAAGAAGAACCTCAAGCAGGCTCTGATTGCCTATGCTGCCGACAACAGCAAGTGGGACGGCGTCAAGAACGCCTTCGTCGATGGCTGGAAGACCGAGAAGGCTGCTTCCGAGTAAGCAGTTGCTGCCCAAGCTATCTGATTAGCGACAGGGGGCGGGCAGACGTTGGTTTGCCCGCCCCCTGCATATTGAAAGGACCCTTCTATGGGCAAAGCACTCAAGCGCTGGTGGCCGCTCTTTATGCTGCCCACGTGTCTGGCGTTTATGATCGGGTTCGTGATCCCCTTTATCCAGGGTTTCTATCTCTCGTTCTGCCAGTTTATTACCATCAACAACACGCACTTTGTCGGTATCGAGAACTACGTGCGCGCACTGTCCGATCCGCAGTTTGCCACGTCGTTCTTCTTTACCGTGGCGTTTGCCTTCCTGTCGACGGTGCTCATCAACGTGATCGCCCTCGCCATCGCGCAGGCGCTCACCCGCAAAGCGCTCAAGGGCACCAACATCTTCCGTACGATCTTCTTTATGCCTAACCTGATCGGCGGCATCGTGCTGGGCTACATCTGGCAGATTCTGATTAACTGCCTGCTCTCCAACGTGGGCGCCCAGCTCATCGCCCTTAACTCTGCTGCTGGCTTCTGGGGCCTTATCATCCTGACCCTGTGGCAGCAGGTCGGCTACATGATGATCATCTACATCGCTGGTCTGCAGTCCATTCCGTCCGACTACATCGAGGCCGCCAAGGTCGACGGTGCCACGGCATGGCAGACGTTTTGGAAGGTTAAGATCCCTAACCTGATGCCGACCATCACTATCTGCCTGTTCCTGTCCATCACCAACGGCTTTAAGCTGTTCGACCAGAACCTCGCCCTTACCGGCGGCGCTCCCGCGCACTCCACCGAGATGCTCGCCCTGAACATCTACAACACGTTCTATTCGCGTGCCGGTATCGCATGGCAGGGCATCGGTCAGGCCAAGGCGGTTATCTTCTGCATCCTGGTCGTAGCCATCTCCATGATTCAGCTTAAGGCCACGAGGTCCAAGGAGGTGCAGCAGTAATGAAACGCGATAAGGTTATCAACCGCGCGCTCTCGATTTTCTTTACGATTCTGTCGCTCGCGTGGATCTACCCCGTGTTCATGATTGCGCTCAATTCCTTTAAAAAGGCAACTGCAATCAGCACCACCACGGCATTCGATCTGCTCACGCCCGAGACGTTCAACGGCCTCGCAAACTACATGCATGCCCTTAACGAGCAGGGCTTTGCCTCGGCATTTATGTACTCGCTCATCATCACGGTCACGTCGGTCGTGCTGATTCTGGTGTGCTGCTCCATGTGTGCTTGGTACGTAGTGCGCGTCAACAGCAAGATCTCGAACTTCTTCTATTACCTGTTCGTGTTTTCGATGGTCGTACCGTTCCAGATGCTCATGTTCACGCTGTCCAATTTGGCGGACCGCATCGGCTTCAACACGCCGTTCAACATCTGCTTTATCTACCTCGGCTTTGGCGCGGGCCTGGCGGTCTTTATGTTCGCCGGCTTTGTAAAGAACATTCCGCTCGAGATCGAAGAGGCGGCCATGATCGACGGCTGCAACCCGGTCCAGGTGTTCTTTAAGATCGTCCTTCCCATCATGAAGCCCACCTATCTTTCGGTCGGCATCCTCGAGACCATGTGGGTCTGGAACGACTATCTTCTGCCCTACCTTACGCTCGACTCCACCAAGTACAAGACCATTCCTATTTTGATCCAGTACTTCCGCGGCGGCTACGGCCACGTCGAGCTCGGCCCCATGATGGCCTGCATCATGATGGTCGTTATCCCTATCGTCATCATGTACATCCTCTGCCAGAAGTACATCATCGACGGCGTGGTGGCAGGTGCCGTCAAGGGCTGATGCCGTAACTGTTTTGCAAGTTTCTGCGGCGCCCCTCAGCGTGGCGCCGCATATCGAAAGGTAGAGACATGGCCGAGATCGTTCTCAAACATGTTCAGAAGGTGTATCCCAACAACGAGTCCAAAAAGAAGGGCTTCTTTGGCAAAAAGAAGAAGACCGAGGAGAAGAAGCACAACCTCAAGGTTACCGAGGACGGTGTGCTCGCTGTAGAGGACTTCAACCTCACCGTTCACGACCAGGAGTTCATCGTCCTCGTTGGCCCCTCTGGCTGCGGTAAGTCCACGACGATGCGCATGGTCGCCGGCCTGGAGGACATCACCTCGGGCGATGTGCTCATCGACGGCAAGCGCGTCAACGACGTCGCTCCCAAGGACCGCGACATCGCCATGGTGTTCCAGAGCTACGCTCTGTACCCCAACATGACGGTGTACGAGAACATGGCGTTTACGCTTGAGCTCAAGAAGGTCCCCAAAGACGAGATCGACCGCAAGGTTCGCTCCGCTGCCGAGATCTTGGGTATCACCGAGTACCTCGACCGCAAGCCTAAGGCGCTTTCGGGCGGCCAGCGCCAGCGCGTCGCCATCGGCCGCGCCATCGTGCGAGACCCCAAGGTCTTCCTGATGGACGAGCCGCTGTCCAACCTGGACGCCAAGCTGCGTAACCAGATGCGAGCCGAGCTCATTAAGCTACGTCACGAGATCAAGGGCACCTTCATCTACGTTACCCACGACCAGACCGAGGCTATGACCCTCGGCGACCGCATCGTGGTCATGAAGGACGGCGTTGTCCAGCAGATCGCCACGCCGCAGGAGGTCTTCAACCATCCCGCGAACATCTTCGTCGCCGGCTTCATCGGCGTGCCGCAGATGAACTTCTTCGATGCTCAGCTGGTGCGCTCGGGGAACGGCTTTACCGTCAAGACCGAGGATATGAACGTGGCGCTTGCCCCCGAGACTTGCGCTCAGCTTGCCCTCAACTGGGACGGCGGCGACGTGAAGGAGATTACGGCCGGCGTGCGCCCCGAGCAGATTCTGCTTGCCGACAAGGGCGAGGAGGGTGCGCTTCAGGGCACCGTCGAGGTGACCGAGCTCATGGGTTCGACCGAGCATGTCCACGTGACTGCTCCCGATGGCCAGTTCGTCCTGATCATTCCCGTTGTCGACCTCGAGGCCAAGGGCGCGCTCAAGGCTGGCGACACCATCTGGTTCAAGTTCGAGAAGAACGCGACCCATCTCTTCGATAAGGTGTCTGGCAAGAACCTTATCTAGGCCCGGTGCATCCGGACCCTCCCTTTGGGCGACTGCGGTATTGCCATCCTTTTGCCGCGGTCACATATAAGGCTCCCCTCCCGTCCGCTGGGCGAGAGGGGAGCCTTTCTTTGTGTTGGGGTTGTCTGGCCGGTCGTTTGTCTCGATCTGTAACGGGTAGGGCCGATTTCGGACGTTAGATGTTACAGATCGAGATAGACCCAAGGGGAGGGGCCGGTATGTCTCAATCTGTAACAGCTGGGGCCGTTTTTACCGAGTAGCTGTTACAGATCGAGATTCTTCGGTCGAGTCGGGTTGCAGGGTAACGTGCGGGCACAAAAAACGGAGCCGTGTCGCCACGACTCCGTTTCTCAAGAGGATGGGTAAGGGAAGTGAAATTAGTTCAGGTGCCAGATCTCGTCGTTGTACTGGGAGATGGTGCGGTCGGACGAGAAGGTGCCGGCGTTGGCGATATTGATGAGCGCCTTGCGCATCCAGGCGTCCTGGTCCTCGTAGTCGGCCAACACGCGCTCCTTGGTCTGGATGTACTCCTCAATGTCGAGCAGGGCCATAAACCAGTCCTTGCCCTTAATGTCATCGTGCAGGCGCTGCAGGCGCTCGGCGTTGCCGGTCGCCATAGAGGCCGGGTTGGTGATGAAGTCCACCAGCAGTTTAATGCCGGGCTTGCGGTAGAGCGCACCGGCGTTGTAGGTGCCGTCGGCGTAGAGCTGCTCAACCTGTTTGGACGAGGCGCCAAAGGTATAGATGTTCTCGTCGCCCACGAGCTCGGCAATCTCCACGTTGGCACCGTCGAGCGTGCACAGGGTTAGGGCGCCGTTGAGCATGAACTTCATGTTGGAGGTGCCGCTCGCCTCCTTGGAGGCCAGGCTGATCTGCTCGGAGATGTCAGCGGCGGGGATCACGCGCTCGGCGGCGGTGACGTTGTAGTTCTCGATCATGACAACCTGCAGGTAGGGAGCCACGTCGGGGTCGTTTGCAATCCACTGCGACAGCGTCAAGATCAGATGGATGATGTCCTGCGCGATAGTGTAGGCAGGCGCCGCCTTGCCGCCAAAAATGATGGTGACGGGGTGCTTAGGTCTGTTGCCGTTCTTGATATCGAGGTACTTCCAGATGATGTAGAGCGCAAGCATCTGCTGGCGCTTGTACTCGTGGATGCGCTTGACCTGGACGTCGATGATGGCGTTGGAGGGAATGGTCACGCCCTGCTCGAGCGCCATGAACTGGCGCATGATGGCCTTGGCCTCGACCTTGGTGGCGGCCAGGCGCTCAAGAACGTCCTTGTCGTCGGCGAACTTGGCGAGTTTGCTCAGATCGCCGGTGCTGCGCCAGTCGGTGCCGATCACATCGTCGAGCAGGCTGGCGAGCGCGGGGTTGGCCCCATGAATCCAGCGGCGGAAGGTGATGCCGTTGGTCTTGTTGGAGAACTTCTCGGGATAGATCTCGTAGAACGGATGAAGCTCGGTGTCCTCCAGGATCTTGGTGTGGAGGGCGGCTACGCCGTTGATGGAGAAGCCAAAGTGGATGTCCATGTGGGCCATGTGGACGGTGTCGTGCTCGTCGATGATGGCGACGCGCGGGTCATCGTGCTCGGCCTTCGCGATCTCATCGAGCTTGACGATAATGTCGGCGATGACAGGGGAGACCTTCTGCAGGCTGGCGAGCGGCCACTTCTCGAGCGCCTCGGCAAGAATCGTGTGGTTAGTGTAGGCGACCATGGAGCGTACGATGGTCACGGCCTCGTCAAACTCGATGCCATGCTCGGTGGTGAGCAAGCGAATGAGCTCGGGGATGACCATGGTGGGGTGCGTGTCGTTAATTTGGACCACGGCGTAGTCGGCCAGATCGTGCAGGTTGCTGCCGCGCTCGACGGCCTCGTCGATCAGGAGCTGGGCGGCGTTGCTCACCATGAAGTACTCCTGATAGATGCGAAGTAGGCGGCCCTGCTCGTCGGAATCGTCGGGGTAGAGGAACAAGGTGAGGTTCTTGGCGATCTCGGTCTTGTCGAAGTCGATGGAGCTGCCGGGGACCAGGCCGTCGTCGACGCTCGCCAGGTCGAACAGGCGCAGGCGGTTTTTGGTGGGCTGGCCGTAACCGGGCACATCGATGTTGACGAGCTTAGAGGTAACGGCAAAATCGCCGAACTCGACGGTGTAGGAGCGGCCATCGTCGACTAGGATGTCCTGCTCACCGAGCCACTCGTCGGGGACGGCCTTCTGCTGGTTGTCGACAAAGCGCTGACGGAACAGACCGTAGTGATAGTTGAGGCCCACGCCATCGCCGGTCAAGCCCAGCGTGGCGATGGAATCCAGGAAGCATGCGGCCAAGCGGCCCAGGCCGCCGTTGCCGAGTGACGGCTCGACCTCGAATTCCTCGATCTTGTTGAGGTCGTGGCCTGCGGCGGTGAGCTGGTCCTTAACCTCGTCGTAGATGCCGAGGTCGATCATGTTGTTGATGAGCAGCTTGCCGATCAAAAATTCGGCGGAAATGTAATAGAGCTTTTTCTTGCCGTTGTTGAGCGGGCAGGCAGCGGAGCGCTCCTGCACGAGTTTGACCAGCAGCTTGTAAATGCGACGGTCGTCGAGCTGCTCGAGCGAGGTGCCAAAAGACTGCTCGGCGAGTTCCGCGAGATTGATACGGGGCATGTTTCCTCCTGTGATGGGTTGACTACATGTCAGAAATTCAAAAGAAGCCCCGCGCGAGGGGATTGGGGTGGCCTCGCGCGGGGAAAGCGAACGCGTCCACACGATGGGGTGGGGTCGGGCGCGGTTGCTCCTATTGGGGAAGCTCGATTTCGGCTTCCGACGGGATGCGGAAGTAGGTCTCCGTCCAGTCAGTAAGCTTGTGCTCGAGCTCGCGGGTGATGGCGCCATCGAGCATGCGCCAGGTCCAGTTGCCGCCCAGGGTGGCGGGCGTGTTGATGCGTGCCTCATTGCCCAGGTTGAGCAGGTCCTGCATGGTGTAGATGCAGGTGTCGCTCACGCTGGCGGCGATGGCGCGGTTGAGCGCATCGGTGATGGGCTCGCCAGTCTGCTGATGGGTGTACAGGGCTGCCTGTTCGCGCTGGCGCGGGGTGGCCGTTCCCTCAAACCAACCGCGTGCCGTCTCGTTGTCGTGCGTGCCCACATAGGCGACGGTGTTGGCGATGTAGTTATGCGGCAGGTAGTACGAGTTGGTGCCCTCAAAGGCAAACTGCAGGATCTTCATGCCGGGGAAGCCCGTGGTGTCGCGCATCTCGATAACGCCGGGGGTGAGGAAGCCCAGGTCTTCGGCGATGATGGGCAGCGTGCCGAGCTTTTCCTCGAGCGTTTTGAAGAGCTTGAGGCCGGGTCCCTGCGTCCACGAGCCGTAGGAAGAATCGGGCGAGGAGAACGGCACCTCCCAAAAGGCCTCGAAGCCGCGGAAGTGGTCCAGGCGGATGATGTCGTACATGTCGAGCGCGGCACGGATGCGGCCCTCCCACCAGGAGAATCCGTCGGCCTCCATGGCATCCCAGTCGTAGATAGGGTTGCCCCAGTACTGGCCGGTTGCCGAGAACTGGTCGGGTGGCGTGCCGGCGACGCTCACGGGGTTGCCGGCGGCGTCGATCTTAAAGAGCTCGGGCGTGGCCCACATCTCGACAGAGTCGCGCGAGACGTAGATGGGCAGATCGCCGATGACTAGGATGTCGCGCTCGTTGGCGTAAGCCTTGAGGCGGCTCCACTGGCGATCGAAGAAGTACTGCGTCATCTGGTGGTAGAGCATACGCGCGGGATGGGCGGCGCAGACCTTGGCAGAAGCCTCTCCGCGGGTACGCAGCTCCGCGGGCCACTCCCAAAATGCCTTGAGCCCGCACTCCTCCTTGACGGTCATGAACTCGCAATAGGGGATGAGCCAGTCCTCGTTGGCCTGGACAAAGTCGTCGAAATCGGCCGGTTTATCGGCGGCGAAGCGCTCGGCGGCGCGGTCGAGAATCTGACGGCGACCGCCAAAGATGGCGCCGTAGTCGACGTTGCTGGGGTCGGAACCCAGATACACGCCGTCGATATCGCACTGCTCCAGATAGCCCGCCTCGATGAGTTCGGCGAAGTCGATAAAGTTGGGGTTGCCCGCACGTGCTGAGAACGACTGGTAGGGCGAATCGCCGTAGCTGGTCGTCGTGAGGGGCAGAATCTGCCAGTAATGTTGTTTACACGAGGCGAGGAAGTCGACAAAGTCATAGGCGTTCCAGCCAAAACCGCCGATTCCGTAGGGGCCGGGTAGAGATGAGACGGGCATGAGGACGCCGCTTGCACGCTCCATGAATGCGCTCACCAACCTTCTTGTTGTGGGGTCGGCCTGCCGATGAGCATGCAGTCCGCCTCCGAGCTTCCAATTCAATACGCCTATTGTAAAACAAGTTGTTTAAACATGTATAGGCAAGATAAAAAAGTTAGCCGATTTTCGGTGAATGGTTACATGCCATGAAAAAAGCCCCGACCTCACAACGTGAGACCGGGGCTCAAAATCTACCGCGGGGGAGTGGCTACTCGGCGTCAGCGAAGCCGTTGGGGTTGTGGCTCTGCCAGTTCCAGCTATCGCGGCACATGTCCGCGATGTCGTACTGGGCTTTCCAGCCCATCATGCGCTCGGCCTTGGAGGCATCGCACCAGTTGGCGGCGATGTCGCCGGCACGGCGCTCGCGAATCACGTAGGGCAGCTCCTTGCCGCAGGCCTTGGAGAAGGCGGCGACGACCTCGAGCACCGAGGTGCCGGTGCCGGTGCCCAGGTTGAAGATTTCGACGCCGGTCTTGCCGTTCATCCAGTTAAGGGCGGCAACGTGGCCCGATGCCAGGTCGCACACGTGGATGTAGTCGCGCACGCCGGTGCCGTCGGGGGTGGGGTAGTCGTTGCCAAAGACCTGAACGGCCTCGAGCTTACCGACGGCGACCTGGGCAACGTAGGGCACCAGGTTGTTGGGGATGCCCTTGGGATCCTCGCCGATCAGGCCCGACGGGTGGGCGCCGATGGGGTTGAAGTAACGGAGCAGCACGACGTCCCACTCGGGGTCGGCGGTGTGAACGTCCATGAGGATCTGCTCGATCATCCACTTGGTCCAGCCATAGGGGTTGGTCGCGGGCTTCTTGGGGTCCTCCTCGGTGACGGGCGGGTTGTCCGGATCGCCGTAGACGGTCGAGGAGCTCGAGAAGATGATGGACTTGCAGCCGTGGTTGCGCATGACGTCGACGAGCACCAGGGTATTCTCGATGTTGTTGTGATAGTACTCGACGGGCTTGCTCACCGACTCGCCGACGGCCTTAAAGCCGGCAAAGTGGATGACACGGTCGATCTGATGGGTATCGAAGATCTTGTTCATGGCCTCGCGGTCGAGCACGTTGGCCTCGTAGAAGGTGAGGTTTTTGGCGGCCTCTTCGCCCACGATGGTCTTGACGCGGTCGACGGCGACAGCGCTGGAGTTGGAGAGGTCATCGACGATGACGACCTGGTAGCCGCCCTCGAGCAGCTGAACGACGGTGTGCGAGCCGATAAAGCCGGCGCCACCGGTAACGAGGACGCAGGTGTCTTTGGGGTCGAGTGCTTTGGACATGTAGTCTCCTATCGAATCAGGAACACTTCTTGAGGGGAGTATAGCGCAGGCAGGGGCGCCCAAAACGCGCACGCCAGGAAAAGCAGACGATTATGTTAACGTACTCATAACAGAGCTCGCGCGCTGTGCCATCTCTTTGACATATGCTTACAAGCCGCTGACCGCCGACCATATGGTTCGCTGCCGTTCGTGGAAATCGTTGGGACGCGTCGGATGTGCGCTAATATGTATGCGTTGAGCGACATATAAATAAACATGTAACGGAGTAGATATGTCACCAAGCAGCGATTCCATCCTTTCCCAGGAGCTTTCGCGCCGCACCGCCCTCAAGGCGCTGTTCGGTGCCGCTTCTGCGGCCGTTCTTTTTGGCCTGCCCACCCATGCGCATGCGGCTGAGGCCACAAAGGAAACCACCGATAAACTGAATGCGGCCCAGGCCCAGCTCGACGAGGTCCAGGCTCAGCTCGACAGCATCGCAAACGAGTACGCGGCGCTGGCCAACAAGAATGCCCAGACCCTCAACGATATCGAGGGCGTGCAGGGCAAGATCGACGATACGCAGACGCAGATTGACGAGAAGAAGGCCGAGCTCAAAAAGAAGCGCGGCGATCTTTCCGATCGCGTAGCCGCCAGCTATAAGTCGGGCGGCACCAACATCCTGTCGCTGCTATTGGCCTCGGGCTCGTTTGAGGAGCTCGTCGCTAACGCGCATTACGTTGAGAAGATCAACAAGAGCGACCGCGACGCCATCGAGGACATCCAAACCATTCAAGAAGAGCTCGATGCACAAAAGACCGAGCTCGAGTCGCAGAAGGCCGATTTGGAGAAGCTCAAGGACCAGCAGACTGCTCAGATGCAGGACATGCAGGCCAAGCAGCAAGAGGTCCAGACCGTGCTGAACGGCCTTTCCGACGACGTCAAGGAGCTCATGGCTCAGCGCGATTCCGAGATTCTCGCTGCTGCCCAGGCCGAGGAAGCTGCCAGGAAGGCTGCCGCTGCCGCCGCGGCTGCTGCGAACAAGAACAATTCCTGCTCGGGCGGCTCGAGCTCGGGTGGCGGATCGTATGCTTCCGGAACCCCGCAGCAGAATGCCGGCTCGGGCAAGCAGCAGGCCGTCGTCAACGCGTGCTACTCCACGCCTTCGCCTGGTCAGAATTGGTGCGCTGCGTGGGTGACTAACGTCTTCCGTAACGCCGGCGTGGGCTATTTTGGCGGCAACGCGTGTGACATGTTTAACGCCTGGTGCTACAGCTCCAATCGTTCGGCGCTGCAGGTGGGCATGATCGTGGCTGACTCGTCGCACAGCGGTACCGGTGCCCCGGGTCTGCTGTACGGCCATGTGGGTATCTACGTTGGCGGTGGCATCGTTATGAGCAACGAGGGCCCCATTACGTCGAAGTCGCTTGATTCGTTTATTAGCTTCTATGGTACTGTCTCTGGTGTGCGCTGGGGCTGGCTCGGCGGCGTGGTGCTGTCGTAACTGTAAGTTGGGCCGCGTGCCCGTCCGCAATATATTTGATTGCCTGCTCGGACAGTCCTGCGCAAGACGAAGGCCACATTAAGTGGCCTTCTTTGCGTGCGGAACTCGCGATCAATCAAATATATTGCGGACGGGCACGCGGCCCTCTCGGGTCCAACGTGCGACACACCGGACTGGTTGTCTGAATTAAAGAAAGCGAAGGCCCCTTTCGGGGCCTTCTTTTTGTGTTCGGGCCCTTCTTTTTTAGAGGAATTCGCCTACTCGGTGGACTTCGGGTTGTAGGTCTACGCCGAATTGGTCTTTTACTTTGGCCTGGATGTCGCGGATGAGTTCGTCGACGTCGGCGGCGGTGGCGTGGTCGGCGTTGACGATGAAGCCGCAGTGCTTTTCGCTCACCTGCGCGCCGCCGATGGCGTGGCCGCGCAGGCCGGCGTCCATGATGAGCTTGCCGGCAAAGTAGCCCTCGGGGCGCTTGAAGGTGGAGCCGGCGCTCGGCATGTCGAGCGGCTGCTTGTCCTCGCGGCGCTGACGGTAGTCGCCCATGTCGGCCTTGATCATCGCGGCGTTGCCCGGGGCAAGGTTGAAGGTGGCCGAGAGCACGATAAAGCCGTCGTCGGCGATGCGGCTCTTTCGATAACCCAGGTTGAGCTCATCGACATCGAACTCGATGATATTGCCGCTGCCGCGGGTACCGTCGTCGAGTTGACGAGCAGGCTTGTAGACGCGCACGGACTCCAGCACATCGGCCATGCAGGCACCGTAGGCGCCGGCGTTCATGTAGCAGGCGCCGCCGACCGATCCGGGGATGCCCGAGATGGGCTCCATGCCGGTGAGACCGGCCTCGGCTGCCGCCGCGGCGACATCCGAGAGCAGCGCGCCCGCTGCTGCCGTGACGTGCGTGCCGTCGACGGTAATGTCGGAGAGGCCTTCGCCCAGCGCCACGACGACGCCGCGGATGCCCTTATCGCCGACGAGCAGGTCGGAGCCATTGCCCACGATAGTGAGCGGTAGATCGCAGCGATAGCAGGTGTCGAGTGTGGCGACAAGGCCCTGCTCGGTATCGGGCGTGACAAAGACATCGGCCGGGCCGCCGATCTTAAACGTGGTGTGCTCGCGCATGGGCTCGCTCATCAACACGTTGTCTTCGCCGGCAACGCCAGCGAGTGCGCAGAGCAGGTCCTCGTTAAAAAAGTCGTTCTCGTGCATACGAATATCCGCCTTTTGGTGGTCGTTTTCATCAATCGAATGCAATATACCCCACCCGGATGGATTTGGTGCAAAGGGGTCAGGTTGCTTTGCACCAATCGCGGCGATAAAACAGCCGTCTACCGGATTGGTAAAGTGTTTATCACCGAGGTAGATGGGCAGTCGCTATACTTTCAAGAGATTGCGCGTAAACCCGGAAGGAGCGAGATGGCCAACAAGGTAACCCTGAAGCAGATCGCCCAGGAGGTGGGGCTTTCCCCCTCGTCGGTCTCGCTTGTGCTCAACAATCGGCCCTGTCGCATCTCGGAAGAAAACCGCAAGCTCATCAAGGAGGTCGCGGCACGCAACCACTATGTTCCCAACCAGATCGCGCGCAGCCTGGTCATGCGAGAGTCGCGCACGCTGGGCCTTATCGTTCCCAACATCGAGAGCCGATTTTTTGCCTCGCTCGCCGGCAGCCTGGAAAAGCGCTGCCGCGAGGACGGCTACGCGCTCTTTATTACCAGCTCGGGTGGAAGTGCCGAGGACGATCTGGAGCTCCTGCGCCAGCTGGTGACCCGTGGCGTCGATGGCGTCTTCCTGGTGGTGGGCGACGAGTTCTCTGATGACCGCGCTTTGCGCGAGGAAGTGAGTCACCTTCCCATCCCGGCCGTAATGGTCGACCGCGCAATCGAGGGACTCGAGTGCGATAAGGTGATGTTCGACCACGAGATGGGCGGCTACATGGCCACCCGCTATCTAATCGAGCGGGGTCACCGTCGTATCGCCTGCCTGGTCAACGCGCGCCGGTCCAACACGGGCCGCAAGCGTCTAGCCGGCTACGAGCGTGCGCTGCGCGAGGTGGGGTTGCCCATCGATGCTCGCTTGGAGTTCGAGAGCGAGTATTACATCCCGAGTGCCTACGAGGCCTCGGAGGCGGTGCTCGCAACCGACGCCACCGCCGTGTTCGCAAGCTCGGACAACATTGCCCTTGGTCTGCTCAAGCGTTTGCACGAGATGGGGAAGAGCATTCCGGGCGACATCTCGGTCGTAAGCTATGACAACTCGGCGGCCGACGTTCTCTTTGAGCCAGCGCTGACGGCGATTGAGCAGGATCCGGGTGTGCTCGCCGAGCATGCTTTTGGCTGCATGTCCAAGCGGCTTGCCGGCAAGGGCGGCAGGCGTGCCGAAGAGGTGGTTTTGGAGCCTGTGCTCATCGTAAAGGACAGCGTGCTCGAGCTTACTAAACACAACTAAACACGTTTATCAATTCGTAGAGATCGATTGTGAAGTACCTGTGACAGGCAATGCCGCAGGTGAATGTCTCGTTTTGCCGATTCATAAGGCAAATAAGGATGATAAAACGTTTTTTCACCTTGATAAAACGTTTTAGCAAATATACTAGTCCCAACGAAAGGTTGCCGTATCGGAGGGTGACCGCGCAGCGAAGGGACATAAACAATGGCTAAAACACTGGGAACGCCGTGGCAAAAACTGGGACATGAGGTTCCGGCTTCCGAGCTCGAGGGTGTCGACCTGTATTGGCGTGCCTCGAACTATCTGTCCGTCGGCCAGATTTACCTTCGCTCCAACCCGCTGATGCGTGCTGACTTTGTCGACGAGAAGACCGGCGAGACGCGTGACTTTGGTCGTCCGGACGTTAAGCACCGCCTGGTTGGTCACTGGGGAACCACGCCCGGCATCAACTTCCTGTTCGGCCACGTCAACCGCCTCATCGCCGACCACAACCAGAACGCCATCTTCCTGATGGGTCCTGGCCACGGCGGTCCCGCCGGTACTGCCCAGTCGCTGCTCGACGGCACCTACCGCGAGATTCGCCCCGACATCACCGATGACGAGGCTGGCCTGCAGAAGTTCTTCCGCCAGTTCTCCTATCCCGGCGGCATTCCGAGCCACTTTGCGCCCGAGACGCCCGGTTCCATCCACGAGGGCGGCGAGCTCGGCTACACGCTCAGCCACGCCTATGGCGCCGTCATGGACAACCCGAGCCTGCTGGCCGTGGCCGTGGTGGGCGACGGCGAGTCCGAGACCGGTCCGCTCGCGACTTCTTGGCAGTCCAACAAGCTCGTGAACCCGGCAACCGACGGTATCGTTTTGCCGATCCTGCATCTCAACGGCTATAAGATCGCCAACCCCACTATCCTTGCCCGCGTGTCCGACGAAGAACTCACCAAGTTTTTTGAGGGCATGGGCTATAATCCGCACTTCTTTGTCGCCGGTTTTGACGACGAGAGCCATGCGAGCATCCACGAGCGCTTCGCCGCCCTGTTTGAAAAGGTCTTTGACGAGATCTGCGACATCAAGGCCACCGCTCAGGCCCAGGCCGCCGCGGGCGAGACCGTGGTCCGTCCGGCCTACCCCATGATCGTGTTCCGCACGCCCAAGGGTTGGACCTGCCCCAAGCAGATCGACGGCAAGAAGACCGAAGACTCCTGGCGCGCGCATCAGGTGCCGCTGGCGAGCGCCAAGGACACCCACGAGCACTTCCGCGTGCTTCGCGAGTGGCTGCGCTCCTACAAGCCCGAGGAGCTCTTTACGCCCGAGGGCCAGGTGCGCCCCGAGGTGACGGCCTTTATGCCGACCGGTGAGCTGCGCATCGGCGCCAACCCCAACGCAAACGGCGGTAAGGTCCGTCGCGAGCTTGAGCTGCCCGATATCCACGCCCACGAGATTCCCGTTGCCGAGAAGGGCCACGGCTGGGGCTCCACCGAGGCCGCCCGCGTCTTTGGTGAGTACACCGCCGATGTCTTGGCTAAGAACATGGACGACTTCCGCATCTTCGGTCCCGACGAGACCGCGTCCAACCGCCTGCAGGCTGCCTACAAGGTGACCAAAAAGCAGTGGGATGCCGGCTTCTACGAGGATGAGGCCAACGACGAGCTGCTGGCCGGCTCCGGCAAGGTCGTTGAGCAGCTGTCCGAGCACCAGTGCGAGGGCTTCCTCGAGGCTTACGTGCTCACCGGCCGCTCCGGCGTGTGGAGCTCCTACGAGAGCTTTGTCCATGTGGTCGATTCCATGGTCAATCAGCACTGCAAGTGGCTCGAGGCCACCAAGCGCGAGATTCCGTGGCGTGCCCCCATCAGCGGCCTCAACATTCTGCTGTCGAGCCACGTCTGGCGCCAGGACCACAACGGCTTCTCGCACCAGGACCCGGGCTTTATCGACCTGCTGCTCAACAAGGCCAACGATACGCATATCGTGAACGCCTACTATCCGGCAGACGCCAACATGGCCCTTGCCGTTGCCGAGCGCGTTTACCAGTCCACCGACTGCGTCAACGCCATCTTCTGCGGCAAGCAGCCCGCCCCGACTTTCCAGACGGTCGATGAGGCCAAGGCGGAGCTCGCCGAGGGCGTCGCGACCTGGGAGTGGGCATCGACCGCCGACTCGCTCGCCGAGGCCGATGTCGTGGTCGCCACCTGCGGCGACGTGCCGACGCTCGAGGCCTTGGCCGCGACAGACATGCTGCGCGAGCTGGGCATCAAGGTGTGGTTCGTCAACGTGGTCGACCTGCTCAAGATCCAGAACGTCTGCGAGAACGACCAGGCCATCAGCGACGAGCGCTGGGCCGAGCTGTTCGGCTGTGGCGAGAAGCCCGTTCTCTTTGCCTTCCACGCCTATGCCGGCACGATTCGCCGCCTGATCTGGAACCGCCCCGGCCACGACGCCTTCCGCGTCCACGGCTATGAGGAGAAGGGCTCCACGACCACGCCGTTCGACATGCTGCGCCTGAACAACATGGACCGCTGGGCCCTGGCTGCCGACGTGCTGCGCATGGTCGATGCCGACAAGTTTGCCGAGCAAATCAACGAGTGGGAGGCTTTCCGCACCGAGGCCTTCGAGTTCGCCTGTGACGAGGGCTACGATCACCCGGCCTTCACCGACTGGGTCTGGCCCGACGCCGCTGCCGCAACCGCAGCCGACGGCGCACTCTCCGCAACCCAAATGACCGCGGGCGACAACGAGTAAGTAGGCAT
>CBCTIZ010000021.1:0-37851 GCA_965147105.1 uncultured Collinsella sp. | reverse complement strand
CGCAGGGGGCGCTGACGCGGCCCTCCCTCTTACACCACAAAAATTCGCGCGATCCCCGTCCGCCGCGAATCGTGCTCATCTCCTACGTTTTGCCGCATACCCCGAACCATACCGTAAAGTTCGATATAAAACCGCAAGTAGCGGACTCGCTGTTTTTGATAAAACAAGGGTATGGTCAGGGGTCCGGGGGCAAGCGTAGTAGATAGGTGCGTTTCGTGACACGGCGAATCCCGACGCCACGGATTTGCTCCTTAGTCGCTCCATTTCAAGGCGCCTTAGGGGAAGAGTGTCCCTTTTGACTAGTCGTTTAAGAACGTCCCCAATGACTAAGTTGCAGGTGACGGCGGTTGTGTTACACTAACGCTGCGTATATGACGCAAATATCTCGATACAGATCAATGATGTCCGTCGGTATTTGACGGAGCTAGACTGTTTAGCCGCCCTGAAGGTTTATGCAGGGAGCATGTGATCACAGGGCTTGAAAAGAAAGTTGAGCAAACACTGTGTCTGATCAACAGCAAGAAAACGAAATAACGACGACGCAGGCCGCTCCCGCTGCACCGGTTGTGTCGGACCAGGTCGCGGCGCCCGCGCAAGCCTCGGCTCCTAAGACGCCTAAGGCTGCTTCGACGCCTACGCCTTCAGCGGCTGAGAAAGCCGTGCCTGCAACTGGTGAGGAGGCTGTTCCGGCAAAGCCCAAGCGCACGCGCCGCACGGCCAAGCCTGCCACAGACGGCGAGGAGGTCACCAAGCCCAAGCGCCGTACCACGCGCACGACGCGCGCCAAGCGCACCGTTGCAGCTGACTCCTCGGCGCCGATTTCCGATGAGGTCGCGCAGGCACGTGCGTTGGCTCAGATTAGCGAGGCTCAGGTGGTGCGCGCCCGCCGTCGTGCTGCCGAGCGTGAGGCCGCGGCTCTGACCGAGCTTGCAGCTCCGTCTGTGCCTGAGACGCCTGCCGCCGACCAGCCGACCGAGAAGCCGGTACCGCGCACACGCCGACGCACGGCTGCTAAGGCCGAGCAGGTTGCCGATCAGGTAACCCCTGAGCTCACCGAGGCTTCGGTCCGTTCCGCGGCAGGGGAGGGCGCATCGCCTGCTGAGTCCGCTGCGCCTGTCGAGGCCAGCGAAGTTCCCGTTGTCGATCCGGCTTTGCGCCCGCACCGTCGCGGTCGCAAGCCCAAGGCCTTCGTCGAGGCAGAGAAGGCCGCAGCCGCAGCTGCGGCCGCTCGGGATGCTGCTGCGGCTGCCGAGTCTGCAACCGCTGCCGATGCACCTGTCCAGGATGCTACGACTTCCGAGGCCGCTCCCGCCGATGTCGAGCCCGCCGACGTCCGTCCCGGTCGCAGCCGTCGCACTGCTGCTAAGCGCACGTCCAAGGCTAAGACTGCCAAGAAGGGTGCGTCCGAGGATTCCGCCGAGACGATCGCCGATGCATCGACTGATGCCACCGAGCCCCAGGACGTCGAACAGCCTGCGTCTGAGAAGCCCAAGCGCGGTCGTAAGAAGTCCGCTAAGGCCAAGGCGTCCGAGCAGCAGGCCGAGGCCGAGCTGCAGGGCGATTCCAAGGCCGAGGCCAGCGATGATACTGCGGCCAATGCCGACGCCACCGCAACCGATGGCGCCGCTCCCGCCGAGGCCGAAGACGGTACTCGTCCCAACCGTCGCCAGCACAAGCGCAACGACGAGCGAAGCGAGCGCAAGGACGACCGCAACAACGACCGCCGCAACCGCCAGCGCGATCGCAAGCAGCGCAACAAGGAGCGCAATGCCGCTCCCACCGAGCCCACGCTTTCGCGCGAGGAACTCGCGGCCATGAAGGTCGCCGAGCTGCGCGAGAAGGCCAAGGAGTTCGAGATCGAGACGACCGGCAAGAAGAAAGCCGAGCTCGTCGAGGAGATCTACGTCACCGCCGCGAAGGCCGAGGGCTTCCGCGACATCAAGGGCATCCTGCAGATTCGTCCGGACAGCTCCGGTATCATCCATGCCCATGGCTACATGAAGTCCAACGACGACGCCTTCGTGCCTGCCTACCTCATCCGCTCCGCGCGCCTGCGCACGGGCGACGTCATCGAGGGCTCGCTGCGTCCTTCGCGCGGCGGCGACAAGCGCGCCGGCCTCGCCAAAATCACGACCGTCAACGGTCTAGATCCCGAGCAGATTCGCAACCGCCCCAAGTTTGGTGATCTCACCCCGGTCTATCCCAACGAGCCGCTGCGCATGGAGCACGGCAAGGACTCCATTACCGGTCGCGCCATCGACATCGTGTCGCCGATCGGCAAGGGTCAGCGTGGCCTGATCGTGTCCCCGCCCAAGGCCGGCAAGACCACGATCCTCAAGAAGATCTGCCAGTCTATCTCGATTAACAACCCCGAGGTGCACCTCATCTGCCTGCTCGTCGACGAGCGCCCCGAAGAGGTCACCGATATGCAGCGCTCCATTAAGGGCGAGGTCGTGGCCTCGACCTTCGATATGCCCGCCGACAACCACACCCGCGTGGCCGAGCTCGTCATCGAGCGCGCCAAGCGCATCGTGGAGCTGGGCGGCGATGTCGTGGTGGTGCTCGACTCCATCACGCGTCTTGCCCGCGCCTACAACTTGGCGGCGCCCGCCTCGGGCCGCATCCTTTCGGGCGGCGTCGATTCGGCGGCACTGTATCCGCCCAAGCGCTTCCTGGGCGCAGCCCGCAATATCGAGAACGGTGGCTCGCTCACCATCCTGGCCTCTGCCCTCATCGACACCGGCTCCAAGATGGACGAAGTCATCTTTGAGGAGTTCAAGGGCACCGGCAACATGGAGCTTAAGCTCGACCGCGACCTGGCCGATCGCCGCATCTTCCCGGCTATCGACCCCGTTGCCTCCGGTACGCGCAACGAGGACCTGTTGGTTGACGAGCAGATGCGTCCGTTTGTCTTTGGCCTGCGTCGCATTCTTGCCGGCATGAACAACACCGAGCGCGCGGCCGCATCGTTTATCAAGGGTCTTAAGGGCACCAACACCAACCAGGAGTTCCTGGTGCGTTCGGCCAAAAAGCACAGCGACTACGAGCAGACGTTCTAGGTTATCATCCACACGCAGCGATAGTCATCAATGCAATAAAGGGTCGGGGCTTTGAGCCTCGGCTCTTTTCTATATCGCCTATCCGCGCTTATTTTTGACCATAAGACTGGCAAGCAGCAGGTTTCCCGTTTCAATCCGACATCGTCGCTTGCAATCGACAGGGCGGTTTCGCATAATAGCTTTTAAGCTTCGCGACGGAAAACGCAGATGAAACGAACCATATACCGTTGCTTTGGGGCATAGCCCCGCTTCATCTTCTCTCGCGCAGCCAACTGAATGATGCGATTTGGGTGCTGGAAGATGGGGAGAGCTCATGGCTTCTTCTGATGCAACACAACGAGCAGTCCTTGCCGGACTTTCGTGCGGGATCGGCCTTGCCGCTCCCGTGGTTATGTATGCCGCGACGCTGCCGTTTTCGTCGGTGAACGAGACGGTCGTGGCGGGTGCGGTTCCCTTCGCCGTGGGCGCGGTGGCGGGCGTGGGCATCTATGCCGCCTCGCTGGGTATCTCCGAGTATCGTGCGCAGCGTGAAGAGCGTCTGTTCCAGCCCGATGCCATGGGCGGTGCCGCCAATCTCAATCAGCATCAAAGCGAGTTCAAGACCGCCTCGATTTCAGCTCAGCAGCAGGATGCGACTCCTTACGCTGCGGCTTCTGATTCTCAGGCTCAGGCGGAGCAGTCTACCTCGGCATTCCTTTCCGGCCTGACTGGTGCGTTCCAGCGCCGTCATGCCGATGATGGTGTCCCTACCATCGCTCGAGCCGCAGATGCTATGGACGAGGACGAGGCTTGGTCCATGATCGACAGTATGCTTGACGACGATTCGCCGGTGAGCTGCGACCCTGCACACTCGCGCGACGTCTATCAAGTCGCCATCGACGAGCTCACCAACGGCGGGCAGACCGGCTCCTTCAATCGCGACGACATCGCCGCCGCGGCACGCGCCGTGTCTGGCTCCCAGGCCGCCCCTGCGGGCAGCACGGCGGCTTTCGTGGCGCTCGTCGCCAACGCGGCAGCCAATAACGCCTACAGCGCTACCTCGGCGGACGCGAACGCTTCTGCCGACAATTCGTACGTTGATGAAACCATGACTGCGGACGAGGAGGCCGTTGCCGCCCGCCGTGCCGCCGAAAGCTCGCTTTGGGGCGCTCCTGCCCAGCAGCAGGCGGCTGAGGCTGCGCCGTACAATGCAAACCTCGCCAGCATGCCTATCATCTCCGGTGCCGTGGACATCGATCTCGATGACCTCGATGAGCCTGCAGCCGTCACCGCATCGATTGATGCCCAAGATCGCATCGACACCGGCGACCTTCCGGACGCCTCGCTCGAGGTTGATGTTCCCATGGCCGATTACTCGGGCCACGAGGACATGTGGGCCGCCGCCACCGCGATTCTGGATGAGATTGACGAGCCCGCTCCTGTTGCAGCCCCCGCTCCCGTCGCTGCCCCTCAGCCTGCTGCCCCCGCCTATGTCGGCCGTCACAGTGCTGTGTTCCCCGAGGATACTGCCCGTATCTCGCGCGAGAGCATCGAGCGGGCCGAGGCTATTGCCGCCGGCATTATGGAAAACCGTCGTCACGAGCGCGTCAATCAGATCCTCGAGGAAGAGATCGAGCGCCTGCAGTCCTCAACCGCCAAGCGTACGGGCCGTGCCTATCTGAGCGTTATCGAGGGCGGTACCGCCAGCTTCGCGCCGCTCCGCGCGGAGGCATAACTTCTGCATGGTTAAGATCAATCGAAAATGGGCGGTTGTAACCTGCCTGATGGCGCTCTTGATCTGGGGCAATTCGCTGGTTCCCGGCTCGGGGTCGGGCTCGCTGAGCCTAACGGTCATGGAAGCTATCCGCGGTTTCCTGCACAGCGTGGGACTTCCATATGAATGGGTGACCAACTTTGTTGTTCGCAAGTGCGCGCATTTTACCGAGTATATGGTGCTCGGCATCTTGGCAACGCACGCCTTTGATTTTGAGGGCCGGCGCACCTTTGACGTGCTGCTGGCCACGGCGGTGTTCCTGCTGCTGATTCCTTCGATCGACGAGACGATTCAGCTCTTTGTGCCGGGACGCGCCGGCATGATCACCGATGTGATGATCGACTGCTGTGGAGCGGCAACGGGCGTTGTGCTCCGATATCTCTTACGGTCGCTGATGTGCGCTAAAAAGGCCGCCTAGGACGTATTGTTTGGTCCTAGGCGGCCTTTTTTATTTGAGGGCTTATATGAGGCGTGGTGGCGTCGTTCCGTAGGTCGGATTTGCCGGGCGCGCCACGCCCTGTGGGTGCGTCTGCTACTGAAGCGCCTGTGCGCCCAGGGCCAGGCAGCCCATAATGCCCTGCTTGCCCTCGAGGCTGTTGTTGACAATATAGGAATCGATGTCGTTGACCTCGGGCGTGACGATATAGCCGTTGAGCATCTCGGCGCACTTTTTGCGTGCGAGCGGCACGATGGGGGTGTGGTCGGCCACGCCGCCGCCGATGATGATCTTTTGCGGTGCGTAGCACAGCGTGTAGGTCATGAGCGCCTGTGCCAGATAGCCGGCGAGCAGGTCCATGGCCTCCGGGTCATCGGCCATGTCTCCGGCGCTTTTGCCGTCCCAGCGCTTTTTAACGCCGGGGCCGGCGATGAGGCCCTCTAGGCAGTTGTCGTGGAAGGGGCAGGCGCTATGCTCGCCGATGGTGTCGCGCGGGTCGCGCGTGACCAGGATGTGGCCGGCTTCGGGATGCATCATGCCGTGCACGAGCTTACCACCCGAGAGCACGCCGGCGCCCACGCCGGTACCGATGGTCAGGTAGACCACATCGGTAAGGCCCTGGGCGCAACCAAAGGTGACCTCGCCCAGGCAGGCGACGTTGACGTCGGTGTCGTAGCCGCAGGGGATATTGAGCTCGTTTTGGATAGTGCCCAGCAGGTCAAAGTAGCGCCATGCCGTTTTGGGCGTCTCCAGGATCTTGCCGTATTGGGGCGACGCGGGGTTGACTGCGGTGGGGCCAAAGGCGCCGATGCCCAGCGCAGTGATGCCCTTGTCGGCAAACCATGCATTGACGGCCTCAACGGTCTCCTGCGGGGTCGTGGTCGCGATTTGCTCACGCTCCAGGACCGTACCGTCTGCATAGCCCGTGGCGCAGACCATCTTGGTGCCACCGGCCTCGAGCGCTCCGATAAGCTGCTGCTCTGCCATAGTATTCCTCTCTCTGGGACGAGTTGCTCCGTGACTAAAGTATAGAGCTCTAAACCATTTAAGAAAGCGCTATAGAAAGAAGCCTCGCAACGCGGCGGGCGGTGCGGGGCTTCTTTGGTTGCTTTAGTTGCCGGGCCGTCCTTACCCGCGCGGCTTGATTTTATCACGTAGCGACTTGAGGTTCTCCAGCGCCGCGTTAAGCGTCTCGTCTCGCTTGGCAAAGTGGAAACGAATCAGATGGTTGACGGGCTCGCGGAAGAAGCTCGAGCCGGGCACGGCGCCCACACCCACTTTAGACGCGAGGTCTTCACAGAACTCGAGGTCGCTGTCATAGCCAAACTCAGAGATGTCCATCATGACGTAGTAGGCGCCCTGCGGCACGTTATGCTCAAGACCGATGCTATCGAGCCCCTGGCAGAACAGGTCGCGTTTGGCGGTGTAGAGGTCGAGGACCTCATCGTAATAGCTGTCGTCGAAGTTGAGGGCGGTGACAACGGCTTCCTGCAGGGGAGCGGCGGCACCCACGGTGAGAAAGTCGTGGACCTTCTTGATGCGCTCGGTGATCTGGGCTGGGGCGATGGTGTAGCCCAGACGCCAGCCGGTGATGGAGTACGTCTTAGACAGCGAGCTGCAGCTGATGGTTCGCTCGAACATGCCGGGCAGCGTGGCCATGTAGACGTGCTCATGGGGCGCGTAGACGATGTGCTCGTAGACTTCGTCGGTGATGCAGTACGCGTCGTACTTTTTGCACAGGTCGGCGATAAAGGTGAGCTCTTCGCGCGTAAAGACCTTGCCGCAGGGGTTGGAAGGGTTGCACAGGACGATGGCCTTGGGGTCGTTGTCGCGGAAGGCAGCCTCGAGCGCCTCGCGGTCAAAGTCGAATGTGGGCGGGTTGAGCGGCACATAGATGGGCTCGGCACCCGAGAGAATGGTGTCAGCGCCGTAGTTCTCGTAGAACGGCGAGAAGATGACGACCTTGTCTCCGGGGTTCGTAACCGTCATCATGGCGGCCATCATGGCCTCGGTGGAGCCGCAGGTGACCACGATATTCTGGTTGGGGTCGATCGGCATGCCCATAAAGTGCTCCTGTTTGGCGGCGAGCGCCTCGCGCATGGCCTGGGAGCCCCAGGTAATGGAGTACTGGTGGTAGAGCGGCTTGGGGTCGGCGGCGATGGTGCTCAGGCTGTTGAGCAGCTGCGCCGGAGGATCGAAGTCGGGGAAGCCCTGCGAGAGATTGACGGCATCGTACTTATTGGAGATGCGTGTCATGCGGCGGATGACCGAATCGGTAAATGTTGCCGTGCGGTTGGAGAGTTCTTTCATGCCGGTCCTTTCGAGGATTTGCAGTGGGGCAAGTTTACTCCTATGGAACCGGTGGGAATTGCTCGAAACGCGCTCGAAAAACTCTTTTCAAAATTCTTGAAAATTGGGGCTTGCATCGCGTGGCGTTCCTTGCAATAATAGTCGAGCGCGAAGCGCACAGGACACGGTGGGTGTAGCTCAGTTGGCTAGAGCGACGGGTTGTGGTCCCGTAGGTCGAGGGTTCGAGTCCCTTTACCCACCCCAGTTCTTGCTTCGTGTTGATATCGGGTCGTTAGCTCAGTTGGTAGAGCAGGGGACTCTTAATCCCAAGGTCCAGGGTTCGAACCCCTGACGGCCCACCACACGATATCTCCTCTAAAGTCCGCCATAACGGACTTTAGCTTTGGGTCGTTAGCTCAGTTGGTAGAGCAGGGGACTCTTAATCCCAAGGTCCAGGGTTCGACCCCCTGACGGCCCACCCAAAGATCGTTAAAGCGACTGGCTCAGGCTGGTCGCTTTTTTGTTGACCTCGCATGGGGTCGAACCCGTTGGGGCGCGGAGCTGAGGAAATGCGTAAGCATTTGCCAGCGCAGCGCGCAAGGCGCAAAGCGCCGCAGCGACCGCCTGCGCAGCAGGCTGACCCCCTGACGGCCCACCCAAAGATCGTTAAAGCGACTGGCTCAGGCTGGTAGCTTTTTTGTTGACCACGCATGGGGTCGAACCCGAAAGGGCGCGGAGCTGAGTAATCTGCACCGTGATTCCCTTAGGGAAACACGGCTAAAGCCCCGTAGGCGTGTTCTCCTTAGGGGAATCATGCTTACGGGGCTCGATGCATGTTGAGAAGTTGTGATCAAACTCAAAGTGAGAATCGATTTAGTCTGCTCGATAGTGCGAACCTAAGCTTTCAGTTCGCTTGCGCATGGCTTTGACCATTTCCTGTGCTAGTCGAATCTGCGACTGTAGGCGGGCGAGGGCTGCGATCTCGCTGTCATCGGCATGCGGCTTGCTCAGCGCCATGGCCTTGTCTTGCAGGCTTTCAAGCTGTTGCAGGGCCTCAGATAGGCCTGTTTCGGTCCTGTTGATCATGCAATAGGTGCTCATCGTGTGCTTAAGGCCGTGTGTCAGGCGTTCGGCATCTGTTGTGGAAATGCCGTAGCGGGGGAGGGCGATATCCGCCTTCAGGGCTGTCTCAGGCTCTTTCTGCGCTGCAAGGGCTGCCGATGCGCCCGCGATGCGTCCGAACACGATGCCGTTGGCGCTTGACAAGCCACCAATGCGGTCGGCGCCGTGCATGCCGCCTGTCGCCTCGCCGCAAGCGTAGAGGCCCTCAACGCCCGTGTGCGCGGTCTTATCGATCTTGATGCCGCCGTTAGCGGCGTGGGCATACATCGCAACGCGCATCTCGTCGGTCGGCGCGATGCCGTGCTCGTCTTGCAGCCAGGTGGCAAAGGTCTGCACAAACTCTGGGACATCCTCGCGGGGGAAGTCGTAGTGGAGTGCCAGGCCTTCGGCACCTGCCTGTTCGATGACGAGATCGATAGCGCGGGAGGCCAAGCGTGACGTGAAGGGACCATATCCAGAGCGCTGCTCGAGCAGGTCGTCCAGCTTGTCGTCGGCAATATCTACCGGCTGGTCTACATGCACGTAGCGCCAGGTTTTCTCGTTGAAGACCAAGTTACGCCTGGGCTCGATGAAGCCAGGCATCATCTGCATGAACTCTATATTAGTAAGTGTTGCGCCGTGCGCCAGTGCGATGGCCTGCGAGGAGCTGAGCACATCAGCCGACGTAAGGCTGCGCTCGAACAGGCCGCCTGTGCCACCGGCTGCGATGATCGTGGCCTTGGCAGCAAAGGGCACGATTCGATTTTCGGTAAGGTCGTAGAGTACGGTTCCGGTTATTCTGCCGTTCGTGTCCTCAACAAGGTCGATAAGCTCATGGCGGGGGAGCAGGCGAATGCCGAGCGACTCGATCCAGGTCGTCAGAGCGTCCTCAAGGGGCTTGCGGGTGAGGCCGCGCCACATGCGCGTCTTGTGGTCAAAGCAGGGGATAAATTGCTTTTGTTGAGCACTCTTGGCGCTTTGCGGACGCTGGAGCTCAACGCCCAGGTCTTGCTCGAGCCAGTCAATCGCTTGGGGAATGCCGTGGACGAACGTTTGGACGAGTTCGGGGTCGGCAACGCCGCCGCCGACGGCCAGGATGGTGTCGATGAGGTCCTGCTCGTCGTCTTCGTCGACGGGACCGATGAGGCCGAGGCCCCAGGTACCCGGGAAGAAGCTCGATCCACTCATGGTCTTGCCGGCGCTTGCCACAGTGACGGTTGCACCCGTGCGTGCCGCTTCGATGGCGGCACAAAGGCCCGCAATGCCAGATCCAATTACCAGTACATCAGTCGATTCCATCGGATTCCTTTCTCGTCCGGCGCATTGTCGCACGGGTGATCGGCAATGGGGCCGCAAAGACTCGGCAAATCGGTAAAGGGCAAATATGGCAGGTGGGCGTCATGGACGCTCTGACGCTCCATCTCATCACATCTTGTATTTCGCCCCAACTGATATATCGGCATTAGCTACCCTGCGACAGCGCAAACAAAAAGAGCCGCTACCCGGGTGGGTAGCGGCTCCAAAGCTCAACTATATGAGCACCGCGCGGGCGCGATTAGGCCTTGAGGGCCTCCTCGACGGCGACAGCGCAGGCGACGGTGGCACCGACCATGGGGTTGTTGCCCATGCCGATGAGACCCATCATGTCGACGTGCGCAGGCACGGAGGAAGAACCGGCGAACTGGGCGTCGGAGTGCATACGGCCCATGGTGTCGGTCATGCCGTAAGAGGCAGGGCCGGCGCCCATGTTGTCCGGGTGCAGGGTACGACCAGTGCCGCCACCAGAAGCGACGGAGAAGTACTTCTTGCCAGCCTCGAGGCGCTCCTTCTTGTAGGTGCCAGCGACGGGGTGCTGGAAGCGCGTGGGGTTGGTGGAGTTACCGGTGATCGAGATGTCGACGTTCTCGTGCCACATGATGGCAACGCCCTCGCGGACGTCGTCGGCGCCGTAGCAGTTGACGGCGGCGCGGGGACCATCGGAGTAGGGGATGGTCTCGACGACCTTGAGCTCGCCCGTGAAGTAGTCGAACTGGGTCTTCACGTAGGTGAAGCCGTTGATGCGGGCGATGATCTGAGCAGCGTCCTTGCCCAGACCGTTGAGGATGACGCGCAGCGGCTTCTTGCGAGCCTTGTTGGCGTTTAGAGCCAGGCCGATAGCACCCTCAGCGGCAGCGAAGGACTCGTGACCGGCCAGGAAGGCGAAGCACTCGGTGTCGTCGGAGAGCAGCATAGCGCCCAGGTTGCCGTGGCCCAGACCGACCTTGCGGTCCTCGGCGACGGAGCCGGGAACGGTGAAGGCCTGGATGCCCTCGCCGATGATGGCGGCAGCCTCAGAAGCGGACTTGGCGCCACGCTTGACAGCGAGAGCGCAACCGAGGGTGTAGGCCCACTCGGCGTTCTGGAAGGCGATGGACTGGGTGTTGTTGACGATCTCACGCGGGTTGAAGCCCTTGTCGGTGCAGATCTGCAGAGCTTCCTCGAGGGAGGCGATGCCGTTGTCGGCGAGGCACTTGTTGATCTTGTCAGCGCGGCGCTCGTAACCTTCGAACGTAACAGTCATAGTTATTTCCCTCCCTTTCTACTCGTGAACCGGGAACACGCTGGCGACGGAGTGAGTCTCCTCGTCGGTGCGCGGGTCGATGTACTTGGCAGCGTTCTCCCACTGACCATAGTGGCCCATAGCGCCAGCGATGGCCTCCTCGGGGGTCTTGCCGGCCTTGACGGCGTCGGTGAACTTGCCGAGGTTCAGGAACTCGAATGCGATGATCTCGTTCTTGTCGTTGAGACCCATGCGGGTGACGTAGCCCTGAGCGAGCTCGAGGTAACGAGCGCCCTTGGCCTTGGTGCCGAACATGGTGCCGACCTGAGAGCGAAGGCCCTTGCCGAGGTCGTCGAGGGAGGCGCCCACGGGCAGGCCGCCCTCGGAGAACGCGGTCTGGCTGCGGCCGTAAACGATCTGCAGGAAGATCTCGCGCATAGCAACGTTGATGGCGTCGCAGACGAGGTCGGTGTTGAGGGCCTCGAGGATGGTCTTACCGGGAAGGATCTCGGAAGCCATGGCGGCAGAGTGGGTCATGCCCGAGCAGCCGATGGTCTCAACGAGGGCCTCCTCGATGATGCCGTCCTTGACGTTCAGCGTGAGCTTGCAGGCGCCCTGCTGAGGTGCGCACCAACCCACACCGTGCGTAAGACCGGAGATGTCGGAAATCTCCTTAGCCTGGACCCACTTGCCCTCCTCGGGGATGGGTGCGGGGCCGTGGTATGCACCCTTGGCAACGGGGCACATGTTCTCCACTTCCTGTGAGTACTGCATGCCTCTCCTCTCTATCGTGTTGGCGTCCCGTCTGGGGGTCGTGGCTGGCGATTGCCGGGCGACCCTTCGAAAGGGACATGACATGCAGCCCCTATAATACCGCGAAATGCACGGAATATTCGGCGAACGGCTCAGTTTTCGTAGCGAGAAGTCCGGAAGTTTTAATTGAAACGGTTTAACTCTATGTTCTGTGGTCGTGAACTTCCGTAGAGGGGGTCCGTCTTGGGCAAGCTTTTGGTCGGCTCTTGTAAGTGTTGCAGGGGTTGACCTGTTGCAACGGTGCCGTTCGCCGCCTGTTTACTGCCTTTGGCCGCGCGAGTGTATTGTTTTGCGTGAATGTTTTGATGGCACGCTTCAATCGTGCTGTATTGGATGGCAAGCAGATCCCGGCGAAGGGAGCGCCATGCAGCGCGTTTGGAGAACGGTTACCGGCTTTTACCATGTCTGTGCTCGCGGTGCGGGCAAGCAGCTCATCTTTGAGGGCGATGAAGACCGGTGGGAGTTTTTGGAGCTGATGCGCGAGTGCTGCCGCGAGGAGGGTGTGACGGTTATCGCCTGGTGCCTTATGGGCAATCACGTGCATTTGGTGCTTGCAGATTACGAGGACAGGATGAGCGCTGCGATGCACCGGCTGCTCTTGACGTACGCGCGGCGGTTCAATAAACACACGGGGCGCACGGGCCATCTGTTCCAGAACCGTTTTGACCGGCGCTCGCTCGATACCGACTGGCAGGTGATGGAGGCTATTCGTTCCGTACACGCCGATCCGCAGGAGGCGGGCGTTAGCCTAATCGAGCGTTATCCCTGGAGCAGCTTTGCGGAGCATTTGTGCGCTTACGACGGTGACGCGGCTGATGTCGCGAGGGGATTTTCCGATCCTTCTTGCGTGCTTGAGCTCTTTGGTTCTGCCGAGGGCTTTATTGCCTATTCGCTTTCGACGCCCGACGGCAGTGAGCCAGCGCTGCGCGATATGAAAGAGATGGAATGGGAACGCCACGCCTTTGCCGACAAGATGGCGAAGAGTCTCGGGGTTCCGCTCAACGGGGTTAAAACTGCACCGCCGGCGCAGCGCGATACCGTTATTGTTGGATTGAACAATGCCGGTTTTACAGTGCGTCAGATTGAGCGGTATACCGGGATTGGCAAAAGTACCGTCTCTCGTATCGTGCGCGCCCGCGCGCGAACGGCGATGCGGGCTGGCGGAAACGTGATGTAGGGTCGCCTGTTCACCGCAGCTGGGGTCGTCCATGCGCCGCAACCAGCGTTCAAAAGCTTGGTACGGTAACTGCACTTCTTAATATGCATAGAACAATCGTCATCTTGCATAAAATAACAGCTCAGTCCGGGTTTGCCCGTGCCTACCCCCGTCTGCGCCGTGCAAAAAACGGAGTTTTCAGCATCGTGGTGCTGTCGGCACTGCCACAATCTTGCAACATACGGGCCCCTAAGCTATTGATCCCTGCCGTTGCACCCCCGGAGTATGTGCCTGCGTCCCGTCAGACCGCGATGTCTGGTCTAAAACACAATATTTATGCGCCTGGAGACGTTGATTAACGCTTCCGATGCGTATACACACAGCTTGGCGTGCTGAATACTCGCAAAAATGCACGCCGCATCCTATGGGACCCTTCTGCGGCAGGCGCGAAGCGAGTCGGAGCTCAGCAGAACGGGGCTTGGCGCATTGCTTGGCGGGCCCGGGGCCCTGCCGCAGGCCTTTGGTGCTGTGGAAAACGCCCGTGCTCGCGTCTGGCTGTGTGGCAAATGTCAGACGGGGCGCCGGACGCGCGGACTTTGCGCGTTCGCGCTCATTAGGTAAAAACAGAGCCGCCCGTATCGGGCGGCTCGGCAATCAAAAAACTTGGATTCGGGGCATAAACTACTGGTTTGTTTGCCCCTCGAGCATGCCGTCGAGGGTGCGCCAGGCGAGCTCGGCGCACTTGACGCGGGCGGGCATGTGCGAGATGTCCTGGAGCTGGGCGGCCTCGTCCAGATCTTCCAGGTCCTCCTCGGAGAGCTGTTCGCCGCGGATCATGGCGAGGAAGAGCCCTGCCAAGCGACGCGCTTCCTCGACCGTCTCGCCGGTGATGAGGTCGGCCATGATGTCGGCACTGGCCTGACTGATGGCGCAGCCGTGGCCGGTAAAGGAGGCCTCCTCGATCACGCCGTTCTCGACGCGCAGCTGCAAGGTGAGCTCGTCGCCGCAGCTGGGGTTGATGCCGTCGTGCTCGTGCGTGGGAGCCTCCATCTCGTACTTATAGTCGGGGTGCGAGTTGTGCTCCATAAATGTGGTGGAGGTGTACAGATTACCCATTGAACGTGCTCCAAACGTGATGCAGGCCGGCGATGAACTTGTCGATGTCGGCCTTGTCGTTGTAGAAGGCCACGCTGGCGCGGCAGCAGGCGAGGTTCTCGACGCCCAGCCAGGTGAGCAGCGGCTGTGCACAGTGGTGACCGGCGCGAATGCAGACGCCGTCCATATCCATGATGCTCGCGACGTCGTGCGGGTGGATGCCCTTGACGTTAAAGCTCACGACGCCGTGGTGGTTGTCCCAATAGATGGAGCCGATGATCTGGACAAAGTCGAGCTGCATGAGCTCGCCCATCAGGTAGTGGACGAGTGCCTGCTCGCGGGCCTGGATGTTCTCGTAACCCACCGTGTTGACTAGGTAATTAAGGGCGGCGCCCGTGGCGAAGATGCCGGCGGCGTCCTGCGTGCCGGCCTCGAACTTCTCGGGGACGGGCGCCCAGACGGCGTCCTGCTCGGTGACAGAGTCGATCATCTCGCCACCGGTGAGCATGGGCGGCATGGCGTTCAGCAGGTCCATCTTGCCCCACAGCACGCCGATGCCCATGGGGCCCATGGCCTTGTGTGCGCTAAAGGCAAAGAAGTCGGCTCCCAGGTCGGCCACATCGACCGGCATGTGCGGCAGCGACTGCGCGCCGTCGACGACCAGATAGCCGCCGTACTTGTGGACGAGCTTGCCGAGGTTCTTGACCGGGTTCTCGACGCCCAGCACGTTAGAAACCTGACCCACGGCCAGAATCTTGGTCTTGGGACCAACCTTGGCAAGAACCTCCTCGGTGGTGAGCTGGCCGGTCTTGGTGGGGTAGAGGTAGACGAGCTTGGCGCCGGTCTCGCGGCAGACCTGCTGCCACGGAATCAGGTTGGAGTGGTGCTCCATGATGGTGATGACGACCTCGTCGCCCGGCTCGAGCACTGTGGGCGCAAAGCTCTTGGCGACCAGGTTGAGCGACTCGCTCGTGTTGCGGGTGAAGACGACCTCGTTGGCCTGGGCGGCGCCGATGAGGTCGGCGATCTGCTGGCGGACCTTCGCGATGGCGTCGGTGGCCTCGACGGACAGCGAGTACAGTCCGCGCAGGGGGTTGGCGTTCATGCGCTGATAGAAGTCGCGCTCGGCGTCGAGCACACAGGCAGGGCGCTGCGCGGTGGCGGCACTATCGAGGAAGGCGATTTCGGGGTGCTGCTGGAACAGCGGGAACTGGCCCTTGTAGGGGTTGGTCTCGATGTCCACGGTGGGCCAGCCGCGCGAAGCCTCGTCGCTGGCGTCGAGCTCCATGGGCTCGGGGGCAGTACAGGTGTCGCATTTAACGTGCTCGGTGTCGATCATGCGAGCTCCTCTTCAAAGTTGTCGATCAGGTTGTTGCCTAGGCGGACGACGGCGGCGCGGGTGCGCTCGTCGGTGGTGGAAAGTGCGGCGTCCTCCAGCTTGGCGCGGATGAACAGGTCCTCGGCGGCGTTTTGGTCAAGGCCGCGGCAGGCGAGGTAGAACAGCTGCTCGTCGCGGACGTGACCGATGGTGGCGCCGTGGTTGCCGGCGACGTCGTCCTCGTCGCAGAGAATGACGGGAACGGTCTTGTTGTCGACGCCCTTGTTGGCCAAAAGCACCGTCTCGCGCTCGGTGCCGGTTGCACCCTTGCAGCCGTGCACGAGGTCGATGGTGCCGCGGTAGACCTTCTTGGACGTGCCGGTCAGCACGCCGTTGGCGTCGATCTCGCACTCGGTCTTGCGACCGCGGTGGCGCAGCTCGTAGTTAAAGTCGCGCACCTGCTCTCGGGCGCCCAAGTAATCAGTATCGATGGTGACCTTGGCGGTATCGCCCAGCAGGTCGCCGGCAAGGCCGGTGGCGCTGGCGCCGGCACCCAGAACGGTGTGCTGCACGTTGACGCGCGCGCCCTCGTCCAGGAACAGGCCGGTGTCGTCGAGCGCGATCCAGCTATCGTCGAGCGTCTGCGTGCAGGTCACGTTGGCGGTGGCGTACTCGTGGGCGCACACACGTAGCACGGAGCCCACGACGCCTTGGCCGGCAACGGGGGAGTCCAGGGCTATGCGCAGGTCGAGCGTTGCCTGCGGACGGGCGACGACATCGATGGCGGCGATGGCCGCGGCAGCGTCGACGCCACTCACGCGCACGGTAACCGTGGCGTGCTTGTATGCGGGCACATCGATGACGACGCGCTTGGTGGCGTGGTCGGCTAGGTAGGTGTAGGCAGCCTCGCCCATGCCAGTCTCGAAGGCCTCGGCAGGGGAGAGCTCCTCCTCGAGCTTGATGGCGCCGGCCTGGTAGATGGAGGTGGCGGGCACGTCGAGCTCGGTCTCGGGCGTGATGCGGGCGCGGTCGGCGGCGTCGCCGGGGGCGGAGGCGCGGCGCTCGGGGAAGCGCTCGGCCATGGTGTCCATGGCGGCTTCGAACGCGTCTGCCACGCCAGTAAACTGCTCGTCCAAGCCCTCGACCTCAACGGCCTCGGTGGGAGCGGCGGCAAGCTCGTCAGAGAGCTCGAGCTTGGTCTGATTCATCTTCAGCCAGCCCCAAGTGGCAGCCGGCATCGCATTGACCTGCTCAAGGGTGGTAGCAGCGGTGTTCGTGGTCTGTTTCATTATCCGATCGCTCCTTCCATCTCGAGCTTGATCAGGTTGTTCATCTCGACGGCGTACTCCAGCGGCAGCTCCTTGGAGATCGGGTTGGCAAAGCCGTTGACGATCATGGTACGGGCCTCTTCCTCCGAGATACCGCGGCTCATCAGGTAGAACACCTTATCGTCGCCGATGCGGCCGATGGTGGCCTCGTGGCCGATGTCGACGTTCTTGGCGCGGATGTCCATGGCCGGAATAGTGTCGGAGCGGCTTTGGTCGTCGAGCATCAGCGACTGGCAGCTCACGGTTGCCTTGGAGCCCTCGGCCTTGGGCGTGGCAACGATAGAGCTGCGGAAGGTCTGGATACCGCCGCTCTTAGAGATGCCCTTGGTCTCGACGGTTGCCGAGGTATCGGGTGCGTTGAGCACGACCTTGCAGCCGGTATCGAGGTTCTGACCGGCGCCGGCAAAGGTGATGCCGGTAAAGCTCGACCGGGCGCGGCGGCCGTTGAGCACGCTCATGGGGTAGAGGTGGCCCACGTGGCTGCCGAAGGAGCCGCTGATCCACTCGATGTCGCCGTCCTCGTCCACGCGTGCACGCTTGGTGTTGAGGTTGTACATGTTCTTGGACCAGTTCTCGATGGTCGAGTAGCGCAGGTGTGCGCGTTTGCCCACAAAAAGCTCCACAGCGCCGGCGTGGAGGTTGGCCACGTTGTACTTGGGCGCGGAGCAACCCTCGATAAAGTGCAGGTCGGCATCGTCCTCGACGATGATGAGCGTGTGCTCAAACTGGCCGGCGCCCTTGGCGTTAAGGCGGAAGTAGCTCTGCAGCGGGAAGTCCAACTTGGTGCCCTTGGGCACGTAGACAAACGAGCCGCCTGACCACACGGCACCGTGCAGGGCCGCAAACTTGTGGTCGGTGGGCGGGATGAGCGTCATGAACTTCTCGTGGATGAGCGGCTCCCACTGCGGGTCGTGCAGGGCCTCCTCAATACCGGAGTAGACGATGCCCATCTTGGACGCCGTGTCCTGCATGTTGTGGTAGACGAGCTCGGAGTCGTACTGCGCGCCGACGCCCGCCAGGTAACTACGCTCGGCCTCGGGGATGCCCAGGCGCTCAAAGGTGCTCTTGATGTCGTCGGGCACCGACTCCCAGTCGTGCTTTTGGTCGGTGTTGGGTTTGACGTAGGTGACGATGTTGTCCATGTTCAGGCCCTCGATGGAGGGACCCCACGTCGGGTCGGGGAAGCGGTTGAAGATCTCGAGGGACTTTAAGCGCAGGTCGAGCATCCACTGCGGCTCGTCCTTCTTGGCGCTGATCTCGCGCACGATGTCAGGCGTGATGCCGGCGTCGAGGCGCTCGAATCCCTCCTCGCCATAGGTGAAGTCGTAGAGGCTGCGGTCGATGTCCGCGACCTCGGTGCGGTTCTTGGTCATTGCGTCGCCCCTTTACGCCTGCTGCTCGGCAGCGGCGGCCTCGGCCTGGGCGCGCTGCTCGGCGGCCTCGCGCTCGAAGGTCTCAAAGCCGTTCTTGTCGATCCAGGGGATGAGCGAGGCGTCGTCCTCGCGCACGATGTGGCCCTTGACCATAACGTGGACGCGGTCGACATCCAGGTGCTCCAGGATGCGCGTGTTGTGCGTGATGATGAGCATGGAGCCGTCGCAGCTCTTGCGGTAGGCGTCCATGCCATGGCTGACGGTGGAAAGGGCGTCGACGTCCAGGCCGGAGTCGGTTTCGTCCAGGATGGCGAGCTTGGGCTGCAGCAACAGGAGCTGGAGCATCTCGACCTTCTTCTTCTCGCCGCCCGAGAAGCCCACGCCCAGCTCGCGGTTGAGATAGGCGGTATCCATGTTGAGCTCGGCCGCGAGTTCCTTGACGCGACGGCGGAATTCCTTGCCCTTCATCTCCAGGCCGGGGCGGCCGGCGATGCTGGCGCGCAAAAAGCTCGACAGCGGCACGCCCGGGATCTCGACCGGGGCCTGGAAACTCAAGAACAGGCCGGCGCGCGAACGCTTGTCGGTGGTGAGCTCGGTGATATCCTGGCCGTCAAAGACGATGCGGCCGTCGTTGACCGTGTAAACGGGGTCGCCCATGACCAGGTGGCCGAGGGTAGACTTGCCAGCGCCGTTGGGACCCATCAACACGTGGGTCTCGCCGGCGGCGACGTTGAGGTTGACGTTGTGGAGGATGGTCTTCTCGTCCACGGAGGCGGTGAGACCTTCGATGGAAAGCAGCGGATTTGCGCTCATGCTGTCCCTCTCTGTATATGGTGTACTCATAGGTGTACTAAACCCTAGGAATCTTCTCGGAATAAAGTTACTATGGGTTCGGCGTTAGTCAAGGGAAAACCCGACTAATCCACTCGACTTTTTAGATGCGTGACATAATAATCAGGATTGTTTGCCCCGCGTGCATAAGATTTGGGACAAACAGACCTGGTTATGTTGTCCCAGATGCGATGGGAGGGTAGGTATGCTCATTTCTTCCAAGGGCCGCTATGCCCTCCGGCTGATGATCTATATCGCGGCGCTGGGTGACGCCGAGGGCAAGATTGCCCTGCGCGAGGTTGCCGACCGCGAGCGCATTTCGCAGAAGTATCTGGAACAGCTGGTTCGTCCGCTTATGAAGGCTGGCCTACTTAAGAGCGTGCGTGGCAAAGGCGGTGGCTACATGATGGCCAAGGACCCCGCCGAAGTGCGTGCTGGCGACATTCTGCGTGCCGTCGAGGGCAGCACGGCGCCCGTGGCGTGCGACGGCATCGACAACAGCTGCACCCGCAGCGATTTGTGCTCGACCGTCAAGTTCTGGCGCGGTCTGGACGACGTGATCGAAAAGTACGTCGACGGCGTGACGTTGGCCGACCTAGCTGCCGTCCCCGAGATCAACTTTGACATTAAGCTGTAGGTTGAGCGCAATTCTTTAAGATTTCGCGGAGGGTTGTTGCCGTTTACCGAGGGGTTGTTGTGCAACAACGGGCGAGCTGCAATACTTAGTCTCATCTTTGCAAACTGCACTTTAACTACACCAATGCAGGGAGGATCTTATGCAGCCCAAGCATTCTGCTATTGTCGCGGGCCTGACGCTGGCGCTTTCGTTTGGCGCCGTTTCCGCGCCGGCACCCGCCGCTGCCGAGGAGCCCACGCCGGGCATTGCCTCGGATGCCACCGATATCGATAAGGGCCTTTACACCCAGCAATCCTTCTCGGGCGTGTTGAGGTCGGTTCAGGGTGTCTCGTTTGTCAACGTGACTCCCGAGATGAAGTACTTCACCAAATATGAGAGCCATGGCAACTATAACCAGGGCTTTTCGTATGGTGACGGCTACAACGCGCTGGGCTATTACCAGTTCGACCGTCGTTGGTCGCTCATTCCGTTTATGAAGCAGGCCTACAACTACAGCCCCGAAAAATACAGCATGCTCAAGGATGCGATTGATCGCGGCAGCGAGATTTCCAACACGAGCAATGCCATGTACGAGAACGGCCAGCTCACCGAGTTGGGCCATATCGCTTAGGATGCCTTCCAGGGTGCGTACAACACCGATCCTGTTGAGTTCTCAGCACTTCAAGATGCCTATGCGTACAACTCGTACTATGCGGTGACCGAGGCGTGGCTCAAGAGCGGCCTTGGTATTGATATTTCGGGCCGTGCCGATTGCGTCAAGGGCATGGTGTGGAGCATTACCAACATGTGCGGCACCGGTGGCTGCAGGGACTTCTTCCGCTGGGCGAATCTTTCTAATGATATGACTGACCGTGAGTTTGTGACGGCGCTCTCCAATAGCGTGGTCAACAATGTCGCCACCAAGTATTCGAGCCAGCCCCAGTATCATGAGGGCTGGAAGAACCGTTATAAGAATGAGCTGAAGGACTGCTTGGCTTATATCGCCGAGGACGAGGCCGCTGCCGCTGCGACGCCCGTGCAGCCCGAGCCTACACCGGCGCCCTCGCCGACACCTGATTCGAATGACGACTCGAGTGACGATGCCAACGATGACAGGATGGATGCGCCCTCGACCGATGCTGACGGTAATGGCTCTGCTGGTGGCACTACCAACGACGGCTCTACCTCGAACGGCTCCAATTCGAACGGCTCTGCTGCGGGCGATTCGTCTTCAAGCTCTGCCGGCAATACGGACAGCGACGCTTCTGGTTCGACCGACGCTGACACCTCTAACTCATCCACCGGCTCGAGCGATTCGTCCGTTGACACCGGCTCTAACAACGGCTCTGGCTCTGACGCAACCCCTGATTCCGATGCTTCCAAGGACGACTCGAATAAGGCGCCGGACGCTCCCGTTGCTTCGCCGGACAAGAAGCCTTCTTTCTCCGAGCAGCTTGGTTCTACGCTGGGTTCTTCGCTGATGGCTGGCGTCAATAACGGCTCGGCCCAGAACAAGGACAACTCTGATCAGGCTTCCACGGAAAAGACCGAAGCCGCAAAGGGCGACTCCAAGGATAAGGCTTCCGAGAAGGTTGAATCCGATAAGGGTTCTAGCTCTGATGAGAAGGACGACAAGTCCGCTCAGAAGAAGGACGAGGACAAGAAGTCTGAATCTGAGGAGAAGGACAAGAACAAGGACAAGACCGAGGACGGAAAGCAGCAGGGCGAGGACAGCAGTAAGGGCAACACCGACAACCAGAACCAAGAGCAAAATGACTCCAAAACGGTGACCACTACGACCACGACGACCACCACAACCAAGTCATCTGACGGCAATATGCCCAAGACGGGCGATCTGATTGTGATGGCGAGCCTTGCCAGCGCGAGCTTGGCCACGCTGGGCGCTACGTCTATCGTAAGTGGTAAGCATAAGCTCGATCAGCAGAAGAAGGCTTCTGGGGAGGACGACTCGGGGGAGTAGGCTCTCAGTTGCCAGATAACTAAATAGTCGGGACGGGGTCCGGTGCGAATGTATCGGGCCCCGTTTTGTTGTGCAACGATTAATTGTGCCCCCTCACACCTCTTGTTACTACCGTTGCCCGATATGTTTGCGCGGCGACATCGGTACATGCGATGCGGTCATTACAATTGGCATCGTGCTGCGATTTAGGGGGAACGTTTTGGTGTCTGAACAGGCAAATGTTGATTGTGCTGCTGGCTTTGGCGTGCGTTTGATCGGCTGTGCCGACGATGCGGCTTTGCCCATTGGCATGCACGACTATGCGGAGGCTCTTGGTTGCTGCACGCTGGTCGACAAGACCATGTTTATTGCCGATGTGTTGGACTGCGACGCGTCCGTTGTGGTGTGCTGTCGACCCGAGGGTTTTGGCAAAAGCATGAACTTGTCGACGCTCAGGGCTTTTCTGGAGCGTCCAGCGGTTGGTCGCGCTGATCAGCGTTTGTTTGCCAATGCTCAGATTTGGGATGCAGACGGTGGGCGCTATCGGGATGAATATGCTTGCTATCCGGTGATATCGCTGGACTTTTCTGGCGCTGCGAGGCGTGGTGCCGCTATTGCCGACGTCGTGCGCGATGCCCTTTCGGGCGAGTGCGCTCGCTTGTTGGCGCTCTTGGAGGCTCCTGATTTAGCTCGAGATAAGGTGCGTCACATCGAACGTGTTGCGCGTGGCGTGGCGAGCGCGGACGAGGTTGACTCGGTGCTCGGTGTGCTCATTGAGCTGCTGGAGATGGCCTGCGATGAGCAGGTTGTATTGCTCGTTGATGGGTACGATGCGGCGTGGTCTCGCCGTGCGAGCGCGAGGGACGCTTCCGACGCCGATCCGGCAGGGCTATTCGATCGCGTGCTGTTCGACGCCATTGCCACTGCGCGCGATTCGTTGCGGCTGACGTGTCTGATGGGGGAGTGTCCCGGTCCTGCCGAAGCGGCGCTTTCTTCGCGCAGTTGTTCGTATTGTCTGTCGACGCCGCTTTCGACGTGGTGTGACCGTTGGTTCGGCTTTTCGGATGCCGAGGTCCAGGCTCTGTTGAATCATGCTGGGCGCGAGGAATACCTTGATGATGCGCGTGAATGGCTCGAGGGATATCGGTTTGGTAGGGCCTATTGCTCGAGTCCAGCGCGTGTGATCGGTTTTCTGGACCGAGGTTGCACGGCGCCTGTGCGCGCCGATCTGTATGGGTATGCGGATTGCCTGAGTAGGGTAGTTGCCGGGTGGAATCTCGACCGCCTTTCGGTCTTGTTTGATTTGCTCGAGGCCCATGGGTGTGCTGAGGTCCCGCTTTGTTTGGGCACTGCAGAGCCAGATGTCTCGCCTGACGATGGCATGTGGACAGCGCTGTATCTGTCCGGTTTTCTCACGACGGATATGACTGAGGAGCCAGAGCATGGCGATCGGCTCCGTGCTTTGCGATTGCCCAATAACGAGCTTCGCCAGGCCTTGCGTCTAGTGATTGTTGAGTGGTTTGAGTGCGCTGCCGAAGACATTCGAGACGTCGATGCGTTTCGCGACGGGCTGTGCCGTGGGAACGAGGATACCGTGAGGCGGGCGCTAAGTCGCATCCTGGGGGATGCGGGAATCGGTGAGACCGACCCAGATACGCCGCTGCCATATCATCTGCTCTTGCAGGGGCTCTGCTTTGGCTTGCCGGGCTATGCCAATCCTGCCTCGAGGCGAAAGTGTGGCGCGAGTCGCTGGGACATCCAGGTTTTCCCTACGGGCACTGTGCTCGACGTAGCAGACACGATTGGCATGCTGGACGAGCGCCCGCTTATAACGATCAATATGATGTATGACCCCGATGTGGATGCGCTGGGGTTGGAATTGCTGGCCGTGCAGTCGCTACTCGACATAGAGCGCGACGGCATCGACGATATCCGTGTGCCGCGCCCCGGCGTGGGTCGCATGCGCTGGGGGTTCGGTTTTGATGGGCGGCGTGCGTCCGTGGTGTGCCAACGTCTGTAGCGGCGGGCGAAAGCCCTTTACTGTTCCGCGTCCTTCATGGGCGGCATGGGCTTCCAGTTGGGATCCTTGATGATCTTGCGGGCGTCTTTCATGCCACGGCGCAGCGCCGGAATACCGGTCTTAAAGCACTTGTCAACGGCGGCCAGGCGAATGAACTCCTTGCAGAAGGTCGCGGCGTTGCCCAGACGGAACAGCATGGGGTGATAGTCGCCATAGATCTGCATGTAGCGGGCCAGATAACCGCGGTTGCGCATGATGTAGTAGCGGTTGGTGTCGCTCGTGGAGTTGAGCTGGCGCTTGCCGGCGATATCCCAGTTGGAGACGGCGCGGGCGCGCTTGAGCACCACGTCGGCGACCACTGCGGCGGGGAAGTGCTGGCTGGCTACGTAGCCGTAGCAGGCATCGTCGCCGTAGATAAAGAAGCGCGCGTCGGGCAGGCCAATCTTGTCGACCACGCGGCGCGAGAACATGCCGCCCTCAAAGCACAGCTGGTTCATGGCGCGATAACCCTCTGGACCCAAGTCCCACTTGGCGACTGGGTTGGGAATGCCGAGCGAAAGGATGAGTTGGTATTGCCAAAAGAAGGCGCCGCCGTCAAAGTCTAGGCGCGAACCCTGGATGACATCGTAGCGGTCGGTCCACTTGGCAAGACGCTCGATGCCTTCGGGGATGACGAGCACGTCGTCGTCCATCACCCAGAACCACTGGGCGCCCAGGTCGTAGGCGCATTTAGTGCCGGCGGAGAAGCCGCCCGCACCGCCGCCGTTTTTGAGCTGCGGGGCGTAGATGACACGGTCGGTGCCGCCCTGCGCGTCAGGCTGCTCGGTGTCGATGCCCCACAGGTTGGCCAGGCGCTCGTTGAATGCGGTGCACATGGCCTCGGTCTCGCGCGAATTCTCGTTATCGACAATCACGATGCGCCAGGGCGTTGCCGTGAGCTCGGTCATGGAGTCGAACAAATTTGCCAGGAGTTCCTGGCGCTTGTACGTAACGACGACGATGGCGAGCTTATCGATGGGGGCGGGAAGGGTTGAAGGCATGGGGCAATATATCCTTTCACGCGCGGCGGGCGAGTGCTGCGCGGAAGCTATCGAATACGTCCTTGGGACGGTCCTATTGTAAAGGCTCGGCGCACCTTGGCGGCAAGCTTTGAATAAAACGCAGGAACCTGCCATGGGCCCGCCGCATGACGTGGGGCTGCTTTGCCCGCAAGAGGCTCCATAGATTATATAAACGCCCGCTGGCGCGCTGGCCCTTTGATACCATGAAACGACAGGTATTTCCTAAGGAGCACATTTGTCTACTAACGCCTCTGGCAGCCCTGTTCTGTCGCTGCTTATTCCCATTTACAATGTTCAGCGCTACCTGCGCGAGTGCCTCGATTCCGCCCTGGCGCAGACGCTCAAGGATATTGAGATCATCTGCATTAACGACGGGTCGACCGACAACTCGCCGGCGATAATCCGCGAGTATATGGAGCGCGATGGGCGCGTCAAGATGATCGACAAGGCCAACAGCGGCTACGGCGACTCGATGAACCACGGTCTGGAGATGGCGCGTGGCAAGTACGTTGGTATCTTGGAGTCCGATGACTTTATGGCGCCCGACGCACTCGAAAAGCTTGTCTCGGCCGCCGATAGCAATAATGCCGACTTTGCGAAGGCGAACTTTGATTTCTACTGGTCTAAGCCCGAGGAGCGCCGTTCGCTGCACGAGATGTTTAAAGCCAAGGACTGTGGCAAGCCAGTGCACCCGAGCGATACGACGCAGTTCTTTAAGCAAAAGCCGTCGATTTGGTCGGCCGTGTACCGTCGCGATTTTCTTGAGCGCAACGGCATTACGTTCCTGCCGACTCCGGGGGCATCCTTTCAGGACACGTCATTCGCCTTTAAGGTGATCGCGTGCGCCGATAAGGCTATTTACCTGCACGATGCCGTGTTGTCGTATCGCCAGGACAACGAGAATTCCTCGGTCAATTCTTCAGCTAAGGTCTTTTGCGTCAATACCGAGTATGCCGAGATTGAGCGTTGGATTCGAGAGGATTATGCCCGCGACCACGCAAGCGGCGATGTCGCGCGCATGCTCAAGTTCAACCAGCTCATTAAGTACGATTCATACATGTGGAACTACGTGCGCCTGGCGCCTAAGTTCTATAAGGAGTTCCTGGTTCAGATGGCTAAGGAATTTCAGGCGGCCTTGGACGCGGGGGAGTTTTTGCTTGACGACCTCAAACCGTGGAAGCGCGCAAATCTCGCTGCCATCCTCAAAGATCCCGAGGGCTGGGTTGACGAGCATCCGAGTTTTGCGACGGATGGTGCCTTGGGGCGTGCTAAGTATTACGCCTCGGTTGGAGGCCCAGGCGTGGTCGCCGCCTTCCTCATCGAATCGCTGAGGGGGTAGGTCGGCATGGGAGAGGCCTCGTGTCCTAAAGTTACCATTGTCGTCCCCGTTTACAACTCTGCACGCTCCATTCAGCGATGCCTCGATTCGCTGTTGGTCCAGTCTGAGTGTTCGATTCAGGTTGTCTGCGTCAACGACGGTTCGACTGATGATTCGTTGAACGTGTTGCGCCAGATCGCGCAGGCCGACGATCGCGTACTGGTGATTGACCAGGAAAACGCGGGTGTCTCGTGTGCTCGAAATGCCGGTATCGATGTCGCCGAGGGCGAGACCGTCTTTTTTGTGGACGCCGACGATTACATCGATGCCCAGACGGTCGAGCGCGTGCTGCATGCCATGGAGTCTGCGGATGCCGAGGCCGCCGTTTTTGGCGGCGTCTGTGAACCTGCCGATGCTGCCCCCAAACGCGTCCAGCAACTCATGAGCCCCAAAGCTGGTACCTTCGGCGCCCGCGATCCTCAACTGCTGTTCCATTCGAATGCGCAGCCCTATGCCTGCCGTGCGGCTTTTTCGCGCGAGCTGCTCAATCGCGAAGGCATTCGCTTCGCCCCCGGTTTGGCTTTGGGCGAGGACGTCGTCTTCCAATTTGCGGCTTATGCGCTTGCCCGCAGGACCGTCGTCATGCCTGACAAGTTCTACCACTACGTGATGGAGAGCGAATCGGCGACGCACGAGTTCAACAGTGCCGAGGCGCGCGCCAAAAAGCTTGACGCCCACATGAAGATGCTCGAGGAGGTCTTGGAAGACTGGGCGGCCTATGGTCTTTTGGACCTGTGTCCCGGCGAGCTGATAACTTGGTTTTTGGACCTAATTGTGTTCGATCTGGCGCGCTTGGATGCCGATGACTTCCATCGCGTGGCGGCTCGCGTCAACATGGACCTCACGACGTTTTTGGGAACGGAGTGGGCGGATATGCCTGCTAAGGGTGCCGTTCGCCGTGTTGCCCACAAGCTCGTTGCGGCGACCTCGGGCGTTTCGATGGCAGACGCCACGCTGTTCTATCTTTCGACTCGCGGTCTCAAAGCCTGCCTGGAGCGCTTTCTATAATTCCAAGCGCTGCCGCCCGCCGCAACTCGGCTGCTAAAATAACCCTGTTACACGCTATTCAACGGGAGGTTCTCTTGCAGAACTCTGATACCCCTAAAGTTTCGCTGCTTGTCCCCATTTGCAATGTCGAGCGCTATCTGCGCGTGTGCCTCGATTCCGCCGTGGCGCAGACGCTCAATGACATCGAGATCATCTGCATCAACGACGGCTCCACCGATAGCTCGCCGGATATCATCCGCGAGTACATGGAGCACGACCCCCGTGTAAAGATGATCGACAAGGCCAACAGCGGCTACGGCGACTCGATGAACCGTGGCCTGGAGATGGCGCGCGGTGAGTACGTGGGCATCCTTGAGTCCGACGACTTTATGTTTGAGGATTCGCTTCAAAAGCTGGTCGCCAAGGCCGATGCTGAGCATGCCGATGCGGTAAAGGGCGACTTTTATCTGTATTGGTCCACGCCCAGCGAGCGACGTGAGCTGTTTGGGATTATCGACGAGCATATGACGGGCGCCACGTATCGCCCCGTCGATCGCCCGGGCATCTTCTACCGCAAACCTTCCATTTGGTCGGCTATCTATCGGCGCGCGTTCCTCAACGACAATCAGATTCGCTTCCTTCCCACGCCGGGTGCCTCGTATCAGGATGCGGGTTTTAACTTTAAGGTCTGGGCATGCGCCGAGCGTGCTGCGTTTATCGCGGACCCCATTTTGTGCTATCGCCAAGACAACGAGAAGAGCTCCGTTAATTCGCCCAACAAGGTATTTTGCGTGTGCGACGAATACGCCGAGATGCAGCGCTTTTTGGATGAACGCCCCGAGCTTAAGGCTCAGCTTCAGGGTATTTTAATGCGCATGAAGGTCGATACGTACCGTTGGAACGATGAGCGCCTGGTCGATGAACTGCGCGAGCAGTTTTGGCAGAAGGCCTCGCCCGAGCTCAAGGCCGACTGGGATGCCGGTCGCTTTGATCTGTCGCTGTTTGATCCGCGTGGCGAGACCGACTTGCGCCTGATGGTCAAGTCGCCCCGCGCCTATATCGATTCGCGCTTTGACTTTAAGAAGCCGGGCAAGCTCAATACGTTTAAGCATTACTTTAAGATTGGCGGCCTGCCGCTGGTCTGGCGTGTGCTGACGTATCAGTGCACCTACGGCGACAACCCGCACCCCGATGACGTTCCGGCCGCACAGTAGGAGCGAGTGACTATGGCTACCCCCAAGATTTCCGTTGTCGTTCCCATCTATAAAGTGGAGGAGTGCCTGGCCTGGTGCCTGGACTCCCTGCTTGCGCAGGACATGCCCGATTGGGAAGGCGTGCTGGTCAACGATGGCTCGCCGGACGGCTCGCGCGATATTGCGGCTGCCTATTGCGAAAAGGACGCGCGCTTTACGCTGGTCGATAAGGAGAACGGCGGCCTGTCGAGTGCGCGTAATGCAGGCATCGCCGCGTCCACGGCGCCTATCGTTGCGTTTTTGGATTCCGACGACCGATTTACGCCCGATGCATGCCGCGTGATCGTCGATGTCTTTGAGCGCGAGGACTGCGACGTTTTGACCTTTGGCGCGAACCCGTATCCGCTGGAGGCGGGGTATCCGTGGCTTAACTATGTGCTGAGCCCGCGCGATGTGTCGTTTGAAGGCTATAACTCTGACTTGCTGTTTAAGGAAGCATCTCGCCCCTTTGCATGGCGCACCGCCTGCAAGCGTGAGTTTTTGCTGGGCAACGGGATCGTGTTCGACGAAACCGTTAAGTACGGCGAGGACCAGGTCTTCGATTTTGCCGTGTACGGTCGTTCGCACAAGACCGCGCTTATCTCGAACAAGCTGTATGACTACCGCGTGGCGCGCAAGGGTTCGCTCATGGACACCATGCGCTACGACGACGAGACACGTCTGCTGGAGCACGTGAAGATTTACTCCGCGGTGCTGGCTGACTGGCGGCGCGACGGTCTCGATGCTCAGCATGCCGATGACCTGGCGTACTTCCTCTGCGATCTGGTGCTGTACGATGCGCTTAGGTTGCTGGGTTCGGACTGCGGCAAGGTGTTTGTTGCCGTTACCACGGCGCTCGCCGGCTCTACCGTGGGCAGCGTTGCTGCGCTCGCACAATGCGCTCCTTCTGTTGCTGTTATGGTGCGTGCGGCGCTTACCAGCAAGGCCCCCAATGCCCGCGAGTGCAAAAAGCTCATGTTCGATTACGACGTCTTGAGGTTTGGGCGCCTGGGTGCCTGCAAGCGCGTGGCAGCGAACGCCCTGGGAAAGCGAGAAGTGTAGATGAGTATCAAGCGTTTGGCACTTTGCCGCAGCCAGGGCCGTCTTTTTGTGCTGCTTCGTTTTGCCGGTCAGGATGTCGCCGCGCTTATTGAGCGGGAGGCCTCTCAGGCGTTTGCCCATGCGACTACGAGCGGTTCTTGTTTGCTGTCGCTGGTGCTCCCGGTCGATCATGGCCGTGTGCTGGCGCTTTGCCCTTCCGTTTCCGATTACGAGCGCGAGCTCGCCGTCTTGGTGCTTCCGTTTTTGGATGGCTCGTCGATGGATGTCGTTTTTGCATCCGATGGCCAAAGGTTGGGCTCCATTTGTCTCGATAGCCGCGTGGCCAAGCTGGAATCCAAGATTAACTACAAAGCAAAGCCTGCGCTGTGTGCGCTTATCCGCGATGCGCAGCGTGGCGAACACTGCGGTCGCTACGAGATCGATGCCATTCGCTATTTGCCGGCAGACTCCGGCGCGGTGTGGCGCTATGAGGTTACCTGGGCGGGAGACTCCCAGTGCGCGCCTGAGCTTCAGATCTTCGATACGCATATGAATGCCATCGATGCTACCGTGCATGTGTTCGAATCGCAGGTCGATGTGCCGCAGCAGAATGGATGCCGTGTCAATAAAACGTATCTGAGCGTTGAGATGCCTCAAGATATACGAGATTTTGTCGCGATTGTGAGCGATTCCACAGAGCAGATCCAGAGCGGGTTTTGCGCCATGGATGGTCGCCTGTACAACGGCATGGTCGACGACAGCTGGAACCGCATGAAGGATGCACGCGCTGATGACGCAGCTTATCGACGTTGGTTTGAGCAACATCGCGCAAAGCCGGGCGATCTGGCGTGCCAGCGTGTCGCTTCGGTGGCTTTTGCCTATAGACCACTCGTGAGTATTGTGGTGCCGTGCTACAAGACTGATCGGGAATACCTGCGTGAGCTGCTGGACTCGGTGCTAGCCCAGAGTTATGACAACTGGGAACTGCTCCTTATGGATGCCTCGCCTGAATGGGATGCGGTGGCCGCCCTTGCGGCAGGCGCCAACGACGAGCGCATCCGTCGCATCGAGCTTCCCGGCAACGGCGGTATTGTGCTCAACACCAACGCAGGTATCGAGCGAGCGACAGGCGACTACGTCGCGTTCTTGGACCATGACGACATTCTGGAACCGGACGCGTTATTCCAGTATGTTTCCGCGCTGAATAAGGCGGCCGAGGACAAGCGTCCCCAGGTCCTGTTCTGCGACGAGGACATGTTCCAGAAAACGGGGGAGTGGGGCCAGCCGGTCTTTAAGACGCGGCTCAACGTCGACCTGCTCTATAGCCATAACTGCGTGACGCATTTCCTGATGGTGGAGAAGGCGCTCATCGATCGTATTGGCACGTCCCCGGAAGACGTTGCGGGTGCCCAGGACTACGACTTGACGCTTCGCTGCCTTTCGGCGGACGCGCGGTTTGAGCATGTTGCGCATGTGCTGTATCACTGGCGCGTGCATCCGGGATCGACCGCCGATGGCTCTGCCGATAGCAAGCCGTATGCTATTGAAGCTGGGCGCCTTGCGCTGCAGCGCCACTTTAACGCGCTGGACATTTGCGGAACAGTCGAGGAGACCGAGACGCCGTTTGTCTATCGCATGCGCTATGCGCTGCCGGAGTCTGCGCCGCTGGTGAGCATTGTGATTCCCACCAAGGACCACGTTGAGACGCTCGATGCCTGTGTGATGTCGATCGCCCAGAAGGCCACGTATACCAATTACGAGATCGTCTTGGTGGAGAACAACAGTGAAGCCCCGGAGACGTTTGCGTATTACGAAACCCTGCCAGAGCGCGTGGCTGCAGCATCCGAAGGCAAGGGCATCGCGCGCGTTGTGTACTGGCCGGGCGAGTTCAATTACTCTCAGATCATCAATTTTGGTGTGAAGCACGCCAAGGGTGACTATCTGCTGCTGCTCAACAACGATACCGAGGTCATAAGCCCCGACTTTATCGAAGAGATGATGGGCTATCTGCAGCGTCCCGATGCGGGCGTGGTGGGCGCCAAACTCTACTTTGCCGATCATCTGGTGCAGCATGCCGGCATTTTGGTTGGCGTGCGTGGCGCACTTGCCCATGCCAACCAGGACTTCTCGGCAAAGCGCGAGGGCTATCTTGCCCGCGCTGTGCGCCCTGGCAACTTTAGCGCCGTAACGGGTGCCTGTCAGATGGTCCGACGCGACGTATTTGAGCGGGTCGGAGGCTACGACGAGGAATTCGCCGTCGGCTTTAACGACGCGGACTTTTGTCTGCGCGTGTGGGAGGCGGGCTATCGAACCATCTATACGCCCTATGCCGAGCTGTATCACTACGAGTTCACCTCGCGCGGCAGGGAAGAGGCCAACGAGAAAAAGCTGCGCCGCTGGAAGCGCGAGCAAGCGCTGTTCATGCAGCGCTGGCCTGAGTTCTTCTTGACGGGCGATCCGTGGCTCGGGCCGAACCTATCCTCCGACAGTGAGTACTTCTTGCTTTAGAGCGAAGTAATTCCAAGATCCGGCAAAGTATCCTCAAGAGCTGCAAGAGCGGAGGGGTTCAAGTACTCCTCGTTCAAGCGGCTCTTGTCATATCGAAAACGTGTGTCAGGATTTTTACAGGTGGCCGTATTAAATTGGTTCGCTTATGTGCCCAGTTTGGCTCAGAAGCTATTTTGCCTAACGGTTGAGGTGTGGTGGCTCATATTTAAATTGCAGCTGCAAAGACACCTTTTATAGATTTTCGGTTGAAAAACTGAATTGTTAGTCTGAGAATAACTTAAGAGAGCCTCAAATCGGAAGAGGATACCGTATGGAAAACCTTCGAGAAAAAACTGCCAGCAAATTGGCTAGCACATTACTGAGTTAGTTTTGATTGAGACCCCGTTGCCCTGAGGTGACGGGGTCGCTGCGTGATTGGATACCGTGCTGCTATGAAGAAATGCTCATTCGGGGTGCTGGTCTTTTCCGGCCTTGTTTCTTTGGGGCTCCTTTTGAGTTCGCCCTCGATGTTATACGCCCTTGATTCGAATAACACTGACGAAGGTTCCGCATCTAACGTTGCTATTGCTTCTGTTGAGTCAGCCATTGATGCTCAGCGCGATTCGACCTTCGCTGTCGAGCAGAACTCTCAGGTGGATAATGAGACCCCTTCTGAGGTTTCGAATCAAATTGTTTGGCATCAGGGGTGGATATCACCCGAAGAAGGTGCTGGTTTTTGGCGTTGGGGCTTGTCCGACGGAACGATCGCTGTTTCTTCTTGGAGACATATAAACGGTAGCTGGTACTGGTTCGACGACGAAGGTCGAATGGCTCAGGATGGGTTGGTTCAAGTTGGGGGTGCGACGTATGCCTTCTCCTCTTCGGGCGCAATGCGTGTCGGCTGGTACCTAGATTCTACGGGCTCCACTTCTGCTTGGCGTTATTTCTCCGGTTCTGGCGCCATGGTAAAAGGCTGGCTTTCAGATGGCAGCAACTGGTATTGGCTGGATGATGAAGGCAAGATGGTCCACGACTCGATGCTACAGATCGGGGGAGCCACGTATGGATTCTCTTCTTCTGGCGCGATGCTTATCGGATGGCATCTTGATGCTTCCGTTTGGCACTATTTCTCCGGCTCTGGCGCCCTGGTGAAGGGTTGGCTCTCGGATGGGGGTCGTTGGTACTGGCTTGATCCTGCAGATGGTTCTATGGCCACCGGGCTGAATGAATGCAATGGCACCTCTTATATCTTTAACAGTTCAGGGGCCATGCTATCCTCCCAGTGGGCACTTATTGACAACAACTGGTATTACGCTGACTCCAACGGCTTACTGCATGGAGGTTGGTTACTTCTAGGGAATTCTTGGTATTACCTGGATCCAGGAAGCCATATTATGCTCACGGGCTTTGTGCAAGTGGGCTCGTCCACCTATTTCCTTACGAGCTCAGGTGCCATGGCAACAGGCTGGGCACTTGCTGATGGTACTTGGTATTACGCCGCATCAAGCGGAGCTATTCAACGAGGACGATGGATAAAGTCCGGAAGCGCCTGGTATTACCTTGATGACGTATCCGGCGCAATGCGCACTGGTGAATATACGGTAGGCGACACGCGCTATTATTCTTTTGACTCCGGTGCGATGGCTTCTTCGTGTTGGATCAACTTGAGCGACGGGATGTCATGGGCGGATTCTTCTGGTGCGTTGAATGATCCATTGCCTATTGCACCCGACGGGTCCCCTGTAGCATCGGGCTGCGTCGACTCGTCTTCGTTGCCGGGTATCATTCATATTGGAGACTCGGTTTTCTATGCGGATGCGAATGGTGCCATTAACGTGGCGTCTGGTTGGATTTTGTCGAAAGACGCTTCTGGCGAAAGTGGCAATACTTGGTACTACGCATCTTCCAATGGTGTCCTTAAGTCTGGTTGGCAATATGTCAACGGTGCGTGGTATTGGATGGACCCTTCCACATTCAAGATGAAAACTGGATGGCTTAATGACGGCGGTACGTGGTACTGGCTCCAGCCTTCGGGTGCCATGTTTGCTAACGGGTGGCTGAAAATCGATGGCGTTGACTATTACTTCAATGCAAGTGGTGCATGGTTGAATACGTCTGGTTCTGTTTTAGGGGTTAATAGGTCCAGCCTGGTCAATTGGCTTATGAGCCACGAGAACGATGGCTATTACCGTGGAACACGCTATGATACGCATCTTAGCCAAGAAACATGCATGTATCCAAAGGGTGATCCTCGTTGGGACGGGTATACCGGTATGAACTGCGGCGGATTTGTATCGCATGCATATATGAAAGCGGGCGGGAATTTAGCTCCAATTGCCGCCGAGCAGAGCCATTCCCCTTGGAGTGGTGGTCCCGGAAGGGGCGGCTGCGTTAACGCTTATCGTTGGTACGGCTACGCTATCGATACGTGCGCAAACGTGACTTATTTCAACTCTATTGATGAGTTGTTACGTAGCGGTTTGGCTCGTAAGGGGGACATTGTGTTCTTCAATCCTTACAACCCATATGCGGACGATAGCCACATTGGCTTTTTCTGGGGCAATTCGCCGAGCGAAAATTTGTTCTGGCATAGTGATGGTTATGGAAATCGCATCTCCGGTTTGACTGCTTTGGGCCCATCGAAAGTAATACTGATCCGTTAGAATTCCGATTTGTAGGGGACTCTCTGGGTCCCCTACCTTTTTGACATCTGGTTTGAAAGTTTATTTGAAGTCGGTATTCTTGGGGGTAAGAGAGGGGGCAATGAGCCTTCGGGTTCAACCCTGCGGCAAGTTCTTATTTTCTTTGCAGCATTACGCCCAACTATTTATTGTTCTAGATGGCGTCTTGTCCAGTTGGATGTTCGGGAATCTTTCACAGCCATGCTGTAAGCTAGACGCAAACAAGAACGAATGACGAGGTTTACATGAGCAAACATCTTAAGTTATTTTCGGCATTGTTGGTGCTGATGGTCCTTGCGCCCATTTCTGTGTTTGTTTTTCCCTCGAACGCGGAAGCTGCGCGGTCCCTAGTTGAGAATTCCTGGCGTTATGAGGATGGACAATTGGTCGCAGAGGATGCTTCTTCCGAAGAAGATGGAATAGCCTTATTGTCCATGGACATTCTTCCCGATGGGGCTACGGCGCAGGGCATCGATGTCAGTGAGCATCAAGGACGTATTGACTGGAATGCTGTTAAGGCTTCTGGCATCGATTTCGCTATTCTGCGTGTTGGATTTGGCGCTCCATCTTGGGGCGGTCGAGTTGACTATCAATTTAATCGAAATATTTCTGAGTGCGAGCGACTCGGAATTCCCTACGGCGTCTATATCTATTCATATGCTTTTGATAATCAGCAGGCAGCTGATGAGGCGTCAATGGTGATCAATTGCCTTTCTGGGCATAATCCAAGATTGCCGGTGTATTACGATCTTGAGGATAACTCGATAATTGCAAATGGACGTCAAACCGGAATTGCATCGAGGGCGCAGGTTTTTTGTAATAGGATTTCTGCCGCAGGATATGAGCCTGGAATTTATGCAAATTTAAATTGGTTTAACAACATTTTGACTGACTCTGTATTTAAGAGCAGCTCTTGGGATCATTGGATTGCTCAATATAACTCGCAATGTGACTATACTGGTAATTACAGTTTTTGGCAGTACAAGAGCAATGGAAAGGTCTCTGGTATCAACGGCGACGTCGATATGAACTATGCGTATGTCGATGTTTCTCTCTATTATTGGCAGTTAAAAGAGGGTGCCTGGTATTACGCAACTTCTGACGGGGCGGCGTATACCGGATGGTTGTGCCAGGGTGGCACCTGGTACTGGCTCGATCCCGATGCGGACGGCGCCATGGTGACCGGACTGCACAAGTGCAACGGCTCTGTATACTATTTCCGTTCGTCCGGCGCCATGGCGCTCGGCTGGGTCCGCGACGGCGGCAGCTGGTACTACGCCGGGGAGGGCGGCGCGCTCGCGTCGGGCTGGCTCCACCTCGGCTCGAACTGGTTCTGGCTCGACCCGGAGACCCGTGTAATGGCCACTGGCATGCTCAGGCTGGGCGACAATGCCTTCTGGCTCGACCCATCAAACGGCGGCGCCATGGCGCTCGGCTGGGTCCGCGACGGCGGCAGCTGGTACTACGCCGGGGAGGGCGGCGCGCTCGCGTCGGGCTGGCTCCACCTCGGCTCGAACTGGTTCTGGCTCGACCCGGAGACCCGTGTAATGGCCACTGGCATGCTCAGGCTGGGCGACAATGCCTTCTGGCTCGACCCATCAAACGGCGGCGCCATGGCGCTCGGCTGGGTCCGCGACGGCGGCAGCTGGTACTACGCCGGGGAGGGCGGCGTGCTCGCACTCGGTCCTATTTCTGTTGGTGGCGTGCCCTATTGCTTCGACATTGAGACCGGGGCCATGCTGACGGGCTACCAGACGGACGCGCAGGGCGTCCGCCGCTACTTCGGCAGCTGCGGCCCCCTTAACGGCTGGGGCCTCGTCGACGGCTCTTGGTACTGGTTCGCTGACGGTATCGCCTCGACCGGCTGGATTCGCACCGGCGGTTCCTGGTATTGGCTCGATCCCGAGGCGGGCGGCGCCATGGCGACGGGCCTCCATGTGTGTAACGGCGCAGCGTACTGGTTCAACGCCTCCGGCGCCATGGCGACCGGCTGGGTGCTCGATGGCGGAACCTGGTACTACGCGACTGGCTCCGGCGCCCTCGCCTCCGGCTGGCTCAACCTAAACGGTACGTGGTACTGGCTCGATCCCTCGACGTACGTCATGGCTACGGGTGTCCAAACTATTGGATCATGTGAATACATATTTAATAGTTCCGGCAAGATGATGGCTAATTGCTGGTCAAACGGTGATGGGTCCTGGATGTATCATTCTTCATCCAGCGGTGCAATTGACCTTAAAGGCATCATGACCGATTCAGGAATTCAGCTGATTGACGATGGCGGGAATGTTAGAACGGGCTGGATTGAGAGTCAGGGTTCTCGATATTATTGTTCTGCTAATGGGGTAATTCTGACTGGATGGCAGCAAATAGCTGGGTCTTGGTACTACTTTAACTCGGATGGTCGAATGGCGACCGGCTGGCTTAACGATGGCGGTAACTGGTTCTGGCTAGATTCCTCTTCTGGCACAATGAAAACGGGATGGCTTTCCCTTGGGGGCACATGATATTACCTTGATGCCGCACGTGGGGGAGTAATGTTGAGCAACGGTTGGTATTGGATCGGCTCTACTGACTACAAGTTCAGTCCATCCGGCGCAATGGTTGGCGCTTGGGTCGATGTCCCGTGCTATTCGCAGTACCCGGAACTTCCTACTGGCTGTGAATCGGTTGCCCTTACAAACTTGCTTAACTACTATGGTTTCGGTTTAGGTAAGACGATTGTTGCGGATTATTACTTGCCCAAGGGAAGCAACGGCAACTTTGTTACCGCCTTTGATGGCAACCCAAGGCGTAGTAGCGGGGGTCTCATGGGATGCGTCGCCCCTGCGATTACTATTGCTGGTAATAACTTTCTGCGTGCTGCTGGAAGTGGCAAGCAGGCAAAAGACGTCTCTTTCTCGTCAATTTCTTCCATTAAGAACAGACTGACCTGTGGTCAACCTGTTGAGATGTGGAATACCGAGTGGGGAAGTTGGCCAGGAGGCCGTTATGCTGCGCGCTGGTATAACGGGCATTCCTATGGCCTGTGGGGCGGTAATCATGCCGTAGTCCTTAAAGGCTATGATGACGAGCAGGGAATTGTCTATCTTTCGGATTCGATTAACGGCAATGTTACGCGAAATGCCCAGGTGTTCTTCGGTACGTGGCAACAGATGGATAGCCAGGCCGTGGTAATTGAATAGCCATGATGTTAAAAAAGGGGAGAGCTCGACGAGCTCTCCCCTTTTTACTACATTTTTAGGCTTATAGGACAAAATGTGTGTCCCGATAGAACACCCGTTTCCATCCATTAAT
>CBCTIZ010000020.1:0-38290 GCA_965147105.1 uncultured Collinsella sp. | reverse complement strand
GCGCAGGGGGCGCTGACGCGGCCCTCCCTCTTACACCACAAAAATTCGCGCGATCTCAACCGGAAAATACATCCCGGAATCCAGCTGAATAGTGGGACACACTTTCCCAATCGGGTCCCAAGCGGAAACTGCATCCCATTCCAGACAAGAATTCCGGGACACACTTTCCGCAAACAAAGAAGGCCACATAACGTGGCCTTCAACTTATATATGCCTCCGCCTGGACAGACGTTTCAGTTGTGGCTCAGCAGCTAGTAGCTACTTGATCTTGGTCGTACCCGGTGCCAGGTTGGGGTCGGTCTCGTTGGCCTCGGTCTGGAAGTGCTCGGTGTACACGTTCTTGCCGTCGCGGAACATCTCGTAGTACTGCATCTTGGCGTAATCCTCGCGCGCCTTGGTGGCGGCTGCTGCGGCGGCGTCGTCACCGGTGACGTTGGAGGAGAGCGCCCAGCGCAGGCTGGCGTCCTCGTAGCCGACCGAGTTGATGGCGGGCAGCGACTCGCGCAGCGTCATGTGCGCTTTCTGGTAGTCGGAAAGCGGGGCGCCGATCAGCTGCATAAGCTGCGTGGACAGGTAGTTGGTGGACAGGTCGTCGACCTCGCTCGTCTGGTCGCAGCCGGCAACGTCGTAGTTAGCCCAGATGATGTAGTCGGTCTGCCACAGGCGCTCTTGATGCGTAGCGTCGTCCTCGCCGGTAAACCACTTGTCATTGAACTTGGACGGGAAGAACGGCTGGTGGTCGCCCCAGAACACCACGACTACCTTGCGGTCGAGCTTGCTCAAGGCGTTGAGGAAGTAGCGAAGCGCCTGGTCGGACTGCTCGATGCACGAGACATACTCGTCGACATCGGAGAGCGTGCCGTCCTCGACGGTCTTGGTGTCCAGGTCGGTCGTGTCGATGTTCAGGTGCATCTGCTTGTCGACCGGCAGCAGGCCCGTGTCGTAGCCCGAGTGGTTCTGCATGGTCACGTCGAAGATAAACTGCGGATCGGCGTTCTGATCGAGCAGCTCAAGAATCTTGTCATAGGTAGCCTGGTCGGTCACCATGCCGCGCAGGGTATCGGCACCCTGGAAATCGTTGATGGACAGGAACCGGTCAAAGCCAAAATCCTTGTAGACGTTCTCGCGGTTCCAGTTGGTGGCGTGGTTGGGGTGCATGGCCGTGGTGGAATAGCCGAGCGACTTGAACTGCTCTGCCAGGTTCCCGGTCGTTTCCATGTTGTAGATGGTGTAGGGGTACACGCCCGAGCCCAGGTTGGCCATGGAGTTGCCGGTCATAAACTCAAACTCGGTATTGGCGGTGCCGCCGCCGTAGGCGCTCACGTAGAGCTTGCCGCGGCTGAGGCAGTTGGACAGGTTCTTAAAGTACTGCGGGCCCTCGTAGCCGGCGCGCATGTTCTGATAGATCGACAGGTCCGAGAAGGTCTCGTTCATGATGGCGATGACCGTGGGCTTCTCGCTGTCGAACTGCTCCTGGGCGGCGGCGCGCTCGTCGCTCTTGGCCGCGTCGGACTTGTCGTAGGCCTTGGCGTACTTTTTGAGCGTGGCCTTGGCATCGTCGACGGAGTAGTCGGCGGGTTTGGGCGGCTTGATGGACTGTGCCGCACTAATAAAGGCAGGCAGGTAGCCCTCGCGCCAGTAGCTCTCGAGCGGACGCCAGGTGTAGACGGTGATGCCGAGAGTGTTGTAGTAGTCGATGAGCGTAACATGCGCGGTCACACCGCCCAGGCACAGCACGGCCACGAGCAGGTTGGTGAGCAGCATGCGCTTGGCGTTGGCGGCGCCCTTCTGACGGTGCGGTGCCACCAGGCCAGCGTACTCGCACAGCAGCATGGCGATGGCGGTAAAGCCCATGGACAGCACACAGAACAGCGAGATGGAGAAGGTGTAGCCGGTGCCGGCGACCGCGGCGGCGGTGGAGATGGCCGAAAGGTCGCCCGGCTGGATGGGCATGGACTTAAACGTGATAACGAAGAACTCGGCAATGCCCAGGATAAAGAGGGCAAAGGCCAGGACCGCGGGGGCTGCGCCGTGGCGCTGGAATAGGAAGAACAAGCCGACCATAAGCGTGGTGATGATGGCCCACTCGAGCAGGATGCACAGGGGGTAGACCCAGGTAAAGTCGTGGTTGGACGATACCTCCATGCCCAGCAGCGCAAAGACGCCGGCGAGCAGCAGGCACAGGACGGCGGCGACGAGCGGTTTGCCCACAAAGGCGCCGCGCAGGCGGGCGAGCTTGCCGGTGGGGGCGGGGGCGTCGGGCGCGGCGAACGCAAAGACGCGCGGGGCGATGCGGTCGCGTGCGATGCTGGCCCAAGCGCAGCCGGTGAGGATGGCGTTGGTCAGGATGAGCATCACAAAGGCGAGCGGCTCGTTTTGAGCGACGAGGCCCACGGCGCCCCAAATAGTCAAAAAGACCTGGAACAGGCCGAAGGCGACGCTCCACCCAAGAGCGCTTTTGGCAACGGTGCCCGACTGAGCGCGAATGGCCTTGGCCTCGCGCAAGACAAGGTAGACGGTCGCCGCAAGACCGACGAGCGAGATGGCGGCAGCGAACATGCTGAGACTCCTCACAAACTAAAACGTACGAAAGCGGGGGTTTACCCGATTGTTACCAAGATATGCGCTGCAATTGGTGTCTGCGCACAACAACCAGCCATATTAACGCGCACGTGTGACGGTGTGGCGCAATGTAGTGGCGACCTGCGCGATAATGGACGGGAATTACACGGAAACGTAAAGGCTTCTTAAAGAATTGGCGAGGATGAGGCGATGAACGAACGGGCTTGTATGACGAGTGCGGGTGACGTGGACGCTGGCATGGACGCGGGCGGCTATCCGGTCGAGACGACGGGCAATGCGGTGCTGGACACGTTGGAGCACCGTTCCTCCACGCGTGCCTTCGCGCGTGATGACGACGACCGTCCCGTGGCGGTGACCGACGAGCAGCGGGCGGCGATTCTGCATGCGGCGAGTCGCGCGCCGTCGGCGGGCGCCATGATGATGTATTCCATCGTGAGCATTCGCGAGCAGGCTACGCTGGATCGTCTGGCCGACCTGTGCGACCACCAGCCCATGATCGCCAAGGCGCCCTGGGCACTTATATTTGTGGTCGACTATGCCAAGTGGATCGATCTGTTTGAGCACGTGGGCTGCTTTGAGCCCGAGTTTGTCGAGCGCACGGGCAAGGCGCCCCGCCGTGCACCGGGTTTGGGTGACTTTGCCATCGCGGCCCAGGACGCCGTGATCGCTGCGCAAAACGCCGTGGTCGCCGCCGAGGCCCTGGGCCTGGGGAGCTGCTACATCGGTGATATCGTCGAGAATGCCGAGGAAGTGGCCGAGCTGCTCGATCTGCCTCCGTATACCATGCCGCTGTCGATGCTCATCATCGGCACGCCCCGTAAGGAGCGTCCGGCCATTGCGCATCCCGTGGTGAACCTGGTGCACGAGGAGCGCTACTGCCGCGCCGATGCTGCGACTATGGACGCGCAGGTAGCCGAGATGGACGCGATGTTCCGTCCGCATGCCCGCGTGGTGGGGGAGCGCGTCGTGGACATCTATACCCGCAAGCACACGAGTCCCTTTATGGCCGAGATGAGCCGCTCCATGGAGTGGTGGTTCAAAAATTGGCTCGGAAAATGACGGATGCGACAAAGAGACAGTCCCTTTGTCACATTCCATATCGCCGAGGTGGCTTAAAGGCCGTATAAATGTTTATCTAGCTGGGAAAACAGTGCCATTCAAACATGGGCCGATTACCTATAATTCCTTCGAACATTAAAGTTGGGAGGAAACCGGCTTATGGAACAAAAGGCCAAGGAGGCAGCTTCGCACGCTGCGATTCCTGTGAGCATCTCGGCGATGCTCGTCACGCTGGGCGTGGTGTACGGCGATATCGGCACCAGCCCTATGTATGTAACCAAGGCGCTCGTTGCCGGCAACGGCGGCATCGGAAGCGTCACGGAGGAGTTCGTGCTCGGCGCGCTCTCCCTTGTCGTGTGGACGGTCACGTTGCTGACCACCATCAAGTATGTGCTCATCTCGCTGCGCGCCGATAACCATGGTGAGGGCGGCATCTTTGCCCTGTACAGCTTGGTTAAGCGCTGCGGTAAATGGCTCATCATCCCCGCCATGCTGGGTGGCGCCGCGCTGCTCGCCGACGGCATCCTGACGCCGGCCGTTACCGTTACCACGGCCATCGAGGGCCTGCGCACCATCCCGGCGGTCCATGCCGTGCTGGGCGATGACCAAGGCCGCGTCGTCGCCATTACGCTCGCCATCATCATCGCGCTCTTCTTGGTACAGCGCATCGGTACGGCCAAGATCGGTCACGCCTTTGGCCCCATCATGACGCTGTGGTTCCTGTTCCTGGGCGGCACGGGTCTGTTCTTTGTCTTCCAGCACCCCGCCGTGCTGCTGTGCCTCAACCCGCTGCGCGGCATCGCCTTTTTGCTGAGCCCCAACAACCACGCGGGCATCATGATTCTGGGCAGCTGCTTCCTCGCCACCACCGGTGCCGAGGCGCTCTACTCCGACATGGGCCACGTCGGCCGCGGCAACATCTACGCTACCTGGCCGTTCGTTAAGTGCTGCCTGCTGCTTTCCTATATGGGCCAGGGCGCTTGGCTTATGAACAACGCTGCCAACCCCGAGCTCATGGGCATTGCCGATCTCAACCCGTTCTACCAGATGCTCGCCCCGGGCCTGCGCCCGTTTGCCGTAGGCCTTTCCACCGTCGCGGCCATCATTGCCTCGCAGGCGCTCATCACCGGCGCATTCTCGCTGGTGTCCGAGGCTAGCCGCCTGGACCTCATGCCGCACATGCAGGTCTTCTACCCTGCCGAGACCAAGGGCCAGCTCTACATCCCCATGGTCAACAACGTCATGCTTGTCGGCTGCGTCATCGTGGTGCTGCTGTTCCAGAACTCGGCGCATATGGAAGCCGCCTACGGCCTTGCCATTACGCTGACTATGATGTGCACCACGCTGCTGCTCTTCTTCTACCTGCACGAGGAGCGCAAGCTCAAGGTTGCTCCGTGGATCTTCGCGGCCTTCTTCCTTTTGCTCGAAGGCTTCTTCTTCGTGAGCTCGCTCACCAAGTTCTTCCACGGCGGCTACTTCACCATCCTCATGGCTGCACTCATCATGGGCATTATGGTGTGCTGGTACAACGGCACGGCGGTCGAGCAGCGCCAGTTTACGCTGCTGCCGCTGCGCAGCTACCTGCCGCAGCTCAAGCGCCTGCGCGACGACGACCGTTACGAGCGCATGAGCGACAACGTCGTGTACCTGACCAAGGACACCCATACCGACTACATCGACCGCGATATCGTCTATTCGATCTTGGACAAGCATCCCAAGCGTGCCCGCGCCTGGTGGTTTGTGAATGTCGAGACCATGGACGAACCGCACACCTTTGCCTATTCGGTCGAGACGTTCGGCACCGACTACGTGTTCCGCGTGCATCTGTACCTGGGCTACAAGATCAACCAGCGCGTCAATGCCTACCTGCGTCAGGTTGTTCAGGACCTGGCTGCCACCGGCGAGCTGCCGCCGCAGACGCATGACTACTCGGTCTACAAGGATCCGGGTAACATCGGCACTTTCAAGTTCGTCCTGATCCGTAAGCTTCTGGCGCCCGAAAGCGATGTGGAGCCCAGCGAGCGTACGGCCATCACGCTCAAGTACATCATCCGCCGCGCCGCCGGCACGCCCGCGCGTTGGTACGGCCTGGAGAACTCCAACGTGAGCTTTGAGTACGTGCCGCTGTTCACCAAGTTCAAGGCCGTGAATAAGATGCAGCGCCTGGCTCCCAACGAGCGGCCGTAGACGTCGGCGGCTACACGGAGTTAGTTTTTGATGGATAAGCATGAGGCCGGGGAGGTAAACATGGATACAAAGGCGCTCGATGGCCGTGAGGCGGTGGTCGAAATGGTGCGTGAGGCGCGTGTCGACGCCGCCGAAGATCGGTTCTTTACGAATCGTGCCAACATGGACATGGCCGACCGTGTGATCTCGATCGTGGTGACGCTGCTTGTCGCGGCGTGCGTGTGCGCACTGCTCGCGCACGTGCTGTTTGTCTAGCGACTGCCGGTCGTAGAAGGCTTTACACTTAGAACCACCACGAGGGAAAACCACCACAAAGGTGCCTGTCCCCTTTGTGGTGGTTTTTGTTTTTGAGGGAGGGGTACGGTGTCTATGGACGTCCGTGCGGACGGCGATATCGCCGATAACTTTTGGTGGCGGCGCACAACGTCGACGCGTCGCGGCCCCCTGTACGACATCTGCGTGGCGGCGGGGCTGCTGTTAGCGGCGACGATTGTGGGCGTGCTGCTCGACCGCCCTGGTCTCGCTCCCAGCATCATGATCGTCTACGTGTTTGCCGTGCAGCTGTGCGCCTTTTTCACCTGGAGCCGCCTGTATTGCCTGTTGAGCTCGGCTGCCGCCGTGGCGCTCTACAGCTTCTTGTTTGTCGATCCGCGCTACTCGCTGTCGTTTATCGACCGCGTCTATCCCGGCATGTTCTTCATCATGTTTGTGGTCTCGCTTGTGTCGAGCTCGATTGCGTTGGCCCTGCGCCGCGCCCTGGCACAGGCTGCCGCCAGCGACCGCCGTACGCATATGGTACTCGAGACCAACCGCATGCTGCAGCGGTGCGCCGATCAGCAGCAGATTGTCCATGCCATGGCAACGCAGCTGGCGCGTCTTTCGGGCTGTTCGGTCGTGTGGTATAGCGCCGACGCCGACGATGATGACCTGCTGCCGCGTGCGACGTACACGGCCGTGGGTGACGCCGCGCCGGTGCATGAACTGGCGCCGCAGATGCCGCCGCGGCTCTCGGCGTCCGCCTATGTGGGAACGCCGCTCGATGCCACCTATGGCGGCTCGGCGTTTTATGGCATCTACCTGACGGTTCGCACAGGCGACGGCTTCGTGCACTCGGGCGACCCCGCCTCGGTGGTGGGCGTGCTGGCTATCGTTGCCGCGCCCGACGTGCTGACGCACGAGGAGCGGATGCTGGCCGATGCCATCGTGAGCGAAGGCGAGTTGGCGCTCGATCGCGCTCGCGCCATGGAGGCGCGCGAGGAGGCGGCGGTGCTCGCCAAAAACGAACAGCTGCGCGCCAATCTGCTGCGCTCCATCTCGCATGATCTGCGCACGCCGCTTACCAGTATTTCGGGCAATGCCGATGTCCTGCTCGATCAGGGCTCGACCGGCACCGCGGAGCTCGACGCCCAGACGCGCCGCGGCATGCTGCTGTCCATTCGCTCGGATGCACAATGGCTCAACGCCACCGTCGAGAATTTGCTCGCCATCACCAAGCTCGAGGGCGGCGGCATGCGCCTGTCGACCACGCTTGAGCTCATGGACGATATCGTCGAGGAGGCGCTGCGCCACGTGAACCCGGCCGTGCACGAGCACGACCTTAAGGTGGTGCCGTGTGACGAGCCGGCGCTCGTCAACGTCGACGCGCGCCTGATGGTACAGCTCGTGGTGAACCTGGTGAACAATGCCATCACCTATACGTCCGCAGGCTCGCATATCGTGATTTCGATTGGCGTCGACGATGGGCACGTGACGTGCTCGGTGGCCGATGATGGCCCGGGCATCGCGCCCGAGGATCGCGAGCGGATTTTTGAGTCGTTCTACACCGCCAACCACGGTCTTGCCGACAGCCATCGCAGTGTGGGCCTGGGGCTTTCGCTCTGCCGCTCCATTGCGCTGGCACATGGCGGTAGCATAGAGGTTGCCGCGGCGGATCCGCACGGCTCGATCTTTACGATTGAGCTTCCCGCCGCCGACGTTTCGTTTGATAAGGAGTAGCGCTGTGTCGAACTCTGCCGTGAAACCGCTCATCTTGGTCGTTGAGGACGACCCCGCCGTCCGCAACCTTATCGTCGCCGCGCTCGAGGCGCACGGCTTGCGCCATATGGCTGTAGAGACCGCTCATGCCGCTATTGCCGCCGCCTCGTCGCAGGCGCCGAGTATTGTGCTGCTCGATCTGGGCCTGCCCGATATGGACGGCGTCAAGGTGGTGGAGTCGGTGCGCGCATGGTCGGGCATGCCGATCATTGTGGTCTCGGCGCGCAGCGAGGATGCGGACAAAATCCGCGCACTCGATGCCGGTGCCGACGACTACCTGACCAAGCCGTTTTCGGTCGAGGAGCTGCTCGCGCGCATTCGCACGACGCTCAGGCGCCTTTCCTATGCGCAGGTTGGCATGGGTGCGTCCGAGGGCGCGTTCGATACCGGTGAACTGCATATCGATTTTGACGCCGGCATCGCAACGATGGACGGCGAGGAGCTGCACCTGACGCCGATCGAGTACAAACTGCTGTGCCTGCTGGCCCATAATGCCGACAAGGTGCTCACGCACCAGTTTATTTTGCACGAGATTTGGGGCACGGCGACTAAGAGTGACCTGGCGAGCCTGCGCGTCTTTATGGGTACGCTGCGCAAAAAGATCGAGTTCGACCCCGCGCATCCGCGCTATATCCAAACGCACGTGGGTATCGGTTACCGATTGGTCACCCAAGGCTAGATCGCCAACCACCATCCCACTATGAGTTGCGGTGAAATACGGTCTAAATTTGCCTAATTCCAGGCAAAACAGTCCGTATACCACCGCAACTTTGTTATTTGCCCTTGGGCTTGCTGGCGTAGAACTTCTTCTTTTTGGGCTTGCCTGCGCAGGCGGGCTTGCCGTCGCCGCGCGGCCCTCGGTCGCCGGCCTGTGCGTGCGCGTGCGCTGCCGCATGGGGCTTGCGGGCCTCGGGGTTGCGCAGCTCTTCGGTTCGCTCGGCAATTTCCTCGGCGCTAAAGCCGACCTCGGCCATGGCATCCTCGATGGGCAGTCGGCGCACGATATAGCAATGGTGCACCTTCTGGTTGCGTGCGAAATCCTCGGGGATGGTCTGCGCCGTAATGTCCTCCAGCACGACGCCCGCGCGTGCGAGCTTGCGCGTTTCGGGGCGGAAGCCGCGCAGGTTGCAGCTAAAGATGGCATGGCCGCCCTGTGCGAGCAGGCGAGATACGCCGGCCAAAAGCTCAACATGGTCGCGCTGGACATCCCAGGTGCGGCGGCCCATCTTGGACGAGTTCGAAAACGTGGGCGGGTCGACAAAGATCAGGTCCCAGCGGTTGCGCGTCTGGCGCTGATCGCGAATCCAGGCGAGCACGTCATCGCGCACAAAGTGATGCTGCGGCCCCACAAAGCCGTTCTGTCGCATGTTGCGCTCGGCCCAGTCCAGATAGGTGTTGGAAAGGTCGACCGTCACAGTTTCCTCGACGCCGCCGTCTGCCGCATAGCAGGTGGCGGTGCCGGTGTAGGCGAACAGGTTGAGGAAGCGCCGCGCCTGCTTGGCGTGCTCGCGCACCAGGTTGCGGGTGACGCGGTGGTCCAGGAAGATACCCACATCCAGGTAGTCGTCAAAGTTGACGGCAAAGGTGAGCCCGCCCTCTTCGATGAGTGGCAGGCGACGGCGTGCGATGTTGGCGCGTTCGCCCGATGCGCCCTTGCCGGCGCCCTGCTTGCCGTACTGCGAACCGCCGCGCGAACGCATGCGGGCCTTGGCGTGCACATGCTCTGCCGGGACATCTAGGATGCGCGGTGCGATGGCCAAGATGTCGAGCATGCGGGCCTGGGCTAGCGCGGGGTCGATGGTCTTGGGCGCGGCGTATTCGGCGATGACGAGCCAGCGGCCCGGCGTCTGCGGGCAGCCCTCGTACAGGTCAATGGCGGCGGAGTAGTCGGGCAGGTCGGCATCGTAGACGCGGTAGCAGCTCACGCCCTCGCGCTTTGCCCACTTGCGACGCAGACGGGCGTTCTTGCGCAGGCGGTTGGCGAACTGTTCGGATTCGGGGATGAGCACGGGCAGCGGCTTGCCGTCGCCCAGGTCGAGCGTGGCGGCAGGTTCGGGCATGGGAGTGTCGGCGGCTTCGTCTTGAGCGTCTGCGGTCTGCTGTTCGGCATCCGCGCTGGTCGCAGCCTCAAACGCTGCGGCGGCGTGGTCGAGCGAAGGCCAGACTTCGACGGTCGCCTCCTCGTTGTTGGGCATGACGGCGATCGAGCGCTCGGGCTCGGCGTGGAGCGCGCGGGCCAGCAATCCGTCGCGGGTGAGCGCGGCGACCGGCGCCGCGGCAAACTCGGGCGCGCGGCGCAGCTCGCCGATGAGCGTCATGGCGTCGTGCATGAGCGAAAGCGGTGTCTCGGTCGTATCCGCGACCACGGCGGCACCGGCGACGGCGCCCGCGTGGTCCAGCACGGTGGCGGACTTGGCGGCGCAAAAATCGACAAAGCGCTTGTAGCCAGCGCACTTGACCATGCGCTCGGCAGTCTTGCGGGCGGCGGGGTCAACATCCACGGCAACGATGCGCGCCTGGCGCTCGCGTGCCGCCGTCTCGCGCTCGCGCGCCTCGGCACGCAGCTGCTCCCACAGGGCGGCGTCGTGCAGCTGCCAACCCTCAAAGCCCCAGCGCTCGCGGGCGGCCCCCGGGGCGCGGTCGGTTAGGATATTCACGGCCTCCAGCAGCAGGCCGCCGCCGGCGCACGAGGCGTCGACCAGCGTGGGCAGGGCTTCGTTCTCGTAATCGTCGGCCGTCAGCTCGCGCTCGCACAGTGCAGTCCAGCCGACCTGCGCCAGCACTAGGGCAGCGTAGTCGGGGCGCAGCACGTGTGTGCCCTCGCCGGCGCGGGTCGCGGCAGGCGGCAGGCGTTTGAACAGCGGGTCGCCCGAAAGGTCCAGGCTTATGCTCGCGCGGCGCTGACGCAGCGAAAGCAGCAGGTGAACGTCGGGGTCGGCGGCATCGACATCGGCGCGACGGCCCGTGGTCTCGGCCAGGCGGTCGCACAGCGCGTCCTTGGCGCGCAGGGACGAGAAGCGCGTGTTGCGCAGCTGCTCGGTCACGCCGCGGGCGGTGATGGCGATGGTGGCGCCGGGGCGGATGATGGTCTCCCAGGTGATGTCGTAAACGCTATCGTACAGCTCGTCGGCATCCTGCGCCTCAAAGCGCCCGAGCACCGCAAACACGCGGCTCGCTAGGCGCGACCACAGACAGGCGCGGTAGCCTTCTTCGAGCTCGCCCTCAAATGTAGCGCGGCCCTTCAGCCGGCGAACATGCGAAAGCCCGAGGCGTTTAAGCTCATCGGCGAGTGCGGACTCAAAGCCCTCGGGGCAGCTTGCGTAAAATTCCATGGGTGACCTCTCTGGTTGCGTCGCTCCATTATATGATGGATACTTCGTTTACTCTCGCCCCCGAAAGGAACCCATATGATTGATGCGTGCCCCGATTCCGCCGTGCTCTTTTTTGACGTGGACGGCACGCTGACGTCGTTCGATCCCGACAACATGACCGACAAGGACTTTTCGGCGGTTCACCCCTCGCAGACGGTCGTCGAGGCGTTTCATCGCCTGCGCAATGCGGGTCACCAGGCATTTATCTGCACGGGTCGTCCCTTGTGGCTGATTGCCGATGGTCTGCGTGCTTTGGAGCCTGCGGGTGTCGTTGCCATGGCGGGGGCGACGCTCGAGGTCGAGGGCCGCGTGGTGCATGAGGACTGCTTTGACGAGGGCGTTATCGCGGAGCTTGCACGCCGTATGGCCGCGGCAGGGATTGAGGCCTTTTTCGAGACCAACGTGGCTACTTTTGCCCTGGAACCCGCGGGCGTTGAGCAGTCGTCTCTGGTCGGCACTTCTGTGGTGCACAGCGCCGAGGAAATGCGCGTCGACGGCAGTCTGCGCGTGGGCAAGGTGTGCATCGTCGCGAGCGACCTGGCTCGCGTAGCCAACGATGACGGCTTTATCGATTGCGAGTTTGAGCTGTGCAACACCGGTGGCCAGAATCGCGAGCTGAGCCCCAAGGGCATTGACAAGGGCGTGGGCGTGGCGCGAGCGCTGGAATACCTGGGTCGCACCGGCAACGCGCGCACCTTTGGCTTCGGCGATTCGGGTAACGACCTGGGCATGCTCGCTGCGGTCGAGACGGCCGTGGCCATGGGCAACGCCATGCCCGAGGTCAAGGCGCTCGCCGACTACGTGACCGACGATGTCGCACACGACGGCACCGTCACAGCGATGCAGCATTTCGGCCTCATCTAATGAATCCCGCGTTCTGACGTTTGCCCAAACTGCGACTCTTTGCTTTTGCATGCTCAATCGATTTATCAATCCAAACACTGAGGTGTTTATACCGTTCGCCGAGAAGATAAAAAACCGCAGCTCACGCCTTGATAAACGTAGGTAAAGTGTTTAGCAGTTTAACGCCCATGTGCAAGCGAAAGGAATCAGGCAGATGGCAATCAAGGTGTTCGCTGACGGTGCAAACCTCGAGGGCATGCTCGGCATGTACGAGAACGGCAACGTTCAGGGTTTCACGACCAACCCGTCCCTTATGAAGAAGGGCGGCGTGACGGATTACCGCGCGTTTGCCAAGGAGGTCCTGGCCCACATCACCGATGTGTCCGTCTCGTTTGAGGTCTTTGCCGACGACGTCGAGACCATGGAGGTCGAGGCGCGCGAGATCGCTACCTGGGCCGAGAACGTCTACGTCAAGATTCCGTGCGTGACCACCAAGGGCGAGTCCACCGCCGAGCTGGTGCGCAAGCTTTCGGCCGACGGCATCAAGGTCAACGTCACCACCATCTTTACGCCTACGCAGGTTGATGAGATGGTCGAGGCCGTCGACGCCGAGACGCCGTCCATCATCTCGCTCTTTGCCGGCCGCATCGCCGATACCGGCGTCGACCCCATTCCGTTTATGACGGAGTCGGTCAAGAAGGCCGCCGCAAAGCCCAACTGCGAGGTCCTGTGGGCGTCCACGCGCGAGCTCATCAACATTTACCAGGCCGAGGCCTGCGGTTGCCAGATCATTACGGTGCCCAACAGCATCCTGGCCAAGCGCAAGAACATTGGTCGCGACCCGTACGAGGTCTCGCTCGACACCGTGCGCGGTTTTGCCAAGGATATCGCGGCGCTCGGTTTCCATATCCTGCCGTAGCGCGAACACCGACTGTACCGTGGGCTGTTCGCCCCGGCCTTTCCTTTCCCTATCGCTCACGCGCTTCGCGAGGATCGCGCTAGGCAAAGGAAAGGCCGGGGCTGCCGGCACGAGCTTGCCAGCAAGTTGGCGCTTGGCTTCCATATCCTGCCGTGGGCAAAGGTACCCCCGCCTGCGCCGTGCAAAATCGAGAGTATTCAGCAAGGTAAAGGCTTTTACCAGTTAACCGAAGCATGGAACGGCCCCCGTTTTGGCTCTGATGACGCTAAAACGGGGGCTGTTTTTTTGCTTTTTCGTCTCTGAGGGGCACCCGGAACGGTGGAATTTGCAGAATACTCGCGATTTTGCACATCGCTACAGGGGGTACCTTTGCTTTAGGTGGTTTACTTCCCCTGCACCATGGTGAGCGAGATCTTCTTGCGGTCGCGATCGACCTTTTCCACCCACACCTTTACCGTGTCGCCGACGCGTACCACGTCGCTCGGGTGCTTGACGAAGCGGTTGGCCAGCTTGGAGATGTGTACGAGGCCGTCCTGGTGCACGCCCACGTCGACGAAGGCGCCAAAGTCCACAACGTTGCGCACCGTGCCCTTGAGCTCCATGCCGGGCTCCAGGTCATCGATGGAAAGTGCCGAGCGGCTAAAGACCACCTCGGGCGCGTCGTCGCGCGGGTCGCGGCCGGGCTTCTTGAGCTCGTTGACGATGTCGATGAGCGTGAGGGTGCCGCAGTCCAGGTCGCTTGCCAGCGCCGAGATGCTGCCCAGACGGCGCTCAATGTCGGGCACGCCGCCACGGCTGAGCTCGCTGGCTTTAACGCCTGCGCGCTCCAGGACGGACGTGGCCACCTCGTAGCTTTCGGGGTGGACGCTCGTCGCGTCGAGCGGGTTCTTGCCACCGCTGATGCGCAGGAAGCCCGCGGCGTTGAGATATGCCTTGGGCCCCAGTTTGGGGACCTTCTTAAGCTGGCGGCGATCGGTAAAGGCACCGTTTTCCTCGCGGTAGGCCACGATGTTCTTGGCCACGCTCGGCGTAATGCCCGATACGTATCCCAGCAGGCTCGCGCTCGCGGTGTTCACGTCGACACCCACGCGGTTGACGACGTCCTCCACCACGTGGCCCAGGGTGCGCGAGAGCTCGGCCTGGTCAAGGTCGTGCTGGTACTGGCCCACGCCGATGGACTGGGGCGGAATCTTGACGAGCTCTGCCAGTGGGTCCTGCAGGCGGCGGCCCAGGCTCATGGCGCCGCGCACGGTGACGTCCAGGTCGGGATACTCCTGGCTCGCGAGCTCGGAGGCGGAGTACACCGACGCGCCGGCCTCGTTAACAATGGTGTATCGCAGCCCAGGCGCCTGCTCGGCAATGAACTCCGAGACGACTTCCTCGGTCTCGCGGCTGGCGGTGCCGTTGCCGATGACGATGGTGTTGACGCTGTCCTTCTTGACGAGGCGGGCGAGCTCGCGCTTGGTGCCGGCGACGTCGTGGCGCGGCTTGGTGGGGTAGACCACGCCGTGGTCGAGCAGCTTGCCGGTCTCGTCCATGACGGCGACCTTGCAGCCGGTGCGGTAGCCCGGATCGAGCGCGAGCACGCGGGCGCCACGGACGGGGCGTGCCGAGAGCAGGCCCTCGAGATTCTTGGCAAAGACGTTGATGGCCTCGGTCTGGGCGCGAACGGTGAGCTTGGCGCGGGCCTCGCGCTCCAGCGAGGGGGCCATGAGGCGCTTGTAACCGTCGGCGATGGCGGCGTCAAAGACGGGCGCGAAGACGCCCTGGCGGCGGGGCCAACGGCTGCTGAGGCGCGCTGTGGCGGCAGCGCCGTCGACGTTCACGCGCACGCGAAGCTTGCCCTCGCGCTCGCCGCGGTCGATAGCCAGCACGCGGTGGTTGGGTATTCGGCGCAGCGGCTCATCATAGTTGTAGTAGGGCTCGTAGGGAGTCTTTTCGGCGGGGTCGGTGGCCTCGACGACGATGTCGGCGGTGTTTTGCGTAAAGGCGCGCAGGTCGGCGACGTTCTCGGGGTCTTCGGCCACCGTCTCGGCCACGATGTCCGCCGCGCCGGCGAGCGCCTTCTCGGGCGTGTCGAAGCCGGCTTCCTCGTTGACGTAGGCCGCGGCGGTGTCGAGCGCGCTGCCCTTGGCCGAGGCCTGCATGATGATCATGTTGGCAAGCGGCTCCAGGCCTGCCTCGCGGGCCTTCTGTGCGCGGGTCATGCGCTTTTTGCGGTAGGGCTTGTAGAGGTCCTCGACACGCTGGAGCTGCGTGGCCTCGCGAATTTGCTGTTCGAGCTCGGGCGTAAGTTTGCCCTGGGCGTCGATGAGCAGAATGACGTCCTCTTTGCGCTGTTCAAGATTGCGCAGGTAGGACAGGCGCTCGTCGAGTGCGCGCAGGGCGACGTCGTCCATGCCGCCCGTGGCTTCCTTGCGGTAGCGCGAGATAAAGGGGATGGTGTTGCCCTCGTCGATGAGCTTGACGGCCGCCTCGATGTTGGCGGCCTTAAGGTTGAGCTCGCGGGCAAGCTGGGCGATAAGATCCATGGGACTCCTTGCGTTTAAGGTGCGTTTGCAGCACAGGGCTACCAAGGATACCACCCGTCCCAAAAGGCTGTTTTGGGGCCGCGCCACGAAAACGGCCTATCTACTACGTTTTACCCGTAGGGGCTGACCATGCCTGGTTTTTCCGAAAATCGGCAAGTCGTCTACCTGCGGTTTTTATTTCGCGAAATTTGGCATGGTTAAGGGCGATCGATTAAACGTAGTAGATAGGCCCATTTCGTGGCGAACGAATCAGACTGAGGCGCAAAATGGCCCCCGCCCCAGAAAAATCGTCGGCAAGGTAGCAAAATGCCCCGCGGGCAGGAGGCTGCTCGCGGGGTAAAGAAGAGGGGCTTGTTGGCGGCGGGCCAAGGCGCTCGGCGGGGAGTCTGCCGCGGCTCGCCCTAAAGCATTACAGCTCGACGAGCTGGCCGGTCTCGGCGGCCTCCTTGATAGCGTTAAGCAGCGTGAGCGTCTTGACGTTATCGGCGGGGGTCACGACGGGCTCGACCTCGCGGCGGACAACCTTCACAAAGTGCTTGAGCTGCATCTTGTGCGGCAGCGCCGGGTCCACGGCCGGGATCTCCATCTGCAGCGGCTTGTGCCAGTTGGAGGCGCCGTCGTAGGAGAACTGGTGCAGGCGGGGCAGCGACAGGGCGCCCTTAGTGCCGCCGATAAAGTAGGCGTCGGCGTCGAAGGGGCGGTACTGCGGATCCTCGCGAGCGGTTGCCTCCCAGTTCCAGGGGCTGGCGGTGGCGTCGGAGATGGTCATGCTTGCGAGCGCGCCATCGGCAAAACGGACGTTGACCACGGCGGAGTCCTCGGTCTCAAAACCGCGGGCGGCGCTGGACTGCATGCCCTGGACGGCGACGGGCTCGCCCAGCAGATAGCGGAGCAGGTCAACGTCGTGCACCAGGTTGACCAGGATCGGGCCGGCACCCTTCTTGCGGCGCCACTCGACATCGAAATACTCGTCATTCTTATAGATCATGTAGTGGAAGCTCGACACGGTGAGCTTGCCCAGCTCGCCAGACTCGATGATCTCCTTGGCCTTGTTGACGAAGGGGTTGTGGCGACGGTGCTGACCCACGAGCACGGGCACGCCGGCGGTCTCGGCCTCGGCGGCGAAGGCCTGGGCATCCTCAAGATCGTTGGAGATCGGCTTTTCGATCAACGGCACGATATTGCGCTTCACAGCCTCGCGGGCAACGCCCAGGTGCAGGTCGTTGGGGGTGGCGATGATGACGGCCTCGGGCTTGACGTCGTCCATCATCTGGGCGGGATCGGTGTAAAACGGCACGCCGGCGGCCTCGGCCGTGGCACGGGCGCCCTCAAAGGCGTCGGCGATGGCGACGAGCTCGGCCTCGGGCTCCTCGGTGACAAAGCGGATGTGGTTGCGGCCCATGGCGCCGGCGCCGATAACGGCAATGCGGACGGGGTTGAGCTCAGACATTTCGACTCCTTAATACTGGTGACCGGTGGAATGCGACAAAGGGGCTGTCCCTTTGCCGCATCGGTAAAACTAGGCGGACTTCTTCTTGCTGTCGGAGACCATCATGTAGGCGGTGAGTACGACGGCGATGGCGGCGATCACAATGGCGCCGTAGAAGGACTGCTGATAGGCGGCGCTGCCGGCCTCGGCGTGATACAGCACGGCGGTGATGGGCTGGCTGATCCAGGTGGAAGCGGCATAGCCCAAAAACATGATGCCGTAGTTGACGCCGATGTTGCTGGTGCCAAAGGCGCCACCGGTGAGCGGCGGGTAGATGACGAGCAGGGCGCCAAAGCTAAAGCCGAGCAGGGCGAGCGCCACAAAGAACATGCTCTGCGTAAAGCTCATCGACATGATGACGAGTGCGACGATGGTGACGACAAGGCTGATGAGCAGCGACTTATAGGCACCGAGCTTGTCGATGATCTGGCCAAAGGACAGACGACCGACCAGGTTGGCGCAGGTGTTGACGGAGACGACCACACCGCCGAGGGCGACGGCCGCGGCGCTCGTGGGGTCGGCGAAGAGCTGGACGGCGGCGATGGAGGCAACCTTGCCCACGAGCAGGGTGCCCGCGGTGGCGGCAAAGGCGAAGGTGACGATGAGGACCCAGAAGCGCGGGGTCTTGACCATCTCGCCCGGGGTGAGGTCACCGAAGGTGCCGGCATGTGCGCCACCCTTGGGGGCCTCGAAGCCCTCGGGCAGCCAACCGGCCTCGGGGGCCTTCAGGAACAGGGCGGAGGCGGCGATCGTCACAAAGAAGATGACGCCGAGTGCCTTGAGGGCGCCAAAGATGCCCAGGCTCGGGATGAGCAGCGAGGCGAGTACCGGGGACAGCACGGCGGGGCCGGCGGTCGAAGCGGCCAGGGTGATGCCGGAGGCGAGGCCCTTCTTGTCGATGAACCACTTTTGGCCGGTGGTGAGCGCCGGGTTGTAGCCCAGGCCGTTGCCGATGGCGGCGACGAGCGAGAACCACAGGTAGAACTGCCACGGCTCGGTGACGGTGCCGGACATGAACCAGCCCAGGCCGTAGCACACTGCGGCGGCGATAACGACGTTGCGCGGGCCGATCTTATCGGAGATGCGGCCGGCGAAGATGCCCGTCACGGCCATGATGGTCTGAAAGACCGGGAAGGCCCAGGTAAGAGCGCTGGACCACTCGGGGTAGACGGCGAGCAGGTTCTTGCTCACGACGGAATACAGCGCGATGGAGCTGATGAAGAACATGGTGACGCACGCGGCGGAAAGCACGACGGCGCGACCCTTGTTGGAGTTGGTGGAAGCCATTGGACTCTTTCTAATCGATACGGGGGAGGAGCGGTCGTATCCGCGGGTCTCCCTGTTAGGTTGGTTTACTGGTCAGTCGGCTTGGCGACGCCGGACTCATCGGACCAAAGCTCGACACCCTTGTTCTTGAGGTAGTTGTCGGCATAGGCGCGACGGCCGCCGGGCTTGGCGGTGAGGTCGCCCATCATATTGGAGAAGCCGCCGTCGACCTTGATGGCGTCGCCGGTGGTAAAGTCCGAGCGCTTGGACGCCAGGAACATGACGGCGTTGGCGATATCACTGACCTCGCCGATGCGACGCGTGGCGATCAGGCGGCTGCGGCTCTTTTCGACCTCGGGGTCGGCGTAGAAATTGGCCGACATCGGGGTCTTAACGAAGCAGGGTTCGACGCAGTTGGAGCGCACGCCGTAGGGGCCCCACTCGGCGGCGAGCATCTTGGACATCATGTTGACGCCCGCCTTGGTGGAGCTGTACACGCCCGAGAACGTCTCAGGTGAGTGGCTGGCGACGGTCGAGATGTGCACCAGGCGGCCCTGGCCGGCCTTGATCATCTCGCGACCAAAGCGCTGCGAGGTGATGAAGTAACCGGTGAGGTTGACGTTGAGCACCTGCTCCCAGTCGCTCAGCGGCAGGTCTTCCATGGCTGCGAAGCGCAGGATGCCGGCGGTGTTGACGAGGACGTCGACGCGACCGAAGTTGGCGATGGTGGCATCGACGGCGGCCTGAACCTCGGCCTCGTCGGTGGCGTTCATCTTGTAGCCCTCGGCGTGGATGCCAAACTCGGCGGCGAGGTCGGCGGCTGCGGCCTTGACCTTTTCCTCGTCCAGGTCGAGCAGGACGACGTTGGCGCCGTTGCGGGCGAACTCGCGGCAAATCTCGACGCCCATACCGCCGAGCGCGCCAGTCACGGCGCAGACATCGCCCTCGAGCTTAAGCCAATTGCTCATAGGAACTTCCCTTCTTGTGCCTCCCGGTGGGTCGCTCCCATTAACCGACCCACGTGGTTTTCGCTGGTTATCGTATGCTTTGCATTTGCGCAGGTGAATTGCATATTTGTTAGAATGGCGTTAACCGTAGGTTTATAGCTTGCAAGACGATGCACCTTTAATTGAGTGTGTGACCTGCCAAAACAACCCCCTTCGGCAGTTCATTGCCATGCGTCTGGAAACAGGAGATTGACGTGTACGATCGACGACTCGAGGCCATATCGGCCGCCGCGGAGCTGGGAAGCTTCTCGCGCGCGGCGGCAAAATTGCGCGTGTCGACTCCGGCGCTCGTCAAGCAGGTGTCGGGCTTCGAGGCCGAGTTCGGCATCATGCTGTTCGAACGCTCACACTCGGGCGTCAAGGTGACGCCGGCGGGTGCTCTGCTGGTGGACGATGCGCGCTCGATCATGCGGCAGTCCGAGGACGCGCTGCGCCGTGCCCGACGCGCAGCGGGCGATGGCGGGGCCGTGCGCCTGGGCGTGTCGATGATGTGCCCGGGGTGCCAAACGCTGTCGATGTGGTCGGGCGTACACGAGCTGGAACCGTCGCTGCGATTTGATATCGTGCCGGTAAGCGACCTCTACGACGAACACGAATCCGTCATGCGCAGCTTGGGCCGCGAGGTCGATGTGGTGCAGTCGAGTTTTTCGACCCCGCGTTGGGGCGACGCCTGCCAAAAGCTCCGCATCGTTAACGTACCGTTTTATATCGACGTGCCGCGCACGAGCCCGCTGGCGCGCAAGAATCGCATTACGGTTGCCGACCTGGAGGGCATGCGTCTGCGCGTACTGCGCCACGGCAACGACGCCATGGATAGCCTGCGCATCGACCTTTTGGCCGACGGCGGCGTGGACGTGATCGATGTGGATAGCTTCGACTTTGCGCTCTTTAACGAGGCGGAGGAAAAGGGCGACGCGGTGCTCACCTGCGGGGCGTGGTCGGGGGTGCACCCGGCCTTTGTGGGCGTGCCGTTCCTGTGCGGGCGAGAGGTGCCGGTCTTTCTGCACTACCCGCTCGAGCCCACCCTCCAAGTCCAAAAATTCGTCAACGCCATGGCGCAACTTCTCAAATAGCTATCGTGTCGATGATTCTTTAATCCCCGTCCTAGAAAAATCATCTGGTAGAGTTGACCTCACGTGAATTTCAGCACACTGTGTGCTACCTGCACTTTTGTCATTTGAGGAGTGAACTTGTGAATACTTCTGTCGCCAAGAAAGCCAGCCGGGCGATGCGCCTGCTCATGATGGTGCTCACGGCAGTTCTCATCTTCTTCTTCATTAATGTTATGCTGCTCGTCTCCGATATCCAGGGCACGGCGCGCGTGGTCAACTACGCCGGTCTGGTGCGCGGTACCACGCAGCGAATCGTTAAGCTCGAGGACGCGGGCCAGCCTCAAGATGACCTGCTTAAAGCCGTGGATTCATACATCAACGGTTTGCGTTACGGAAGCGACGACCTCAACCTCGTCCGTCTCGACGACGACGAGTATCAGGCAAAGATGACCGAGCTTGCAAATTATTTTGATGAGCTTTGCGTCGAGATCATCCGTGTGCGCGAAGTCGGCTACGAGAACACCGACATCATCTCCATGAGCGAGGAATTCTTTGGCATTTGCGACGATGCTACGCGACTCGCAGAGGACTACTCTCAGGAGAAGGCGTCGGCGCTCAACTATCTCGAGGGCTTGGTGATCATCGACATCGTGGGCTTGGTGGCGACCTTTGCGGTCGAACTTGTTCGCGCGGTGCGCACTGCCGCGCTCAACCGCGAGCTGCAGAGCAAAGTCTATCTCGACGAAGCCACGGGACTGCCCAACAAGAACAAGTGCGAGGAGATCTTGGGGCAGGAGCGGCCTGTCTCCGCGGAGGCGCCCGTTGCGGTGTGCGTCTTCGACCTTAACAATCTGCATACGGTCAATAACAACTTCGGCCACGAGAAGGGCGACGAATACATCCGTTCTTTTGCCCAGCAGCTGGGGTGCGTGGCGTCCGAGACCTGCTTTGTGGGCCGCGACGGTGGCGATGAGTTTATCGCGGTGCTGTGGGATGCCGATCGAGCTGCCGTGGAGTCCTGTCTCGATCGGGTTCGTGCGAACGTGAACGAGTATTCCGAGGCTCATCCCGACATGCCTATTAGCTATGCGGTGGGTTACGCGCTTTCCAGTGATTTTGATGAACCGCCTACGATGCGCGAGCTCTTTTCCCAGGCCGACAAAAACATGTACATCGACAAGAACCGCGTAAAGACAGCCGAGGCGGCCGGGCCGCAACGCGAGGAACGATAAGCTTGTAACAAAGGGCATAGAAAAGCCTCCGCAGCTCGTGTGGCTGCGGAGGCTTTATGCGTTGCGGTGCATTGTGTTTGGGTCGTTGAGATGAGTCGATTTGCCCCGAAAGAGGAGGGCATTGACCTTGGGGTCATGCCCGACGAATGAGCGGCAAATCGGCCATCTCGGCGAGCCGAACTACTCCAGCTCAAACGCTCCGGTATAGAGCTGATAGTAGTATCCGCGCTTGGCGATCAGCTCGTCGTGGTTGCCGCGCTCGATGATGCGGCCGTGGTCCAGACAGATGATTGCGTCGGAGTTGCGCACGGTGGAGAGACGGTGCGCGATGACAAACGTCGTGCGGCCTTCCATGAGCTTGTCCATGCCGGCCTGCACGATAGCCTCGGTGCGGGTATCGATGCTCGACGTGGCCTCGTCCAGAATCATTGCCGGCGGATCGGCGACGGCGGCGCGTGCGATCGAAATCAGCTGACGCTGGCCCTGCGACAGCTGCGCGCCGTTGCCGGTGAGCATGGTGTCGTAGCCGTCGGGCAGGCGGGTGATAAAGTCATCCGCGCCCGCGAGCTTGGCCGCCGCGATGCACTCCTCGTCGGTAGCGTCCAGGTTGCCGTAGCGGATGTTATCCATCACAGTGCCGGTGAACAGGTTCACGTCCTGTAGCACGACGCCCAGCGAGCGGCGCAGGTCGGCCTTGCGGATCTTGTTGACGTTGATGCCGTCGTAGCGGATCTTGCCGTCGGCGATGTCGTAGAAGCGGTTGATGAGGTTGGTGATGGTCGTCTTGCCGGCACCGGTGGCGCCGACAAACGCGACCTTCTGGCCCGGCTTGGCAAACACGGACACGCCGTGCAACACCTCGTGGTCGGGCGTGTAGCCAAAGTCGACGTTGTCCATGACCAGATCGCCACGCAGCGGCACGTACTCAATTTCGCCGGTCGCGCGGTGCGGATGCTTCCACGCCCACATGCCGGTGTGGTGGTCGGCCTCCTCGAGCTGCCAAGTGTCGGGGTTGACCTGCGCGTTGACAAGCGTCACGTAGCCCTCGTCGGCCTCGGGCTCCTCGTCGAGCAGCTCAAAGATGCGCTCGGCGCCGGCAAGGCCCATGACCACGGCGTTGATCTGCTGCGAGATCTGGCCGATCTGGCCGCAGAACTGCTTGGTCATGTTGAGGAACGGTACCACGACGGCGATGGAAAGCGCCGTGCCCGAGATGCTCAGGTTAGGCACGCCCAGCGCCAGGAAGATGCCGCCGGCCAGCGCGACCAGCACGTAGAGCAGGTTGCCCAGGTTCATAAGGACGGGCATGAGGATGTTGGCGTACATGTTGGCCTTCTGCGAGACCTCGAAGAGCTTTTCGTTGCGCTCATCGAAATCGGCCTCGGCGGCGGACTCGTGGCAAAACGCCTTGACGACCTTCTGACCGTTCATGACCTCCTCGATATGACCTTCGACCACGCCGAGCTCGGTCTGCTGTGCAATGAAGAAGCGCGCGGAGTTGGAGCCGAGCAGCTTGGTCATAAAGGTCATAAAGGCGACGCCGGCAATGATGACCAGGCACATCCAAACGCTGTAGTACAGCATGATGAAGAACACCGTGACGATAACGATGATCGTCATGAGCAGGTTGGGCAGCGACTGGCTGATCATTTGGCGCAGCGTGTCGATGTCGTTGGTGTAGTGGCTCATGATGTCGCCGCGCTGATGCGTGTCGAAGTAGCGGATCGGCAGGTCCTGCATGCGGTTGAACATCTTCTCGCGCAGCTTCTCGAGCGAGCCCTGCGTGATGACGGCCATGGCGCGGTTCCAGAAGAGCGAAGACGCGACGCCCACGGCGTAGATGCAGCCGAGGGTAGTCACAAGCTTCAGAATTTTGGGCTGCGCGGCCGTCCAGTCGCCCGACTGCCATGATTCGCTGATGACCTGCAGCGCGCTCTGGAGAAACGTCGCGCCGATGGAGTTGATGATGGCGCAGAGCACCACGCCGGCGACGACGAGGGGCAAAAGCACCGGGTAGAAGCCAAAGAGCATCTTGATGAGGCGCGTCATGGTGCCGCCCTTGCGGTTGCGTGCGTGCTCGGCGGTAGCGGCCTTACTCATGTGCCTCGCCTCCTTCCTGGGTCTGGGTTTGCGATGCAGATGCCTCGGTGCCGGCTGCAGCGGTCTCGCCCGCGTCCTCGCCCTCGGCGCTCATCTTGTTCTGCGAGGTAAAAGTCTCGCGGTAGATCTCGCTCGTCTTGAGCAGCTCGTCGTGGTTGCCGATGTCCTTGATGCGGCCGCCCTCCATGACGATGATGCGATCGGCATCCTGCACGGAGCTAATACGCTGGGCAATGATGAGCTTGGTCGTGTTGGGCAGATAACTCGCCAGGCCCTCGCGGATCTTGGCGTCGGTCTTGGTGTCGACGGCGCTCGTGGAGTCATCCAGGATCAAGATCTTGGGGCGACGCAGCAGGGCACGCGCAATGCACAGGCGCTGCTTCTGGCCGCCGGAAACGTTGGAGCCGCCCTGCTCAATCCAGGTGTCGTAGCCCTTGGGGAAGCCGTCGACAAACTCGTCGGCGCAGGCCAGATGTGCTGCCTCGCGGACTTCCTCGTCGGTGGCGTTCGGGTCGCCCCAGCGCAGGTTTTCGGCGATGGTGCCGCTAAACAGCACGTTTTTCTGCAGCACCATGGCTACCTGGTGGCGCAGCGCGTCCAGATCGTAGTTGCGTACGTTCACGCCGCCGACGCGCACGGTGCCTTCGGTGACATCGTACAGGCGGGCGATCAGATTCACGAGCGTCGACTTGGCCGAGCCGGTGCCGCCGATAATACCGATGGTCTCGCCGCTCTTAATATGCAGGTCGATATCGTCGAGCGCCTGGCGCTTCGCGTGCTCGGAGTACTTAAAGCTCACGTGGTCAAAGTCGATGGAGCCGTCGGCAACCTCGAGCACGGGCTCGGTCGGGTTGGCGATTGTGGGCTCGGCGGCAAGCACCTCGGTAATGCGGTGTGCCGACTCGTCGGCCATGGTCACCATGACAAAGATCATCGACAGCTGCATCAGACTCATCAGAATCTGGAAGCCATAGGTAAAGATGGAGGAGAGCTGGCCCACGTCGAACAAGGTGCCCTGGCTCGTGATGATGAGCTCGGAGCCCAGGTAGATGATGACGACGAACGCGCCGTTGACGCAGATGTTCATCATGGGGTTATTGAAGGCGAGCAGCTTTTCGGCGCGGGTGAAGTCCATCTGGACGTCGCGCGCGGCGGTGGCGAACTTCTCTTTCTCGTAGTCCTGGCGCACGTAACTCTTGACCACGCGCATGCCGGTGACGTTTTCCTCGACGGACTCGTTGAGCGCGTCGTACTTGCGGAACACGCGGGCAAAGATCGGGCGCACCTTATAGATGATAAAGAACAGGCCAAAGCCCAGCAGCGGAATGATGACCAGGTAGACCATGGCGACGCTGCCGCCCATGGCGTAGGCCATGGCAAAGGCAAAGACCAACACCAGCGGCGCGCGCACGGCGATGCGGATGAGCATCATAAAGGCCTGCTGCACGTTGTTGATGTCGGTGGTGAGGCGGGTGACGAGCGAGGAGCTCGAGAACTCATCGATGTTGGCAAAGCTGAACGTCTGGATCTTGTAGAACAGGTCGTGACGCAGGTTCTTGGCGAAGCCGCAGCTCGCATGACTGCAGGTGACGCCGGCAGCGGCACCAAAAGCGAGCGACGTCAGTGCGATGAGCACCAAAAAGCCTGCGGTGGGAAGCATCTGGGCGACGGTGGCACCGTCTTTGATGGCGTCGATCATGTCGGCGGTGATAAATGGAATCAGCATCTCGCAGAGCACCTCGCCAAGCACGAGCAATGGCGTGGCAACGGTGACTTTCATGTAGTCGCGGATGCTTCCCATGAGGGTTTTAATCATCCAGTTCCTCCCAGGTTACGCGGATTTTTTCGAGCATCTCGGCGAGCTGTTCGCGCTCGTCGTGCGTAAGGGCGCTAAAGGCCTGTTCCCTAAAGCGAATGCGGGCTGCCTGCTCAACACGGGCCTTTTCCCATCCCGCTTCGGTCAGGCGGATGGTGAGCTGCCGACGGTCTTTGGGATTGCGACTGCGCTCGATAAGACCGCCCAGTTCGAGCTTGGACAGAATCTCGGAAAGGGACCCTGGCTTGAGGTCGAAGTGCATGCCGAGCTCCTGTTGGGACAGCTCGCCGGTCGGCTGCTTGGCGAGTAGGCAGACAATAGGCGCCTTGCCAGATATGCCGCCGCCGTGAAAATGCATGTAATGGCCGCAAAAGCCCAGGCCGCTCAGGATGCGCTTGGCGAGTTTGTCTTCGGCGCTGACCGCTTCGGGTATGTCTACCGGTTGCGACGGGTCACCGCCGGGCTCATGCGGAAGGACGAGTGGTTCAACACACATATCTAAGCTTCGCTCCTTTCTTTAGTTAGGTAGTGGAATTGTTTTGTGCCTAACCAATTTAGGAGCGTGAGAAATCAATGTCAAGGTACCAAACTTATAGTTACGGCGTTTTACCAAACGCCGTAACCGCTCGACGCTGCAAACGCTCCCTGCGCTACACTTAGTCGCACTGTGGCGCTGCTGCGCCGTGCCCGAACCAAGGGAGACCCTCATGAAGAACACTCAGCTGCTGCTGATCAACGATATGTGCGGCTACGGCAAGGTCGCGCTTTCCGCCATGCTGCCGGTGCTGTCGCACATGGGCTACCGCATCCACAACCTGCCGACGGCACTTGTGTCCGATACGCTCAACTATCCCAAGTTCTACATCCACGACACCACCGAGTACGTGCGCCAGAGCCTCGCCATCTGGGAGGAGCTCGGCTTTGAGTTCGACGCCATCTCTACCGGCTTTATCGTGACCGAGGAAGAGACGCGCATCATTTCGGACTTCTGCCACCGTCGCGCGCAAAAGGGTACCAAGGTGTTCGTCGACCCCATCATGGGCGACAACGGCAAGCTCTACGCCGGCGTGCCCGAGTCCACGATCGGTCTCATGCGCAGCCTGCTCGAGTGCGCCGACTATGCGGTGCCAAACTACACCGAGGCGTGCCTGCTCACCGATACGCCCATTGCCGAGCAAATCACGCCCGATGAGGGCCGCACTCTTGTGGATGCCGTGCGTGCCCTGGGCGCCAAGTCGGTGGTCATTACGAGCGCTGTGGTCGACGGTGCGAATGTCGTCATCGGTTACGACCATGTGGCGGGGGAGTGCTTCACGATTCCCTTCGAGCTGATTCCGGTCTACTTTCCGGGCACGGGCGACACGTTCTCGGCGGTGCTTGTCGGCCGCGTTATGGCCGGTTGGAGCCTGCAGCGCGCGACGAGCGATGCCATGCGTGTGGTAGCGGAGCTCATCGAGCGCAATGCCGACCAGGAGGATAAGTCCGCCGGCCTTCCCATCGAGGCCTGCCTGGATGTGATTGACCATGAGTAACGCCGACGAGAGCAGCACCGAGGCGGCGGGCGAGAACAAGCCGCTCGGTGCCCCGCGCGGCAGGCGCCCACGTATTCGCATTAGCTGCGTGGACCAGCTGGGCACATGCCGCTGCCATCACGGGCACAAGCCGGGTGACGTCTTCGACTTCGACCGAGACCGCGGCAAGATGTGTGCCATGGCCTGCCATGTGGGATTTCCCTATATCGATATCCTGCGCTATGGCGGGACCGTGCCCGGCAACGAGCCAGGCACGGCAAAGTTCTGCTGTCCCGAGGTCGATACGCTGAACGTCTGGCTTGCTGAGATCGTCGACGAGTAGTCGAGCGCAATGTGACAAAGGGACAGTTCTTTTGTCACATTCGCCGGTGGTGCCCCTTCTATTATGCTTGTAATCTCAAATCTCTGCATTTCATCCGATTTTAGGTTCTAAAAATTCTGCGTTTCATCGATAATCAAGCGTATAAAACTTTGCATTTCATTTGATGACACTGAGGGGAGAGCCTATGCTGCGCAGGAAAATAGCTGCAGAGCTGGAGCGCTGGCTGAAGTCTGCCGAGCAAAAGGCCTTATTCATTACGGGTTCTCGCCAGATTGGCAAAAGCTATTCGATTCGCGCATTTGGCAAAGCCAACCATGCAACCTACATCGAGCTTAACCTCATGGAAAATCGCCAGGCAAAAGATGCTCTTCTCGAGGCGCGGGATGCCGATGATTTCATCAGCAGGGTGACGCTTCTTTCGGGAAAGTCGATTGCACCAGGCAAAACGCTCGTGTTTATCGATGAGGTCCAAGAGGCCCCCGACATCATGACGATGGCAAAGTTCCTTGTTGAGGACGGGAGATGCCGCTGGGCGTTTTCGGGGTCAATGCTCGGGACCCAGTTCAAGGGCGTCAGGTCCTATCCCGTGGGGTATGTCCACGAGCTTAGGATGTTCCCGCTCGATTTTGAGGAGTTTTGCTGGGCAACCGGAGTGAGCGAGGGGGCTCGCCAAACGATACGTGACGCGTGTATCAGCGAGAGGCCCATTCCTGATTACATTCATGACGCGATGATGGCAAACTTCAGGACCTATACCGTTGTCGGCGGAATGCCGGAGGTCGTGCAGCGTTTCCTTGACACGCAGGGCGACCTTGCCTCTGTTCGTCAGCTACAGTTAGAGCTCAACGAACAGTACCGACGGGATATTTCCAAGTATGCAAGCGGGCGTGCCCTTCAGGTGCAGAGCATCTACGATCAGCTCCCCATTATGCTTGAGGGCGAACACAAGCGTTTCGTGCTCAATTCCATTGACCCCAAGGCGCATTATGAGAAGTACCAGCGAGATTTTGTCTGGCTTGTCGATGCCGGCGTTGCTCTCAAAGCCGATATCGTAACCGAGCCAAAGTCGCCCCTGCTCAAGACGGCACGGCCATCGCAGTTCAAGCTATACCAATCGGATACGGGCATGTTGATGGCGCGCTACCCCGTTGGAGTCGCCCAAGCGGCGTATCTTGATAGCAAGGAGCCCAATCTGGGCGGCATTTACGAAAACGTGGTGGCCCAGCAGCTGGCTGCCCAAAATCGCCAGCTTTACTACTATCAGACAAAAAAGCGCGGTGAAGTGGACTTTGTGGTCGATGGGCCGGATGGGACGGCTGTTCCGATCGAGGTTAAATCGGGCTCCTATTACCACGCGCACGCTGCGCTCGGTCATGTGCTTGATACGGCTGAATATGGCGTAAGGCTCGGGATTGTTTTCTCGAGAGGCAACGTTGAGCGCAACGGAGCGGTTCTCTATTTGCCGCTATATGCGACCTGGGCCCTTTCGGATGTTTTGGGCGACTCCTGCGCCGAGGGGATAAAGCTGGAGGTCAAGCCGGTCTAGGGCCAGTCCCGGATGTGGCAAAGGGGCAGTCCCTTTGTCACATTCATGAGCGTGGATTTTCTCCCGTTTAGAGCGCACTCGAGCGCTCAAAGTGGGAGAAAACCCACGCTCGTTTTATGCCGATGGCGTGGCCCGTGTGCCCGCGCCGCCCGAGCGCCTACAGCTGCTCGAGCATGGCGGTGCAACCGGCGAGTACATCGCGGTAGGTGGCGTCGAAATTGCCGGTGTACCAGGGGTCGGCCACGTCGCCGGGGCGATCGGTCCAATCGAGCAGGCGCGAGATCTTGCCATCGGGGTCCTTCCCAAAAATTCGGTACAGGGCGCGGGCGTTCTCGTCGTCCATATAGACAATGTGGTCCCAGTCGCCATACTCCGCGCGACGCACCTGACGTGCGCGATGTGCGACGACGGGAATCCCGACCTCGCGTAGCTTGGCAACGGTACCGTGGTGTGGCGGGTTGCCGATCTCCTCGGTCGAGGTCGCCGCGGAATCGATGGCAAACTCCGCCTCGCGCCCAGCGCGGCGCACGAGCTCGGTAAACACCGACTCGGCCATCGTCGAGCGGCAGATGTTTCCATAGCAGATAAACAGTACACGTTGTATATGCGGTTTCCTTTCGATCGCCATCATCGAGCTCGAGTATCGCATCTACGCCTGCGCCATCGCCCTCTTGCGTTCCCAGCGAGCCAACTTAATCGTCACCAGCGTAAGCACCCAGGCCACAAGCGAGAACGCGGCACCCACTGCGCCTACATATGCAATGCCAACGCTGCTTACCACGGCGCCGCCCACTGCGGTGCCAAACGAGATGCCGACGTTAAACGCCATGGGCTCAACCGAACTTGCGAGTACCATCGACTTGGGATGGCGGCTGCGTGCCACGTCCATAAAGTGCGTGATGCACGACACCGAGAACAGGTACATGAGCAGCGCCAGGCTAAAGACAAAGACCAGCGCGAGCGGCATGGTGCCGCCCACAGCAAACAGTCCGAGTAACGCTGCAGCCTGCAGCACAAACGTCACGAGTAGCGCCTTCATGCCAAAGCGCGCATCGATCCATCCGCCCAGGATGTTCGAGATCAGGCAGAACACGCCGTAGGCCATGAGCGTGGTACTGGCTTCGACCGTGCCCATGCCCAGCACCTGCTCAAGATAAGGCGTCACGTAGCCGTAGAAAACGTAGACCGACCCCACGCCAAACAAAAAGATGAGCATGCCGGTGATGATGCTCGGCTCGCGTAGCAGACCCGCCTGCTCGCGAAAAGTGGCGGGCTCGTCGGTTTGCCCAGCGCGCGGCATAAACGCCACGAGCGCTCCGCAGATCAGAACGGCAAAGGCCAGCGTGCCGTACATGGCCACGTGCCAATCGAGCGTGTCGGCCACAAACTTGCCGATCGAAGTGACAAAGACCATTGCCACGGAAAAAGCACCATATACCACCGAGATGGCAAGCGAAGTTTGCTGTGGGGACAGCAGCTCTGGGATGTACGTCACGCCCACGGCGAGCAGTGCGCCCGAGACAGAGCCCAAGATGATGCGCGAGATAAACAGCGCCTGGAAGTTGGGCGCCAACGCCATGACCAGGTTGCCGAGCACAAAGACGATGCTGTAGCACACGAGCAGCTGGTAGCGGCGGAATCGCCCCGTGCTGAGCGCGAGCACAGGCGTCGCGATAGCGTAGATCAGTGCGAACACGCTAATAAGTTGGCCTGCGGTGGCAAGCGATACGCCGAGTTCCGTCGCCAAGTCACTTTCGATGCCGATGACCACGAACTCGGAGCAGCCGAGCGAGAATCCCAACAGCACGAGCAGCGCCAGGCAGAGCTTGGTGCGCGCGGGGGAGAGCGCGGCGGCGGTTGACTTACTTTTTGGCGTGGTTGCGGCGGTCAAGGTTGTCACTCCAATGTCGCGTGAATAAGCGGGATTCAATCCCTGCAACTCTAACAGAATGTGACAAAGGGACAGTCTCTTTGTCACATTCGCGGCGTGGCTGCCGCCTAAACCGTCACAACATTCGATGAAAATCTCGAAAACGAGGAAAAACGTCGAATGTTGTGACGGTTTTCGTGTCCGGCGCGGGTGAGCTTCGGTGCCGTCTGGGGGTATAAGACTAGCGAGTGTTTATTTGCGAGGCCTAAGGGGCGCCCCGTATGGATATCGATAACTTTGAATGGTGGTATAGCGAGGGCGAGGCTCCGGACGAGGAGTGGGACGAGCCCGCGTCGCGTGACGTGTCGAGCGACGAGGACGAGACCGGCAACGATGCCGCTGTCGAGCCTGATGCCGCCTCCGATGCCGCCGAGCCCCTGACCTTTGAGCAGGCTTGGGCCCAAGCCGAGGCCGATGAGGCTAAGGCCGATGCCACGGCCACACTCGGTGAGCCGGCGGACATGTCCATCTCGCCGGCCAAGACCCCGCAGCCGCGTCACACCATCGACCCCGACAGCACGGCATCCTTCAGCATTCTCGACGTGCCCGCGCAAGGCGCCCAGGCGCCTGCGCCCACACATCGCCCCGACCTGGCTCGTGAGGAAGACGCGGGCCGCCGTTCTCCGCTCGGCCCCATCCTCATCGCCTTCATGGCCGGCGTTATCGCCTGCTCGGCAATCGGTAGCGTTTGGAGCCATGTCGAGCAGCAGCGTCAAGACGCCGCCAAGGTCGAGATGTCTGTCGAGCAATCGCTCAGCCGCACGCGCTCGGTACATGCGTCGGTCGAGGTCAAGGACGGCGCGACGTGGGACACCGCGCGTGGCGACAGCCAAATGCTCATCCACATCGTGGGGCGTACGCTCAAAGGGCAGACGATTGACGAGTATCAATACGTCAATTCCGCTGGTGACGGCATCGAGCTCAAGCCCGGCGACTACGAGCTCACCGTCGACGAACCGCCCGTCGCCACCGACGGCACGCGCTTCCGCGCCTCAAAGCGCATGGTTCCCGTGAGCTTTAACTCGCAGGCGCCCGATACGGTCGATAGCACTCCGCAGGGCGGGTTTGACCTTTACGCTATTGCTCAATAACTGCGCCTGTCGCTCAACCCCGCCGCCAAGAGTGGGACAATAGCCCTCGACACTATTGTTTACTTTTGGAGGAAGTAGCATGTCTACCGTCACTACCATCAAGCGCGGCAGCCTCACCGCGGCCATCGATTCCATGGGCGCCCAGCTCACGAGCCTTGCCCTCAACGGCAACGAGTATCTGTGGCAGGGCGACCCCGCCTTTTGGGGCAAGCATGCGCCCATCCTGTTCCCCATTGTGGGCTCGCTGCGCAACAACACGGCGACGTCTGCGGCTGGCACCTGCGAGATGCCGCGCCACGGCCTCGCGCGCATCGTCGAGCACAAGCTGGTCGAGGTTTCGGAGGACGGCTCCTCGGTAACGTACGAGATCACCGACACGCCCGAGTCGCTCAAGGCCTTTCCGTTCCACTTTAAGCTCAACATGACCTATGCCCTGACTGGTGACGCCACACTTACCCAGACCTTTGCCGTCACCAATACCGGCGACGTGGACCTGCCGTTCTCGGTGGGCGGCCACCCCGCATTTAACGTACCTGCTCCCGGTGCCGAGGATGAGGCGTTCGAGGATTACGAGCTGGCATTTACCGAGGCTTGGACCAACGAGGCCCCCATCATCACGCCCGATGGCCTCATGACGTTCGAGGGTAGCTACAAGGCTCCCGATAACTCGGACGTGCTGCCCATCACGCACCGCAGCTTCGATAACGACGCCATCATGTTCACCGATACCCCGGGCTCCACGCTCACGCTGCGCGGCCGCAAGTCGGGCCACGGCGTCAAGATCGACTTTGAGGGCTTTAAGTACATCGGCGTGTGGTCTGCCGCCAACGACGCCCCGTTTGTGGCGCTCGAGCCCTGGACCGGTCATACCACCACGGACACCGAGGACGACGTCTTTGAGCACAAGGTCAACACCATCACCTTGGCTCCCGGCGAGACGGACAAGCGCAGCTTTAGCGTTACCTTGCTCTAGAGGTTCCGCCGCTCGGTCGATGCTGCGCGCCGTCCAGAGCGATAATTTGTCATTCAAAAGGCAAGGCATGACCAGAAGGTCTATGCCTTGCCTTTTTCATGCCTAGTCGTTGGGGACGTTCTTGTTTGACTAGTCGTTTAAGAACGTCCCCAACGACTACCAATCGTTTTCAGTTCGTAAACTTGTATATATGCATTTATATATGCATTTGCTGGAGGTAGCGCTGAGCGGTATCCTGTTAAGTCGTCAGCATACGATTCAACAGGGAAGGCAGATTATGCATTCTCCCCATCAACGCGACGCGCATCCACAGCCGGTGTGCAGCCGTCGCATCTTTTTGGGTAGCGCTCTCGCTGCGAGCGCTTCTGTCGTCGCCGGCGCACTTGCCGGTTGCCAGCGCCCCTCCACGCTGGAAGTAGTTCAGCCCACGACGGGCGGCGGTCGCGACGACCTGTCCGATTCCGTGATCGGCAAGGATAAGATCCGCATTGGCATGGAGGCGGCCTACGCCCCGTACAACTGGCAGGTTTCCGAAGCCAGCGAGTACACCATCCCCATCGACAACGTGCAGGGCGCCTATGCCGATGGTTACGACGTGCAGATCGCCAAGATCGTCTGCAAGGCCCTCGGCGGCGAGCCCGTTGCCGTCAAGCAGAGCTTCTCGGGTCTTATCGATTCGCTCAACAACGGCCAAATCGACCTCATCATCGCCGGCATGAGCGCCACGCCCGAGCGCGAGGAGTCCGTCGGCTTTTCCGACCCGTACTTCATTGGCTACTTTGGCCTGTTCGTAAAAGAGGGCTCGCCCTACCAAAACGCCACCAAGCTCAGCGACTTTAGCGGCGCCACGGTGCTCGGCCAAAAGGACACCATGCTCGATACCGTCATCGACGAGATCCCGGGCGTTGTGCACAAGAACCCGGTCGACTCCGTCCCCACGGTGTTCTCGAACCTGCTGCAGGGCACGTGCGACGCCGTGACCTACAACACCGAAAACGAGAAGGGCTATATGGCCCAAAATCCCGGTATCGTCCCCATCCATTTTGCCGAGGGCGAGGGCTTTAAGCAGGAGGTCGCGGCAAATGTCGGTTGCCGCAAGGGCTCGGACAAGCTGCTTAAGCTCATCGATAAGACACTCAAGGGCATTAGCCAAGAGGAGCGCGACCAAATGTGGGACGCGTGCCTCGACCGTCAGCCGGCATAGGGAGGCAGCATGAAAACCATTAATCGCCTGGCCTCCTTTATCAAGGCCGACCACCGTTATGTATACCTGGGCACGAGCGTTATCGCGGCGCTCGGCCTGGCGTTTAGCCAGCGCAACCCCACGCCGCTGAGCTTCTTGGCCCCCACGGGCGTGTTCCAAGATTGCCTTTGGGCGATTCTTTGGGCCTGGCTCGTCGTGTCGGCGGCGGCGCTGGTCACCAAGCTTATGCACTGGAGCGACTATCGCGAGGCGTCGCCGTTTGCTTCCGAGCGCTTCCGTCGCGGCGCGCGCCTGGGCAGCTACGTCGTGGTCGCCATCGCGGCGATCTTTTTCGTGGACCGCTGCGTCATGTCGTTTATCGATCTGGTGCAGGTGAGCATTGTCTCGGATTCCAACCCCAGCGACTTTTTGTCGAGCCTGGTCTACATGACCTACAAGAGCGGAGACTTCTTCATTCGCGGTATCGAGATCACCATCGCGCTTGCCACCTTCGGCACGGTCATCGCATTCTTCCTGGCGCTGCTCTTTGTGTTCCTGCGTATTCAGACCTTCGACCGCGTGGACAACGACCTGGTGCGCTTCTTTAAGAGTATCGGCCGCGGCTTTGCGACCATCTATTCCACCATCGTGCGCGGTACGCCCATGATGGTCCAGGGCCTACTCATCTATTACGCGGGCTTCACCGTTTTGCGCGGCATGGGCTTCGAGACCGCCCAGGCCAACCAGATCTGGAGCACCTTCACCGCCGGCCTCGTCACCATCTCGCTCAACTCCACCGCCTACATGATGGAGGTCCTGCGCGGCGGCATCGAGTCCATCGATCCCGGCCAAGCCGAGGCGGCGCGATCGCTGGGCCTGTCGCAGTGGCAGGCCATGCGCAAAGTCGTGTTCCCCCAGGGCATTAAAAATGCGATTCCGGCGCTCACCAACGAGCTCATCATCAACATCAAGGATTCGTCGGTGCTCTCGGTCATCGGCGTGTTCGACCTTATGTACGCTACTACCACGGTCGCCGGCGTGTACTACCGCCAGATGGAGGTCTACTGCGTGGCGCTCGTGGTCTACCTGATCCTGACGCTCGTGGCGAGCCGCCTGCTCGAAGCCTTTGGCAAAAAGCTCGGTGCCGAGGCTCCGGCCACGCTGCCCAGCTCTAACTAGGCTTAAGACGAGGAGAATCATCATGGCAGATACCGCCACTACCGGCGTTGCGGCCGCCGTTCAGACCAATGAGCCGCTCATCCGCGTCGAGGGCCTGCGCAAGAGCTTCGGTTCGCTCGAGGTGCTCAAGGGCATCGACCTGTCCGTTAACCCCGGCGAGGTCGTCACCATTATCGGCGCCTCGGGCTCGGGCAAGTCGACTTTCCTGCGCTGCCTCAACCTGCTCGAGACTCCGGACGCGGGCCATATCTGGTTCCACGGCCAGGACCTCACGGCCGAGCGCTGTAACATCAACAAGCTGCGCGAGGACATCGGCATGGTGTTTCAGGGCTTTAACCTGTTCAACAACATGGACGTGCTCGACAACTGCACGCTCGCGCCCGTCACGCTCAAAAAGATGAGCAAGGCCGAGGCTGAAAAAATTGCGATGGAGCATCTGACGAGCGTGGGACTCGAGAAGTTCACGCACGCTGCCGTGGGTCGCCTGTCCGGCGGCCAAAAGCAGCGCGTTGCCATCGCTCGTGCCCTATGCATGAATCCGCAGATCATGCTGTTCGACGAGCCGACCTCCGCACTCGATCCCGAGATCGTGGGAGAGGTGCTCGAGGTCATGCGCAAGCTCGCTGCCGACGGCATGACCATGGTCGTCGTCACGCACGAGATGGCCTTTGCCCGCACCGTGTCCGATCGCGTGGTCTTTATGGACAAGGGCGTGGTGCTCGAGGATGCCGCGCCGGCCGAGCTCTTCGGCAACCCCAAGCACCAGCGCGCCCGCGAGTTTCTCTCGCGTTATCTCGAGGACAAATAACCGACCGCAAATGTTTGCATGACAGGGCCGCTCCGGTGGGGCGGCCCTCGTCATCACAATCGAAAGGATGTCATGGCCGAGGTTTGGCGTTTCTTTGCGCACGAGGATGATTTTGCCGATATCGACGAGGTCGGCGCATGCGAGCGCCTGGGCCGCGTGCTGTCGTTTCCGACGATTTCGAGCATGGATGCCCAGACGGTGGACTGGCAGGCGTTTGCCGACCTGCGCGCCTATATGCAGCAGGCCTGGCCGCGCGTGTTTGCGACGGGCGAGGTCGAGCTCATCGACCATTCGCTGCTCGTGACGCTTGCCGGCGCCGACCCCGCCCTCAAGCCGGTCATGCTCATGGGCCACATGGACGTGGTTCCCGTGGTGCCGGGCACCGAGACGGACTGGACGCACGATCCCTTTAGCGGGCACGTGGACGACACCTATATTTGGGGTCGCGGCGCCATCGATATGAAAGACCAGGTTGCGGGCATCCTGGAGGCCGTTGAGTATGCGCTGGCGCACGGCTGGCAACACGAGCGAACCCTGCTGCTGGCTTTTGGCCAGGATGAGGAGACCACGCAGTGCGGCGCGGGTGCCATTGGCCGCGCGCTCGAGGAGCGTGGCGTTGAGCTTGAGTACCTGATCGACGAGGGCGACTATCGTATCGTTGCGGCTGCCGAGTACAGCGCAGGTGAGGGTTGGCTTATGCATGCCGATCTTGCCGAGAAGGGCTATGCCGATATCGTGCTCAGGACGAAGAGCGAAGGCGGGCATTCTTCCAACCCTTACGGCGGCACGTCGCTCGAAGTGCTCAGCCGCGCTATTGCCGCGATTTGCGATATCGAGTGGCCGGCGCGTGTGACCGACCTGCTTGCCGCGCAGCTCGTCGAGCTGGGGCTTTATACCGCAGACGAGATTGCTGCCAGCAAGGATGCCATCGTGCGCGACTGCCTCGCCAGCAAAAAGCTGTACCCGCTTGTAACCACCACCTGCGCGCCCACGCAAATCGAAGGCGGCAGTACCGGTGCCAACGTAATGCCGCAGGATATGTGGGCCAATATCAACTTCCGCATGCTCGAGGGCACGAGCGTGGCCGATGTCGTGGCCTGCTGCCGCGAGGCCGTTGCCACCGCTGGGCTCGCTGGCCGAGTCGAGGTCGAGCTGGGCCCCGGCAGCTCCGAGCCCTCGCCGTCCCCGCGCGTGGGCGGTCCGGGGCTCGAGGCCGTTCGCGCCATCGCCGCCCGCTATTTCCGTGATCCCAAGGGGACGGAGGAAAACGGATCGTCTGCGGTGGGCCAAGAGCCGATCAGCATCGTGCCCTCGACCGTGATTGGCGCAACCGATGCCGCCAACTACCAGCGCATTTGCCGCGAGTGCATCCGCTTCTCCGCCTTTGTGGTCGACGATGACGAATGCGACCGCGGCGTCCACGGCACCAACGAGCGCATCACCCGTCGCGCCTACCTCCAAGGCACCCGCTTCCTCATCGCCCTGCTCCGCACGCTCTAGAATGTGACAAAGGGACTGAGCCGATTTCATCGGTAATGAGACGAAAACTGTAATAGAAAAAGGCTAAGATATCTTAAGAGACATATGCTGGGGTTGGTATTCCTTGAACGACCGCGGGCATGTGCCAGACCGCCTCGGCCCCCGGGGAGCGCCCGGGCAGGTCGCCGTGTGACTGGGGAGGAAATTATGCAGGAGCTCAGAGAGATGACGTCTCGACTCGTGAATATTGCTACCGGGGGGTGTCTAAGCAGGGAACTTCCTGGTGAACACCGGCCGCGCGAGCGGTGGTCCGTCATGTCTTGTGGCCGTCGTCGCGGGCTGCGCTCGGTCTCGCCATATGCGATTGTTCTGGCCCTCGCCATCGCGCTGACGGCGAGTTTCTTCCTGCCGCTTCGTGCCGAGGCGGCAATTTCGGACCACACGGTTCCGACGATTTCGCCTTCGGGGACAACAATCAACCTGTTTGATTACTGGGTGAATCCCGATAACCATCTGTCGGTTTCCGGCAACGGCGGCATCAACAAGAACCACCGCTTCAAGTTCAAGGATCAGGGAGCCAGCGAGGAACTTAACCAGTATACGGGTGGCTCCCGGGTCCGCACCGGCATCGTGAACAATGTTCTTGCCGGCGGTTACCCGAAACTCACCGACAGCTGGGGCGGAGAACCCCTCGGCTACCTGTTTGATTCAAGACTTTAGTCTGCTGGCCGCGCAGCGGCCAGCTTTAAACCACCCGC
>CBCTIZ010000019.1:0-38601 GCA_965147105.1 uncultured Collinsella sp. | reverse complement strand
TCGCCCGTCCCGCCGAGGGAGGCGGGGCCCTTTCGCTTCGGGAAGTGGAAGACGCGCTCTTACGGGAGTTCGCGCGCTAGGCGCTCGCCGCGCCCTCCCGCCCGCGAGGAGGAGCGCCCTGAGCAAGCTCGACCCGTACAAGCCCGTCATCCGCCAAAAGCTCGAGGACGACGCCCGGAACTGGCGCAAGCAGCCCTTCAATAAGTTGCGGTGAAATAGTGTCTGTTTTTGCTGCTAGATAGCATATTCAGTCCATAATTCACCGCAACTTGTTGGTGGTGGCTTACTGGTAGCGTAGGCACTCCACCGGGTCGAGTTTTGCCGCGCGTCGAGCGGGGTAGAAGCCAAAGATTACGCCGATGCCGACCGATACGGCAAACGCGATCAACACTGTCGTAATGGAGAAGCTTGGCGTGATCGTCCCGGTGGCTCCAAACTCGCTCATGATGCCCGAGCTTGCGGCAAAGAACGTGAGTCCCCAGGCCAGCAGATAGCCAATCAGGACACCCAACAGTCCGCCGGTGACGCACAGCGCCGAGGACTCGGCCAAAAACTGCGCGGTGATATCGCGACGACTGGCGCCCAGGGCACGGCGAATACCGATCTCGCGAATGCGCTCCGTTACGTTGGTAAGCATCATATTCATAATGCCGATACCGCCGACAAGCAGCGAGATGCTGGCGACAGCACCCATGATGAGCGAGAACGCGCCCATAAAGGAGTTGAGCGCATCGATGGCGCTTTTCATGGAGGTCGCCGATACACTGTCGTACTCATCATCCTCCGCGATGCCCTTCATCGTGCGCACCTTGGACTCGATGGTCTTGCAGAACTCATCCATGTCCGTGCCCTCGGCGGCAAGTGCCGTCACGCTGGGGAATGAAGGATTCTCGTCGCCAAACAGCCCGGAGATGGTTTCGCGTGGCATATACAGTGTGAGTGAGCCCATGGAGTCGCTGCCGCCATCGATCACGCCTACAATCTGCACCTCGCCGTTGGACACCTTGATGGTTTTCCCCACCGCGTCCTGTTCGTTGCCGTAAAGCTGATCGGCGCCGCCGCGGCTGATGAGCGCCACGCGCGAGCCTGATTGAGACTCGGCCTGGGAATAGGTACGCCCCGCAACGAGCTTGCCGGCCCCCACTGCGTCGAGCATTTCGCTATCGACGCCCTGCGCCATGACGGTATAGCTTTTATCGCCGGTCTTGTACTCGGTATACGCGCTGTCGACAATGCCGATCTGCTCAATCTGCGGCACCAGTTTTTGAAGCTTCTCGATGTCCGACTCGGTGAGTTCTTGCGACGAATAGATTTGCACCATGCGTGCCGCATTGAGGCCCAGGCTGTTGACCAGACTGTTTTGGATGCCGCCGATGAGCGAAGTCATGGCGATAACCGAGGCGATGCCGATGACAATGCCCAGGATGGTGAGCAGGCTGCGTCCCTTGTTGGCCTCGAGCGAGTGAAGGGCTTCCTGGATGAGATCGCGGGCGCTCATGCCACCACTCCTTTCGGCGGGTTGGCGGAGGCGGAAATCATGGGCAGGCTATCTACGGCACTGCGTAGGGTCTTCGGTGCATGTGGAATATATGCGCCGTCGTGGATGCGGCCGTCGCGGATGGTCACGGCGCGGTCGGCCTCGGCGGCGATGCCGGGATCGTGTGTGATAAGAACGATGGTTTTGCCGCGCTTCTGGAGCTTATGGAAGGTCTCCATCACAAGCGCTCCGGTAGCGGAGTCCAGGTTTCCCGTCGGCTCGTCGGCCAGAATGATGGGCGGGTCATTGACGAGGGCGCGCGCGATGGCGACGCGCTGCATCTGGCCGCCCGAGAGCTCGGATATGCGGTGGTCCCAGTGGTCGACGGGCAGCGTGACAGCCTGCAGCGCGTGCACGGCGCGCATTTCGCGCTGGTTACGGGGCACATTGGTGTAGGCCAGCGGCAGCATGACGTTTTCGATAACCGACAGGCGCGGCAGCAGGTTGAAGCTCTGAAAGACAAAGCCGATGCTCAGGGCGCGGACTTCGGTGAGCTCGTCATCATCGAGCTCGGCCACGTTGAGCCCTTGCAGGTAATAGTCGCCCGCCGTCGGCTTATCCAGGCAGCCTAGGATGTTCATGAGCGTTGACTTGCCCGAGCCCGAAGGGCCGGTAATAGCGACGAATTCGCCGGGTTCTACCGCCAGGCTTACGTTATGCAGGATATGGGCGCAACCCGCTTCGCTCTCAAAAATGCGGTGCACGTTGCGGATGTCGATAACGGGACGCATTACATACCCTCGTCGGCAGACATGCTGCCCGAATCCGCGCTGTAGCCGCCGTCAGCCGTTGCGTTCGCTCCGGTGTCCATGACGAGGGTGTCGCCATCGCGCAGCTTGGTAACCGGCACGTTGGGGTTGATCTCGTTGCCCTGGTCGTCGCGCTTGACCTGTGTCTTGCCGACTACGGCTTCGTTGTCGTTTTGCGTCACGACGGTCACCTTCACGCGACGGGTTTGCTTTCCCTCGTCATCAGTCGCCACGTTGACGTAATAGTGTTCGCCGTCTTCGGTCATGAGCGCCATCGTCGGCACCATCACCACGTCGTCGAGCTGCTCGGTCACCACCGATACGTCGGCCGTCATGCCCGGCTTCAGGCGCGCGTCGGGCGCCTCGATGAGAATGTCGACGTTAAAGGTTACGCTGCCGCCGCCACCGTTGGCGGCGTCGGAGTTTGCCACCGACGCGATAGCCGTGACGGTGCCCTGGCTCACGATATCGGGAAACGCGGGATACGTGACGTTGGCGCTCTGCCCAACGGCGATCTTGGCGATGTCCTTTTCGCCCACCTGCACGGTCACCTTCATCTTGGATAGGTCGGCGATCTGCATGCACTGCTTGCCGCTGCTCGTATCGCTTTCGCCCATGATCATGCCGCCTGTTACCGTGGCGCCCACCTTGGCGTTGAGCTCCACGATGCTACCCGAGCTCGGGGCCGTAACCGTGCGTCCGGCGGCCTTGGCGTTCGCCTGATCGAGGTTTGCCTGGGCCGATGCGAGGCTGCGCTGCGCGGCCGATACGGCGTTCGTGTCCGCTGATGCGGCGGAGACGCCAGCCGCTGCGGAAGCTCCATCGACGTCCGTCGTTGGGGTGGCCTGCGCGGCAGCGGCGGCTTTCTGTGCGTTGGCGAGGTCTTCCTGGGCGGCTGCAACTGCACGCTGCGCCTCGGCAACGTTGCGGTCGAGCTCGTCGTTTTTAATGGTCATAAGCACGTCACCCTCGTTGACGGATTGGCCTGCCTGCACGTTGATCGAATCGACCGTACCGTCGACAGAAGGGGAGACCACTGAGGACGAAATGGGTTTGAGCTGGCCTTTCGCCTCGACCGTTGTGGTAAACGTGCCCTCGGTCACCATGTCGGTCACAGGACCGCTAGCGCCCTGTGGCTGCGCATTGATAACAAGGGTTGCGACAATGGCAATGAGCGCGATGGCACCCACGACGCCGGCGGCAATACCGCGTCGAATCAGCTTTTTGCGTCGACGTTCGGCACGTTTTGCCTTGAGCTTGGCATATGCCTCTTCATCGGAAATCTCGGCCGTATCGTTCGTGCGTCCGCTCTGCTTGTCGGCATGTACGTTTGCAATCAGGGGAATCGTTTCGGTGGCACCTTCGGGTGTGCGCTCGGTATCATCTGGGCCCGGGGTGATCGTGGGGACATTCGGCATAGCGTCTCCTTTATAGATAGAACCTCGATAATTATATGCGCCCACCGGTTGGGGCGGGCGCATAGGACGGTTTCTTTCGGAACTGTTAGATTGGTCGCAGCGGTTCCACGTTGTAGGAATGCGCGCGTTGCACTACGAGTGGACAACCACGCACAGGCCGACTTTGATGCAGTCGTGAAGTGCCTTGGCGTCTGCCAGACGCAGGTTGATGCAGCCGTGGCTGCCACACCATTTGTACGACTCGGCGTTATCGAAGCTCTTGTCGTTTTGCCAGGTGGCATCGTGGAAGCCGATCATATTGCCCTCGAACGGCATCCAGTAGCTCACCGGGCTTTCGTATTTGGGCTTACCGGTCTCGGGGTCCTTGGCTCCGATCAGGGTGCTGCCGCCGTCGTTGCTGTTGATCTGCCACACGCCCTCGGGGGTGGCGTCTTCGCCCGGTTTGCCGGAAATAAAGTTGGCCTCCCAAACGATATTACCGTTCTCGTCATAGTAGCGCGCGTGCTGCTCGGACAGGTCGACGTCGATATACGCCTTCCAGTCGGGCTCTCCCTTTGCGGTAAAGGTGTCGGCCTTCTGGGAGTACTTGATCTCGATTTCGCCGGTCTGCTTGTTGTTAATGGCGTCCTCGACCTGCTTGGCGAGCGAGCTGCTGTCGATGGACCAACCAAAGTCGCCGCCTTCGACGGCGCACTGCTTGCCATCGGCGCGCGTCCACCAGCGAGTGGAGCCCACGGTATTAAAGCCGTTGGCGAGCTCGGCTGCCCAGCTGCTGATCTGCGACGTATCGAGCGTGGGATTGGCCGGATCGGCAAAGCTGATCCACTGCAACACGGAGCTGCCATCAACCTTGCCGGCATCCTCGCCGTTGAGCTTGAGGGTCACGTTGACGCCCAGGAAGTTGTTGGCGGCATCGCATGCGGCCTGAATCTGATCATCGGTCAGCGTTCCATTGAGCGGCTCATAGGCATCGTTGCCGAGCTTGGAAAGATCTACGGTCTCGGCCAGCGAGGCAAGCTCGAGCTCGGCATACTTAATGACATGCTCGCGGTTGAGTTTTTCGTTGGAGCGCGCCTTCTCGACGGTAAACTTGCCGGCCTGCTCGTCATAGGAGCTATTGGCCTCGAACGTGCCCGAACGCCCCTCGTTAAACTCGTCGATGGCGGCGCCCAGATCCTTCTCAAACTTCTTTTGGTCAAAGGTATCGGAGAGCATGGACAGGTCGACGTCTTGATCAAGATCGACTTCGTTGGAGGTAGCGGTTGTTTTGGCCTTGCCGCTTAAGGATTCCACAAGGCGGACCGGCCATACAAAGGCTTCGTTGTGGCTGATAATCTCTTTTGCGGCAGCTTCGCCATCGACGATGGGCTCATCGGACTCGGGCTGATAGGTCCAGCTAAAGTCATCGCCTGTCACGGTGAGCTTATAGTGCTTCCATGCCGAATTGACCTTGGTGGCGGCAGACGAAGCGTTGGAGAACGAGACGTCGACGCCGGCGATGGTGGTGTTGGGGTAGGCTAGCTGCGAAAACGCTACGATTCCTACGATATAGACAATGACGATAAGACCCAAGACGACAAAGAGCGTCGTCTTTTTGCCCGACTTATTGTTGCCGGCGGACTTGCGCGCGGGGCCGCGATCGCCTCGGGCGTGCGTGGGGGGCTGCTTGGGCGCATTGCCGTTTGCCTGGCGCTGCTGTCGCTGTTGGTTTGGGCGTTGGGAAGCGTTTGCAGCACCACGCTGCTGACCGTGGCTCGGCGCGATAGGACGCGGTGACTGAACGCCGCCGGTGTGCCTGCTCGGCTGCTGCGGATCGGGAATCAGTTGAGTTCGATCGTTTTGCGACATCGTATGCATATCCTTCGAATTTCGCCTTATGGCTCATCGTGTTTTTACTGGGCTTGCATTATAGCGATTGCCCTGCTGTTTGTGGTACGGAAACGGTGGCATTCAAAAGAGGTGGGACATTTGTCCCACCTTTGAGTCATTCTTTGCCGTTATCCGCACACGCCGCATTTTGCACAGGCCGAAAGTGCGGCCGGAGCCTGCGCGATGCCGCCCTTTGCCGTCTCGCGCAGCGTGGCCGGCAACGCGTGACCCACCGAGAGCATGACATGTGCCATCTGGTCAAACGGCACCAAGCTCTTAATGCCTGCGAGGGCGAGTTGTGCCGAGCTAAAGGCCGCTGCCACGCCGATGGCGTTGCGGTTTTGGCAGGGCACCTCCACGAGGCCACCGACGGGGTCACAAACGAGGCCCAGCAGGTTACTCAGCGCGATGGAACTGGCGTCGAGCGCCTGCTCGGGCGTGCCGCCGAGCATCTGCACCAGCGCGGCGGCCGCCATGGCGGCGGCGCTTCCCACCTCGGCCTGACAGCCGCCCTCAGCGCCGGCGACGCAGGCGCTTGTGGTGAGGTTGAGGCCGATGGCGGCTGCGCAGTAGAGCGCGTCCATGACCTGCTCGTCGTCGAGCTGCAGGCGATCGGCGAGCGCCAGCACGCAGCCGGGCACAACACCCGCGGATCCTGCCGTCGGAGCTGCGACGATTACGCCCATCGTGGCCGAGCGCTCGAGCACGGCCATGGCGCGGGCTACGGCGTCGGTCTGGACGGCGCCCATCAGGCTCGTGCTCAAATCGTTGCGGCCGGTGGCATCGACGAGTTTGGCCTCGCCGCCGATAAGCCCGCCGAGCGATCGCTGCGGATTGGCGATGGGGGCCGTGGTCTCCTCCCGCATGACGTCGAGCACGCGACGCATGGCGTCGACGGCGTGGGCTTCGCCGGTCAGGCGCGCCTCACGCACGGCCATGACGGCGCCGATGCTGAGCCCCAGTTCCTCGCACGCATCGAGCAGCTGCTCGCCGTCGTCGAAGATCTCCTTGGCCGAGACGCCGGGGGAGAGCGACGAGGCAGAACCGGGGAGCTCGATAAAGGTCGCGTAATCGACATTGTCGAGCTTGCGTAACATGGGGACGACGGTGTCGTCGGGCGCACCGTCGGTCTCAAAGACGGAGTAGGCCTGGCCGCCCACTTCGGTTCGGTAGGTGCGGCAGAAGGCGATGTTCACGTGGGCGTAGGCGAGCAGGTTCGTGAGCGCGGCGAGCACGCCGGGAACGTCCTTGTGCGCCACGAAGAGCGTGGAATACATGCCCGAGATGTCGACGCCGACGCCGTTAATGCGGCTGATGCGCATCTTGCCGCCGCCAAGGCTTTCACCGCGGACCTGTGCCGTGGCGCCCGTGTCATCGACCATGTCGATGTCGACGGTATTGGGGTGGATGGAGGCGTCGTCGCCCTTGATGTCAAAGTGATATTCGAGGCCCTGCTCGCGCGCGAGGTCGAAGGCCTGCTTGATGTTCTCGTCATCGGTGTCGAGGCCCAGTATGCCCGCGACGAGCGCACGATCGGTGCCGTGGCCGCGGTAGGTGTGGGCGAAGGAGTTCCACAGGCCAAAGGTGACCTTGGTAATGCGGCCTTCTAGCAGGCTGGCGGCAACTTGGGCGCAGCGCAGGGCGCCGGCGGTGTGTGATGAGCTGGGGCCGACCATGACGGGGCCCAAGATCTCGAATGCCGAGGTCGTAGCTAGTGTTTGCGGCTTGCCTGCCATGGGTGCTCCTGTTCTATCCCGTCGTTCCGAGGACTTTGGTATTTGGTCGCCTGCTCTACAGTCCTGGCTCGCACGGAGGCCACATTAAGTGGCCTCCGGCTCGTGCGGAACTCGCGACCGACCAAATACCAAAGCCCTCGGAACTAAGGATACATGGTAGAGGCGCGTGTGCTGCAAAATTCATTAGCTGGTGACGCAGCGTAGGCTCATATCGAAGCATCTTCACCACCGGATTAATAAAAAAGAAGCACCGCTTGGGGGCGGTGCTTCTTTTGAAAGCGCATGCGTGTTGTGACCTTAGCGGCTCTTAATTACAGGCCGCAGGCTGATTTGAGTTCTTCGACTCGGTCGGTCTTCTCCCAGGTGAAGTCGGCGTCTTCTCGGCCGAAGTGACCGTAGGCTGCTGTCTTTTCGTAGATGGGGCGACGCAGGTCTAGGTCGCGGATGATTGCGCCCGGGCGCAGGTCGAAGGTCTTCTCTACGGCTTCAACGATCTTGTCCTCGGCAACATGTGCGGTACCGAAGGTGTCGACCATGATTGAGAGGGGCTTGGAAACGCCGATGGCGTAGGCAAGCTCGACTTCGCAGCGGTCGGCCAGACCGGCGGCGACCACGTTCTTGGCGACCCAGCGCGCGGCATACGCGGCGGAGCGGTCGACCTTGGTGCAGTCCTTTCCGCTAAAGGCACCGCCGCCGTGACGGCCGTAGCCGCCGTAGGTGTCGACGATGATCTTGCGGCCGGTGAGGCCCGTGTCGCCCATGGGACCGCCCACGACAAAGCGACCGGTGGGGTTCACGTAGATGTCCGCGTTGTCCCATGGCATGTTCTCAGCGGCCATGACCGGGGTGATGACGTGCTCGATGAGGTCGGCCTTGATCTTGCCCATGTCCTCGATCTCGGCGGCGTGCTGTGTGGAGATGACGATGGTCGTGACCTCGACGGGCTTGCCGTCTTCGTAGCGCACGGTGACCTGGGTTTTGCCGTCGGGACGCAGATAGGCGAGGGTGCCGTCGTGACGCACGGCAGCCAGGCGCTCGGCCAGGCGACTCGCCAGGTAGTGCGGCATGGGCATGAGGGTCTTGGTCTCGTTGGAGGCATAACCGAACATCATGCCCTGGTCGCCGGCACCGATCAGGTCGATCGGGTCGGTGGTAGCGCCGGTCTGGGTCTCGAAGGACTCGTCGACGCCCTGGGCGATATCGGGCGACTGCTCGTGGATGAGGCTCATAACGCCGCAGGTATCGCAGTCAAAACCGAACTTGGCACGGTTGTAGCCAATGCGGCGGATAACGCCGCGAGCGATTTCCTGCACGTCGACGTAGGCCTGGGTGCGAATCTCGCCGGCGACGATGACGGTGCCGGTGGTCACGAGGGTCTCGCAGGCGCAGCGGACGTTCTCCACGTTGGCAGGCACGCCGTTGGGCGCAATATAGCCCTGCTCCTGGAGCTCTATTTCTTTGGCGAGGATTGCGTCGAGTACGGCGTCGCTGATCTGGTCGGCGATCTTATCGGGATGGCCTTCGGTCACCGACTCCGACGTAAACACAAACGATCCGTGTTGGGGCGGGATGGAACGAAGCTCTTCTGACATGATTGTCCTTTCGAATAACGTGTCCCGGCGACCGTTACCATTCCGCCGGGCTCTGTATGCAAGGGCACATCATAGCGCGTAAATCCAACATTCACACCCTTTCCGCACCTACTCATTGGGGACAGGCTTAAATGGCCGGCCGGGTACTCATTGGGGACAGGCTTAAACGAACAGCCTTACCTAAATGCCGACAGGTTGCCCAAAGACTGGTCATTTAAGTCTGTCCCCAATGAGTGGGTCGGTGCCCTTTGTGCGGAGGTTGCCTTGATGCTTTATACTGGTGCGGTTAGACATCCATCCTGCAATCGAGGAGATTTCCATGGCATCAGACGTTCGCGTCCGCTTTGCACCCTCACCGACGGGCAAGCTGCACATTGGCGGCGCCCGCACCGCTATCTATAACTGGGCTTTCGCCCGCGCAAACGGCGGCACGTTCATCCTGCGCATCGACGACACCGACCCCACCCGCTCCACCGACGAGAATACGCAGATCATCCTGCGCGCCATGCGTTGGCTGGGCCTGGACTGGGACGAGGGTCCCGAGGTGGGCGGCGATTTTGGTCCCTACGCTCAGACCGAGCGCCTGGACCTGTACAAGCAGGCCGCCCAGAAGCTTTGGGACGAGGGCAAGGCCTATCCCTGCTTCTGCACCAAGGAGCAGCTCGACGCCGACCGCAAGGCCGCGCAGGAGCGCAAGGACCCCTTCCAGGGCTATCAGCGCCGTTGCCGCGATCTTGATCCCGAGGAGGCCCGCCGCCGCATCGAGGCCGGCGAGTCCTACGTCCTGCGCATCAAGGTGCCCGAGGACCGCGGCGACGTCGTCATCCACGACGCCGTCCACGGCGAGGTGACCTTCGACGCCAAGGAGCTCGACGACTTTGTCATCTTCCGCTCCGATGGCACGCCCACGTACAACTTCGCGACCGTCGTCGACGACGCCATGATGAAGATCACCCATGTCATCCGCGGCGACGACCACCTGTCCAACACCCCGCGTCAGGTCATGGTCTATGAGGCCCTCGGCGCGCCCGTGCCTACGTTCGCCCACATCTCCATGATCTTGGGTGCCGACGGCAAGAAGCTCTCCAAGCGCCACGGCGCCACCTCGGTGGAGGAGTACCGCGACGCCGGCTACCTGTCCGACGCCTTCGTCAACTACCTGGCGCTGCTCGGCTGGTCGCTCGACGGCGAGACCACGATCATCCCGCGCGATGTCCTGGCCAGCAAGTTCTCGCTCGACCGCATCTCCAAGAACCCGGCAACCTTCGATCCCAAGAAGCTCGACTGGGTCAATGCCGAGTACATCAACGGCATGTCCGATGCTCAGTTTGCCGACGAGATCATGGTCCCCGAGCTGCACGAGGCGGGTCTCATCGAGGGTAATGTTGAGTACGGCGAGGATTGGATCGATGCGCTTGCCGCCATCGTCAAGCCGCGCACCAAGATGCCGGCTGACGCCGTGACCGTCGCCGCCCCCATCTTCGCTACGGCCGAGACGCTCGAGTATGACGAGAAGTCCGTCAACAAGGGCCTGGCCAAGGAGGGCATGGGTGCCATTCTGGATGCCGCCAAGGCCGCGCTCGAGGGCGTGGACGAGTGGACGGCTGCCAACATCGACGCTGCGCTTGAGCCGCTGCCCGAGCAGATGGACCTTAAGAAGCGCGTGGTGTTCCAGGCCGTGCGCGTCGCCGTCTGCGGCAACATGGTGAGCCCTCCGCTGGGCGAGACCATGGCGCTCGTCGGTCGCGACGACTGCCTGGCGCGCATCGACCGCGCCCGCACGATGGCGCTGTAGCAGCCGCGTAAACGCATGTATCCGAGCCCCGTTCACCCGAGCGGGGCTCTTGTTTCTGTAGACGTATGGGATAGGAGGTGCTGGGGCCATGGCCGAGCAACTTTCGCTGTTTGGTTCGCGGGAACCTGAGGAGGCTCTGGTGAAGCCCGTGCCTGCCGCTGCCTCGGCTCAGCCTAAGCCTGCACCTGAGCCCGTCACCGCCTACGTGAGCGTGGTTCTCGACATTCCCACCCGTGCGCTGTCCGAGTCGTTTGCTTACGGCATTCCGCAGTCCCTTGCCAACGAGGCGCAGATCGGATCCACGGTCCTGGTCCACTTTGGCAACCGTGCCGCCGCGGGCTATATCGTGGACATTGCGCTTGAGCTGGGTGACCTGCAGGGCAACAACGCCCTCGAACCCGCGCGCATTAAAGCCATCGAGGCTATCCTCAGCAAACCGCTCTTTACCGCCGAGGCTGCCCGTATCGCACGCTGGATGAGCCGCGAATATGTCGCAACGCTTTCCGAGTGCCTGCGTTTGTTCTTGCCCCCGGGTGGAAGCCCGCGCGTGGTCAAGGGCGATGACGGCGTGTGGGCCGTTGAGCGCCCCGCCATCAAACCCATCCAAAACCGCTGGGTCATGCTCACGCCCGAGGGTTTCGATTACACGCCGCCCAAGACCGCGGTCCGTCAGCGTCAGCTCATCGAGGCGCTCCAATGCGGCCCGGTCACGACGCGCGACCTCAACCTGCTCTACAACAGTATGTCGGCGACCATCAAGGCGCTCGAAAAACGCGGCGTCGTGGTGGTGGAGGAGCGCCGCGCCTGGCGTGGCTGCAGAGAGCAGACCACGCTGTCCTCGGCAAGCGGCAAGGCACCAGTCGCACTCACGAACGGCCAGCAGCAGGCGCTCGCGCAGATTGAGCGCGCCCGTCTGGACGCTCATGGAGACGTGGTGCTGGTCGACGGCGTCACCGGCTCCGGCAAAACCGAGGTTTATCTCTCGGCGATTGAGCGCGTGCTTGCGGCCGGCCGTTCGGCCTGCGTGCTCGTGCCCGAGATTTCGCTGACGGCCCAGACCGTCGGCCGCTTCCGCTCGCGCTTTGGCGAGACGGTCGCTGTGTTCCATTCGCGCCTTTCGGCCGGCGAGCGCCTGGACCAGTGGGACATGGTCGCCAGCGGTGCCGCGCGCGTGGTCGTCGGCGCCCGCTCGGCGCTCTTTTGCCCGCTCAGCGACTTGGGCCTCATCATCATCGACGAGGAGCACGAGACCAGTTACAAGCAGGGCTCCAGCCCGCGTTACCACGCGCGCGAGGTGGCGGCCGAGATGGCGCGGCGCTACCGCTGCCCGCTCGTGTTGGGCTCCGCCACGCCTTCTGCCGAGTCCCTTGACCGCTGCCGCCGTGGCGCGTATAACGGTGCCACCTGGATGCGCGTCGAGATGCCCGAGCGCCCGGGACACGCCGTGCTGCCTACGGTCCGCATTGCCGACCTGCGCCGCGAGTTTTCGCACGGCAGCCGCTCCATGTTCTCAAAACCGCTGATGGAAGGTCTGGAGCGTGTGGTCGAGCGCCGCGAAAAAGCCGTGCTGTTGCACAACCGCCGTGGCTTTGCGCCATTCCTGATGTGCCGCGAGTGCGGCTGCGTCCCCACCTGCAACCACTGCTCCACCGCGCTTACGTATCATGAGCGCACGCACACGCTGCAGTGTCACACATGCGGTTCGTCCTGGCGCGTGCAGCCGTATCCCGCGCCCACGAGCCGTTGCCCTAAATGTGGTAGTCGCTACCTGGCAAAAATGGGCCTTGGCACTCAGCAGATCGAGGACGCACTGCACCAGTTGCTTCCCGAGGACGTCGCCATTATTCGTATGGATGCCGATTCCACCCGCGGCAAGGATGCACACAAAAAGCTTCTCGAGCAGTTCGATGCCGCCGATTGCGCGGTGCTGCTGGGTACCCAGATGATTGCCAAGGGCCTCGACTTTCCCGAGGTCACGCTCGTTGGCGTTGTCAATGCCGACTTTGCGTTAAAACTTCCCGATTTTAGAGCGGGGGAGCGCGCTTACGACCTGCTGGAGCAGGTTGCGGGCCGCGCCGGCCGCGGCGATCGCCCCGGCGAGGTCATCATCCAGACCTACCTGCCCGATGACCCGGTCATTCGCGCCGTCGCCGAGCATGACCGTTCGATCTTTACCGACTACGACCTGGACCAGCGCCGCGACGCGCTGTACCCGCCTTTCGTGCGCCTGGCCAACATCTTGGTATGGTCGACGAACGCGGATGACGCTCGGGACTACATCGGTCGCATCGCGAAGCTCCTCAAGCGTCGCTGGCATGCCGCCGCTCCCGACTTTTTGCGGGCGGGGAGCACCGTGCCCCAGGTACTGGGCCCGGCTTCATGTGTAATCGAGAGAGCCAAGGACCGTTATCGCTTCCACCTGCTTGTGAAGTCGCCTGTGGGGTACCATGTCTCTGATGATATCGACGCCTGCCTCAAAGAGGTGGGGTCCGTGCGCGGCGTGAGCGTGAGCGTTGACGTCGACGCCTATGATTTGATGTAACAACCCGAAAGGATGGCCATGGAAGCCAACGGAATCGTACTGTCGCCCGACCCTCGTTTGCGTCAGGAGTGCGCCGTCATCGAGGAGATCACCCCGGCGATCGAGGCGCTTGCCGAGAAGATGAAGAAGATGATGTTCGAGAACGGCGGCTGCGGCCTGGCTGCCCCGCAGATTGGCGAGCTCATTCAGCTCGTCACCATCGACTGCGACTACAGCGACAAGAACGACTATGACCCGTACGTGCTCATTAACCCTGTCATTGTTGAGCAGAGCGACCATCTGGTGCCGTATAGCGAGGGCTGCCTGTCCATCCCCGGCATTAGCTGCGAGATCGAGCGTCCCGATCATGTCGTCGTCGAGGCGTATGACCTGGACGCCAACCTGATTCGCTATGAGGCCTCGGGCGACCTGTTCTGCGTGTGCCTGCAGCACGAGATCGATCACCTGCACGGCAACACCATGTTTGAGCGACTGAAGCCGATGCAGAGGATCAAGGCAGTCAAGGAGTACCAGGACGCCCTGGCCCGCGGCGCTCGACCGGGCGAGACGGAGTAGGTTTGTCCGTCCCCGGGGCGCCCGCCTATATCATCCCGTGCTCAAACATTCTCGCTGCGCTGCGAAACTGCGCGCGGGACGATATAGGCGGGCACCCCGGGGACTACGTTGACGCTGCTTGTCTCGCCCGGGTGCCGTCGGGCCAGGGAAGGGCGTCTTTGCTGATAGGTGCTTTGCTGAAAGAGCTGCTTTTATTGCGGCTCTTTCTTTGCTTTTGGGTATATTTGGTCTTGTTGAATTGTTATTGCGGATGGGCTGGGTACTTGGCTTTCCGCTGTTATTTGTAGCCGTCTCGGCTTTGGTTGAGGGGAGACGTCCTTTATGCGTATTGTGTTTATGGGTACGCCTGATTTTGCTGTGCCTTCGCTGACTTCGCTTGTTGAGGCTGGGAACGAGATTGCGCTTGTCATTACTCGTCCCGATGCTGTTCGCGGGCGTGGTAAGAAGCTTGAGCCTTCTCCTGTTAAGGCCAAGGCGCTTGAGTTGGGGTTGCCGGTTGTTGAGGCCAATCGTATGACGCCTGAGGTTGTTGAGGCGCTTCAGGCTGCCCAGGCGGATATTTTCTGTGTGGCTGCCTATGGCTGCATTTTGCCCGATGAGGTGCTGCATATGGCGCCGCTTGGTATTGTGAATGTTCATGCGTCCTTGCTGCCGCGTTGGCGTGGCGCTGCTCCCATTCAGCGTGCCATTCTTGCTGGTGATGAGGTTGCTGGCGTTTCTATCATGCGCATCGGGCATGGCGTGGATACTGGCGCTTATTGTGCTCAGGCTTCCACGTCGGTTGCCGGTAAGCATGCCGAGGCGCTGACCATGGAGCTTGGTGAGCTTGGCGGCAAACTGCTTGCCGATACGCTTCCTTCTCTTGCCGATGGCACCGCCGTGTGGACTGAGCAGGATGAGTCGCTCGTCACTCATGCTGCCAAGATTTCCAAGCTGGAGATGCGTCTGGATCCGCAGATGGCTGCGCTCGATTGCGTGCGTCATGTGCTCGCCTCGTCCGACACCGCTCCCGCTCGTTGCGTGATTGCCGGCAAGACCGTGCGCGTGCTCGATGCTGCGCCAGCTGATGTGTCGCTTGGCGAGGGCGCCGTTGACGTTAAGAACAAGCGTGTTTACCTTGGTCTTTCCGATGGCCCGGTTGAACTGCTCGAGGTTAAGCCCGATGGCAAGCGTGCTATGGCCGCTTCTGCTTGGGCTGCCGGCCTGCAGGGTGCCGATCTTATCTGGGGTGTTTTGTCATGAGCAAGCTGTCTCCCGCGCGCAAGCTTGCGCTCGATGTGCTAATGGAGGCCGATCGCCGCGGCATGTATGCGCGCGACGTGCTGTCCTCTCGCGCATCGGCCAAGGCTATTGACCAGCGCGATTCCGCTTTTGCCGCTCGTTTGGCGCTTGGTGTGGCCGCCACGCAGGGTATTTTGGACGAGCTGCTCGATCAGTTTCTCGATAAGCCTAAAAAGGTTGCGCCGCGTGTTCGCATGGCGCTTCGTATCTCGGCCTTCGAGATGCTCTACCTACATACCCCTGGTCGCGTTGCGGTGAGTCAGGGCGTTGAGCTAGTTCGCAGCGGAGCTAAGTCTGCCGCAGGTTTGGCCAATGCCGTGCTGCATAAGGTCGCGGACAACGTTGAGGACTTTGCCACTGCGTCTGATGTAGATGAGCCTGAGCGACGCTTGGTTCGTCTGTCGCGCCTGATGGGTCTACCGCGTTGGCTGTGCGCTCGCATTATGGCATCGTTCGACACTCCTGAGGGTGCGCTTAACTTTGCCGGCAATCTGGCCCCCGCGCCGCTGGCCCTTCATGAGAACGCCTTTGCTACCAAGCCCGATCCGTATATCTCGCAGCTCGTCGCGCCTGTCTTCCCAGGCTGCCATGCCCCGGTTGATGCCCAGGTTACGGTTGCGTCGGGCGTATTTGAGCGTGCTGCCGCGGTGGCATCTGACCTCAACGCGCAGCTTATCGCCTCAGCTGCCACGCGCCCTGGAAGCTGCCTTGAGATTGGTGCCGGTCGTGGCACCAAGACCTATGTGATGATGTGCCAGGCCAAGCGTGCCGGTTATGAGCGTCAGCATACGGCGCTCGATCTGCACGACCGCAAGTGTGATCTGAATCTCGCGCGCCTGCATAAGGCCGGTATTCAGGGCGTTCGTACGGTTTCGGGTGATGCCTGCGAGCTTGATGAGGTGCTCACTTCGTTTGATGCCATGCTTGGCGAGCCGGTTAAATTCGACACGGTCTTTATCGATGCGCCGTGCTCGGGTACCGGCACCATGCGCCGTCATCCTGAGATCCCGTGGCGCCTGACCGAAAAGGATGTGACGGTTGAGCTGCCCAAGCTGCAACTGACGATGCTCAAGGAAGCCGCCGCGCGCGTGGCTGCCGGCGGCGAGCTCATCTATGCGACGTGCTCGGTCTTCGACGAGGAGAACACGCAAGTGGTGGACGCGTTCCTTGCTTCTCCCGAGGGTGCCGGCTTTAGCGTGGCACCGCTTTCCGAGGCACAGATTCTGCAACTCCCCGAGTTCGATCAGGCCAAGAAGCTTGTATCCGTACGCCAGAACGATCGAGGCCTCTTCCAAAGCGTTCCGGTAAACGCCGACTCCTACGACGGCCACTTCTGCGCCAGACTGGTCCACAAGTAATGACTAAGTTGCGGTGAAATAAGGATTGAATAGCGGCTTTCACCCGCCAAACAGTCCTTATTTCACCGCAACTCATAGAGCTACCTTTAGCGCAAAGAAATAGCCCCGCGATCGGTGTTGATCGCGGGGCTGCGTTGTTCCTAGTGGCTATGCGGGCAGTTGGCGCAGCAGCCGCTCGTGGCGTTGGTGCTGGAGCCGCCGCTTCGCTGGTCGGTGTTGTAGAAACCGCTGCCCTCAAATTTAATGCCGCTGGCCGAGAACGTCTTGGCCGCCGGGGCACCGCAGCTGGGGCACACGACCTCGGGGGTCTCGGACATGGGATGCTCAACCTCAAACACGTTGCCGCAGCTCGAGCACTTGTAATCGTAGCGCGCCATAATACTTCCTTTTCAGCACAAAGCGGGCAGATTACTCTGCCCGCAAAAATTCAAACGTTTATAACTGTACCCTATATCGGGGGTTTTATCACGCTTCGCCCCAGAATCTATGGTTGTTGCGCAGGAGCTGTGCGGTTTTGTTCTCGGCGGCTGCAATGTCCGCCTCGTCAGCCTGCCAGGTCCAGTTGCCCGTGGCCACGCCCGGAACGTTCATGCGCGCGTCGTCGCCAAGCCCTAGGATATCCTGCAGCGGCATCATCACCAGGGGAGCGTTACTTGCCAGCGCGTCGCTCATCAGCTTGGCCGCCATCTCAACACCGCTCGGCTCGTCGCCGCCGGCAAAGGAACGCGTGCACCAACCGGCCAGCGTCGACGTATCGTGCGTCGAGGTGTACAGAATCTTGCCGGGCGTGGGATGCACACCGCAACGAACGTCGTAGTCGCTAAACTCCAGCACGTCCATGCCGGGAAAACCGCAGGTCGAAGCCATGGCGCGAACACCGGGCGTCAGATAGCCCAAGTCCTCAGCGATAAAGTTGAGCGGACCCAGCTCGTCGTAGGCGGTCTGGAACAGGTCCTTGCCCGGGCCCGCCAGCCAGCGGCCGTCGGCGCATGCCTTGCCGGCGGGGATGCTAAAGTAGCTGTGGAACCCCAGGAAGTGATCCAGACGCACGCGGTCATAGAGCGAGAACGCACGGCGCAGGCGATCCATCCACCAGCTATAGCCGTTCTGCTTCATGTGGTCCCAGCGGAACGTCGGGTTGCCCCACACCTGGCCCTCGGGCGCAAAGTTGTCGGGCGGCGCGCCGGAAATCTCGATTGCCTTGCCGGTATCGGACAGCCAGAAGTTCTCTGGTTCGCTCCACGCATCTGCCGAATCGTCGGACACGTACATAGGAATATCGCCGATAACCTCGATGCCCTTCTTGTGCGCATAGTTCATGAGCTCACACCAAGCCAGGTCAAAGCGGTACTGCATATACGCCTGAAGCTCGGCCTCGTTGTGGAAGCGCTTGTCGTCGATCAGATGCTCGTTGTAGCGCGCGACATCTGCCGGCCAATCGTGGCGCGACTCGCCCTCAAAGTACTTCTTAACGGCCATGTAGACGCAGTACTTCTCGAGCCAATCGGCATTGCGATGTTTAAACGCAGTGTACAGCGGGTCGGCATCCTCGCCACCGCGGGCCTTCCAGGTCTCAAAGTCGGCTGCCAGCTCCTCGTGGCTCTCGGGTAGCAGGTCGATATTGCCTGCAAAGGCCGAAGGACCGGCGTAAGGGGAGCGGAAGAAGTCCGTAGGGTTGACGGGGAGAACCTGCCAGTAGCGCATGCCCATGGCAGCCAGATGGTCGATAAAGCGACGCGTGGGCGCGCCGATCGTGCCGGACTTGCCGTCGTCGGTCGGCACCGATGTGATATGGCACACAACACCCGCACCGTGATCGAGCGGCTCCTGCAGGCGCTGCTCGGCGTGGTGATAGATGATCGACGAACCCAGCGGATAAAGATCGAGCGTGACCGTGCCGTTGTGGATCTCGCACTCGTGACCACTGATCACATCGCTCGCACATTCGCCGAGTGCCGGAATGGTCACACGATGCGAGTTGCGCAGGCTGCGGTTGATGATGACGGTCGCAGACTCGCCGTCCTTGCCCGTACGGTTGTAGGCCAGCACTTCGTCATTGAGTGCGAAGGCCTTGATTTCACCGTCGATCATAAACGGCAGCGCGCGGCGCACAGCAGATGCGTTCTTGACGATCGCAAACGTATCGAAGTCGTGCAGGTTTTCCTTGGTCGGCATGGTGCGACGATTGCCTGGATCGGTGAGACCCTCCAAGCCGTACTCGTCACCGTAATAGATTGAGGGTACGCCCGGGAAGGTCATCTGCATGAGCGTCGCGAGCCAAAAACGGCTCTTGGCCAGGCCCATCGCGTTTTCGTCCAGGCGCCACTTGCTGCGTTCGCACTCGGGCAACTGTGACTCGTCGGGGCCGCCGCCGAGCACCGAGATAATGCGCGGACGGTCGTGACTCGAAAGCAGATTGAGTGCGCAAGACAGGGCCTCACGCGGATAGTTCTCGCGCAGGGTCTCGATATCCTCGGCAGCTTGGTAGGCGTTTTTGTAACCCATCAAAAAGCCGATGACCATGTCGCGGAAGGGGTAATCCATGGCCGAGTCGAGCTCGGAGCCTTGAAGATAGCGACGCAGATGACCGTAGCTGATCTTGTTGGAGGCGTCTTCCCATACCTCGCCGAGCAGCAGCGCGTCGGGCTTCTCGGCGAGCACGGCCTTTTTGATCTCGGCTAGGAAATCGTCGGAAAGCTCGTCGGCCACATCCAGGCGCCAGCCGTGAGCGCCGGCGCGCAGCCATTTACGAATGACGCCGTCCTTGCCCAGGAGCCGCTCGCGTACCAGCTCGGAGCTCTCATTGATGGCGGGCATATTGCCCACGCCCCACCAGCAGTCGTACGAGCCGTCCTCGTGGAAATAAAACGCATCGCGCCACGGCGAATCCTCGCTCTGCCACGCGCCCACGCCGGGGTAGTTGCCGTAGCGGTTGAAGTAGATCGAATCGTCGCCCGTGTGGTTAAAGACACCGTCCAGAATGATGGAAATGCCCAGCCTCTCGGCCGCCTCGCACAGCTCGGTAAAGTCTTGCTCGGTGCCCAGGATCGGATCGATCTTGGTGTAATCGGCGGTGTCGTAGCGATGGTTGCTCGCGGCTTCAAAAATGGGGTTGAGGTAGATGGCTGTAAAGCCCAGCTCGGCGATGCGAGGCAGGTCTTCCTGGATACCCTTGAGCGATCCGCCGTAGAAGTCCCAGGTCTTGATGGAGCCGTCCTCGGCGCGCTCGTACACAGGCGGCTCGTTCCAGTCCTCGACCATGCGGCGCTGGATTCCGTTACGTGGTTTTTCGACCTCGGCCAGCGTGCGCTCGCGCCAGTGCTCGTCGCGGGCATAGCGATCGGGGAAGATCTGGTAGACCATACCGCGCTCGTACCAGGTGGGACGGTTCTCGCGGTGCTTGTAGACGGTAATCTGGAACGACGGGACCTCGGCGTAGTCGTAGGTTACGCCCTCGCCACCGGTGCGACCCTGTGGTGCGCCCAAACGGACCTCGGGCTGGCCCTCGATATTGCATATAAAGCTGTACCAGATAAGACAGGGCTCGGTGCACTCAAGCTCTACGGTAAATATGCCGTCGCCCTCGTGCGTCATGGGATACCGAGACTCACCGATCTCATCGACCCAGGTTCGCAGCGTAAGCGTTGCCTGCGCGGGATCGGCATCCTCCAAAATCACCGAGAGGGAAACGGAAGTTCCAGTGGTCACAGCGCCAAACGGAGTGCGAAACTGCGGCAGACGGCTGTTGTGTATCAATCTCATAGTACGGTCCAGTTCAATAGAATCATGGCCTGCTGGCCATGGGCTTTACGCACAAGATGTAAGTATATCTGTTGTACATAGGCTGTATAAACAACATCCGTTTACCATCGGCGAACGGTTGTCCTAGAAAATCGTTTTATCACTACCTACAGAGAAGGGGCGCCCGGTTGGAGCGCCCCTTACTTAGGGTTTGATGAGGTTTTGGATCGTCTGTGGGCTAGCGGCGCTTGCGAGTGGACGATGCCTTGCGGACGGACGTCTTCTTGGTCGGAGCCTTTTCCTCGGCCGGAGTGGCGGGGGAGACCGGGGTCTCCTTGGCGGGCTCGGTCTTGGCCTTTACCTCGGCCTGGGGTTCCTCTTTGGCGGTTACAGGCTTGGCCTTTGCTGCGGGCTTGGCCTCCGCCTTGGGAGCAGCGGCCTTGGTCGTAGCCTTCTTTGCCTTCGTCGTAGTGCGCTTGCGCGTGGCGGTCTTGGCGGCCGGCTTGGCCTCGACAGCTGCCTCGGCCTTGGTCGTGGCGGCCTTCGTGGTCGTCGACTTCGTTGCCGTGGTCTTCTTGGCTGCCGTTGCCTTCTTGGCGGTCGCGGTCGTCTTCTTCGCAGCGGTCTTGGCCGGTGCCTTGACGGCGGGCTTGGCCTCGACGGCGGCCTCAGCCTTTACCTCGGGAGCAGCCTCGGCTGCCTTCTTGGCAGCTGCGGTGGTGCGCTTGCGCGTGGTTGTTGTCTTGGCACCGGTGGTCTTGGTTGCCGCCGCCTTGGTCCCCGTGGCCTTCTTGGTCGTCGTCTTACGAGTCGTGGTCTTCTTTGCCGCAGGCTTCGTAGCAGACTTCACCTCAGGCTCGGGCTCGGGAATAGCCTCAGCCTTTACCTCAGGCTCGGCCTTAGCCTCGGGCTCAGCCTCGGGCTCAGCCTCGGCGGCCTCCTCGGCAGGCGCAGCAGCCTCAACCACAGCCGCCGGCCTCTCAATCTCCGGGTGCATAAAGAAGTACAGGTCAAGATACTTGTCGGCCGAGCGCGTCCAGCTAAAGTCCTGGCTCATGGCCTGCGTGACCAGCTGATCCCACGCTTCGCGGTTATCCCAGAACAGGCGCGCCGCGCGGAACACCGCGTCGCCCATCTCGTCGCCGTTAAAGTTGCTAAACGAGAAGCCCGTGCCCTCGCCGGTAAACTCGTTATACGGGATCACCGTGTCCTTCAGACCACCAGTCTCGCGAACAATCGGCAGGGTGCCGTAGCGCATGGCGATGATCTGCGACAGGCCGCAGGGCTCAAACTTCGAAGGCATCAGGAACATGTCGGCGGCGGCATACATGCGCTGCGACAACGCCGGATCGAATTCGATGCGTGCGGCCATGGTGCCGGGGTACTTGTCCTGGAAGTAGCGCAGTCCGTCCTCGTAGTCGCGGTCGCCGGTGCCCAGCACGGCCACCTGAACGCCGCCGGCCAGAATGCGGTCGAGCGCGTACATGACCAAGTCCATGCCCTTCTGGCGCGTCAGGCGCGTGACCATCACCATGAGCGGACGGTCGTCGCGTACCTCGAGGCCCAGCTCCTCCTGCAGCTTGGCCTTGCAAACAGCCTTGCCGGAGCGGTCTTCAACCGTGTAGTTTGCAGCAATGCGCTTATCGGTCGCCGGGTCAAAGCCCGCGACGTCGATGCCATTCAAAATGCCCTGCAGCGCGTACGAACGCTCGCGCAGCACGCCGTCCAGGCCCTCGCCAAACTCGGGCGTCTGGATCTCGTTGGCATAGGTGGGACTCACCGTGGTGATGGCGTCGGCATAGCGCAGCGCGCCCAGCATGTAGTTGACGCTGCAGGCGTCGCAACGCAGCTGCGAGGCGGCCGCGGGAATATGCGCCACACCCAGGATGTCCTCCATCACGGTATCGCTAAACTGGCCCTGGAACGCCACGTTGTGGATCGAGAACACGGTCTTGACGCGATCGTACAGCGGCAGGCCCTGGTAGAACTCGCGCAAGAACACGGGCGCCAGTGCCGTCTGCCAGTCGTTGCAGTGCAGGATGTCGCACTCAAAACCGGCCGGCAGGTGCTGCAGACTCTCGGTGATGGCCTTGGAGAAGAACGCAAAGCGCTCGCCGTCGTCAAAGAAGCCGTACGGATAGTCGCGCGCAAAGTAGCGCTCGTTGTCGATGAACATATAGGTGACGCCGTCGTGCTCGAGCTTCTCGAGACCGCAGTACTCGTTACGCCAGCCCAGGCTCACGTAAAAATCGGAGAAGTGCTCCATCTGCGCCTTGTACTCGTCCTTGATGGTGGCGTACTTGGGCACCATCACGATGACTTCGGCGCCGGCGCGCACAAGCGCCGCGGGCAGCGAGCCCGCCACGTCACCCAGGCCACCGGTCTTAACGAACGGTGCGCACTCGGCCGAGGCAAACACGATCTGCATCTTTTTGCTGGAATCTGCCATATTGTCTCCCTGTTGCAATTCGAGAATAGCCGCCTGGCGCTAACCGGGCGGCTATTCTACATGTTACGAGTGATGTTGCGGTGCCAACGTTAACGTACGATGGTGGTGTCGGAAGTTAACGGAGCCTTTCCCAGCACCAGGATGTTCTCGGGCGTGCCGCGAAGTTCGGTGTTGGTGGGAACCACGTTGTTCTTGTCCAGGATGGCATTCTCAACACGGGCGCCGCTCTTGATGATGCAGCTCTGGTTGATGATCGAGTTGGTCACCGATGCGCCTTCCTCGACCACGACGCCGCGCGACAGAATCGAGTTGCGCACGGTGCCCTTGATGATGCAGCCGGCCGAGATGATCGAGTTGCACGCGTGGCTACCGGTCGCATAGCGCGAAGGCGGCACGTCGTGAGCCTTGGTCAGGATCGGGCGCTCGGGATCAAAGAGCTGGTCGGCCACGGTCTGGTCGAGCAGGTCCATGCTGCGGCGATACAGCGACTTCTCGCTGAACACGCCCACGACCTCGCCCTTGTACTCGTAGCTGCACACGTCGATGTTGCCAAAGTCGCCCTGGAGCGCCTCGAGCAGGTCCAGATAGTCGGCGGCCTGGTAGTGATCGATAATCTCGAGCAACGTCTCGCGGTTGACGATACAGCAGTCCATGGAGGCGTTGTCGCCGTACACGACGCCGGCGCTCACGCCCGTCAGGCGGCCGTTCTCGTTAATCTCGAGCTTGGTCTCGTCATCGACGTTGCGCGTGGCCTTGCAGTACACCACGGTCATCTGGGCACCGGAGTTCTCGTGTGCGTCGATGATGGTGTTGAGGTCCATGTTAAAGATGATGTTGGTGCCCATCATCACAACATAGGGCTTGTCCGAGCGCTGGAACAGCGTCTTGTTGGAGATGATGTCGCGCAGCAGGAAACGCATGCCGCCCTTGGTGGTGCCATACGCGTTACCGGGCACCATGAACAGGCCGCCCTTCTTGCGGTCCAGGCCCCAGTCCTTGCCCGAGCCCACGTGGTCGATCAGCGAGCGGTAGTTGCCCGGCATGACGACGCCGACGGTCTTAATGCCGGCATTCATCATGTTGGACAGCGGGAAGTCGATCAGACGGTAGCGGCCCAAAAACGGGACGGACGCGATGGGGCGGTCCTTGAGCAGCACGCTGCCGTAGGTCGAAGAGTAGTTAGCGGTGATATAACCGATGGCCTTGCGATTGATCATCGGATCATTCCCCCTTCCCGATAACGACGTCATTTCCAACGACGGCCGTATCCTTGGTGGTATCGACAGAGCCGAGCTTCACGCCCTCTTCGACCGTGGAGTTCTCGCCCAAAATAGCGCGGCAGATGTGCGCGCCGCTCTTAACGTGCGCACCCGGCAGCAGCACGGAGTCCTCGACCACGGCGCGCTCCTCGATGATGACGTCGGTCGAAAGAATCGAGTGGCGAGCGGTGCCGTAGATCTTGCAGCCGTTGGAGACCAGGCAGTCGTCCAGGCGGCCGTCCGGGCCAATGTAGTGCGGCGGACGCGTGGTGATGTTGGACATGATGGGGAAATTCTTGTCAAACAGATCGAACTCGGGGTTGTTGCCCAGCAGGTCCATCGAGGTCTCGTGGAAGCTGGCGATGGTGCCAACGTCCTTCCAAAAGCCGTGGAACTCGTAGCTGTACAGGCGCTTGCCCTCGCCGAGCAGCTTGGGGATGATGTCCTTGCCAAAGTCGTGGCTCGAGCGCTGGTCCAGAGCGTCTTCCTCGAGCGCCTCGATCAGCACGTCTGCCGAGAAGATGTAGATGCCCATGGACGCGAGATTCGAATCGGGCTTATCGGGCTTCTCGGTGAACTTGGTGATGCGGCCGTCCTCGGGGTCGGTGGTCAGGATGCCAAAGCGGCTGGCCTCCTCCCACGGCACGGGCATAACGCTCACCGTGAGGTCGGCGTTGTTCTCAATGTGTGTCTTGAGCATCTTGCGGTAGTCCATGCGATACAGGTGATCGCCCGAAAGAATCAGGACGTACTTGGGGTCGTTGGCCTTGATGTAGTCGAGGTTCTGCGTAATGGCGTCGGCCGTGCCCGCATACCATGCGCCGCCGGTCTGCGTCTCGTACGGCGGCAGGATCGAAACGCCGCCGTCGCGGCTGTCTAGATCCCAAGCCTCGCCAGAGCCCACGTAGGCATGCAGCAGGTAGGGGCGATACTGCGTCAGAACGCCCACCGTGTCGATACCCGAGTTGGAGCAGTTGGAGAGCGAAAAGTCGATAATGCGGAACTTGCCACCAAAGCTAACCGCCGGCTTAGCGATCTTTTGGGTGAGTGCCCCCAATCGGCTGCCCTGTCCTCCTGCGAGGAGCATCGCGATGCATTCTTTCTTACTCATCGATTTCTCCTTCTGTCATCGATGTTCCTAAACCCATTAGCGACGGGCGCGGCGCAACGTCACGCCCGTCGAGTAATGCCGTGCTGGCATAGGGGAGCTCGCGCGCCTTTACGCGTGCCAGATCTCGTCGCGGTACTCGCGAATGGTGCGGTCGCTCGAGAACCAGCCGCTCGAGGCGGTGTTGAGCAGGGCCTTGCGGTTCCAGGTTTCTTGGTCGCCATAGCTGCCCGTGAGTTTCTCCCACGCATCCACGTAGCTGCGGAAGTCTGCCATGACCAGGTCGGGGTCGTTGTTGTTCATGAGCTCGTTGTAGATGCTCTCAAAGTTGCCCGAAAGACCCGCGAAGGTGTTGTCCTTGAGCTCGTCCATCACGCGGCCCAGACGGTCGCGATCGTTGTTGAGCGTATCCCACGCAAAGTAGCTGTTCGATGCCCAGAGCTGCTCGACCTCGGGAGCGGTCAGGCCAAAGATGGCCTCGTTCTCGCGGCCGGCCAGGTCGGCGATTTCGATGTTGGCGCCGTCGAGGGTGCCCAGCGTAATGGCGCCGTTCATCATGAGCTTCATGTTGGACGTGCCCGAGGCCTCCTTGCCGGCTGTGGAGATCTGCTCCGAGATCTCGGCGGCGGGGTAGATGAGCTGGGCGTTGCTCACGCGGAAGTTGGGGATAAAGCAGACCTTCATGACCTCGTTGACGCGCGGGTCATTGTTGACGACGTCGGCCACGGAGTTAATGAGGCGGATGGTCTCCTTGGCAAAGGTGTAGCTCGAGGCAGCCTTGCCGCTAAAGATGAAGGTCGTCGGCGTCACGTGGAAATTGGGATCGGCGATGCGACGGTTGTAGATGTCCATCACCTTCATGATGTTCATGAGCTGGCGCTTGTAGGCGTGGAAGCGCTTTACCTGAACATCAAAGACGGTGTTGGGGTCAATGACCAGACCGGTCTCGGCCTTAACGTAGGCGGCCAGGCGCTCCTTGTTGGCGCGCTTGGAGGCACCCACGGCCTTCAGGAACTCGGTGTCGTTTTGGAACTCTTTGAGTTTCTCCAGTTCAAAGGCGTCCTTCAGCCAGCCGTCGCCAATGGCCTCGGTCACGAGCTTGGCGTAGGTGGGGTTGGCCTCGGCAAAGAAGCGACGGTGCGAGATTCCGTTGGTTTTGTTGTTGAACTTCTCGGGCGTCAGGGCATAGAAGTCCTTGAGCACGATGTTCTTGATGATGTCGGAGTGGATCTTGGCCACGCCGTTAACGCTGTGGCTGCAGATCACGGACAGGTTGGCCATGCGAATCTCGCCGTCCCACAGGATGGCGGTCTGACGCAGACGCTCCTGCCAGCCCTCCTGCGTGGTGTCGAACGACTCGTGCCAACGACGGCTGATCTCGTCGATGATCTGGTACACACGGGGGAGGAGCTTGGAGAACATGCCGATGGGCCACTTCTCCAGGGCCTCGGGCAGGATGGTGTGGTTGGTGTAGCTCACGACCTGCGTCACGATGTTCCAGGCGTCATCCCACTCGAGCTTCTTCTCGTCGATGAGGATGCGCATGAGCTCGGGGCCGCACATGGCTGGGTGCGTGTCGTTGGTGTGGATGGCCACAAACTGCGGCAGCAGCTCCCAGTTCTCGCCGTGCTCCTTCTCAAAGGTGTCGAGCAGGCTGTAGATGCCGGCCGAGACAAACAGGTATTCCTGCTTCAGGCGCAGCAGACGGCCGTGCTCGCCGGCGTCGTTGGGGTAGAGGATGGCGCTGATGGCCTCGGCCTCGGCGCGCTCGGCGTCGGCCAGGGCATAGTCGCCGCGGTTGAAGGCCTCCAGGTCAAAGTGCTCCTCGACCGGCTCGGCAGCCCAGACGCGCAGCTTGTTGACAGTCTCGCCGGCATAGCCCACGACGGGGATGTCATAAGGGACGGCCAGGATGTCCTGCGTGTCCACCGTGCGGTAGAACGTGCGACCGTTCTCCTCAAAGCCCTCAACGTGACCACCAAACTTGATGGTTACGGCCTTGTCCTGACGACGGACCTCCCAGGGATAGCCGTGGGTGAGCCACTCGTCCGTGGCCTCGACCTGGCTGCCGTTAACGATCTCCTGCTTAAACAGGCCGTAGCGGTAGCGCATGCCGTTGCCGTAGCCGGCGATGCCCTCGGCTGCCATGGAATCCAGGAAGCATGCGGCCAGACGGCCCAGGCCACCGTTGCCCAGCGCCGGGTCGGGTTCCTGGTTCTCGATGACGGAAAGGTCGAAGCCCATGTCGTCGAGCGCCTCGGTGACCATGTCGCGCACGCCAAAGTTGAGCAGATAGTTGTCGAGCAGGCGGCCGATCAAAAACTCGATCGAGAAGTAGTACACGCGCTTCTTGCCCTCGGCGGTGACGTGGGCGTCACTCTTGGTGGCAACGGTGCGTGCCTTCTCGGCCACGAGCTTGGCCAGGGCGTTAAAGCGGTCGAGGTCGCTGGCGGCCTCGACGCTCTTGCCACTGATGCTCATGACAGCATCGCGATAGAGCTCGTTAAACTCCTGCTTGTTGTCGAAGATCTTATTCATACGTTCCTTTCCCCCGGGGATGTTTCTCCCGGAACGGTTTTGACTTGTATCCTACGCCCCCGCGGGGCGGGTGATTACAGCTGTAACGGCTTTGTTACGCATCCTTGCCAGATGCTTTAACAGCGCCTGCCTTAGCCTTGGGAGCAGCCTTTTTATTGGTTGCCTTTTTGGCCTTGGGCTTAGCCGTAGCCTTGGCAGCGGGCTTGGCGGTCTTCGCCTTGGCCGGAGCCTTCTTAGCAGCCGCGGCCTTGGGCTTCACCGAGGACGTGCGCTTACGCGCCGCCTTCTGGGGCTTCTCGACCACCGGCGGCTTGTAGCTGCTGGGACCGCGGCGTTTGAGCACCACGCCTGCCAGGCCGGGCACCTTCATCTCGATGGAGTCCATCTGCCCGTTCCAGGGGTAGGGCTCGCTCGAGCAGGTGTAGGGTTCCTCGCCGGCGTATCCGCTGCCGCCAAACTCGGGACGGTCGGAATCGAAGATGACCTCCCAATCGCCCTCGCGTGGCACGCCCACGCGGAAGCTCTCATAGCTCGCCGGGTCAAAGTTGATCAGGATCACCAGGTCGTCATCGACGTCCTCGCCCTGACGGACAAAGCTCACGATGGACTGCTTGGAGTTGTCCGCGTCGATCCAGGTAAAGCCATCGTCGGTGTAGCCGCGCTCGTACAGGGCGGGCTCGGCGGTATACAGGTGGTTAAGCGCCTTGATAAACGCCTGATGATGACGGTGGGTCTCGTACTCCTCGGTCAAGAACCACTGGATGGACTCGTAGTAGCGCCACTCAATAAACTGGCCGATCTCGTTGCCCATAAAGTTGAGCTTGGCACCGGGGTGCGTCATTTGGTAGAAGGCCAGCGTGCGCAGGCCGGCAAACTGGCGCCACCAGTCGCCCGGCATGCGGCCGATGAGCGAGCATTTGCCGTGCACGACCTCGTCGTGGCTCAGCGGGCAAATAAAGTTCTCGGTAAAGGCGTACATGATGGAGAACGTGAGCAGGCCGTGGTTGCCGGGGCGCCACGGAAAATCGGTCTGCATGTAGTGCAGGGTGTCGTTCATCCAGCCCATGTCCCACTTGTAGTGGAAGCCCAGGCCGCCGTCCTGCGGCGGATAGGTCACGAGCGGCCACGCAGTGGACTCCTCGGCCATCATCATCACGTCGGGGTAGTGCGCCTCCACGGCGCAGTTGACCTGGCGGATAAACGCGCTGGCGTCCAGGTCCTCCTCGGTACCGTACTTGTTGAACTTCTTTTGGCCCGGATCGTCAATGCCAAAGTTGAGGTACAGCATGCTGGACACGCCATCCATGCGAATGCCGTCAACGTGGAAGTTCTCAAGCCAATACAGCACGTTGGAGACCAGGAAGGAGCGGACCTCGCCGCGGGCGAAGTCAAACTTGTGCGTGCCCCAGTTGGGGTGAATCTCGTGCTCAAACAGCATGTGGCCGTTAAAGGTGGCAAGGCCATGGGAGTCGGCGCAAAAACCGCCGGGCACCCAGTCCATGATCACGCCAATGCCCGCCTCGTGGCACGCATCGATAAAGTGCATGAGCTGCTGCGGGTTGCCGTAGCGCGACGTGGCGGCAAAGTAGCCGGTCGTCTGGTAGCCCCAGGAGCCGTCGAAGGGATGCTCCATAAGCGGCATGACCTCGATATGCGTGTAGCCCATGTCGCGCACGTAGTCCACGAGCTCCACTGATAGGTCGTCGTAGGTGTAAAACTCGCCGCGCTGTGCGGGGAAGGGATCCATGGGGCCGGGGTAGTTGCCGTACTCGTCCGGCTCGCCCTGTGGCGCGTCGCCGTGGCGCTTCCACGAGCCAATATGCACCTCGTAGATATTGAGCGGCTGCGACATGTGGTTGTGGCTGGCGCGGCGCTTGAGCCACGCGGCATCGTTCCACTTGTAACCATCGAGGGTCCACAGCACGCTCGCGGTACCCGGAGGGCACTCGGCCTTAAAGGCGTACGGATCGGCCTTGTAGAGCTTTTCGCCCTCGTTGGTCTCGATGAGATATTTATAGAGCTGGCCCTGCTCGGCACCAGGAATAAAGCCTTCCCAAATAGCGCTCGTATGCACGGGCACCAACAGGTTGGCTTGTTCATCCCAATTGTTGAATTCGCCAATGACATGGACACTCTTCACGTCGGGCGCCCAAACGCAAAAACGCCAGCCGCGCGTGCGCTGCTGTGTGTCGGGATGCGCGCCCATCTTTTCCCAGCTGCGCTCCCACGTACCGATGCCAAACAGATAGACATCGTCCTTGGTGAGCTCCGGTGCGTGCGGGGCGGCTTTACGGGTAGCAGGCTTTTTAGCCGTTGGCTTTAGCTTTGTATCGCTCACGTTTGATCCCATCATGACGCGGCAGCGTGTTGCCTTGGTGACTAGTTGCGAAAGGTCCAAGGCTGCACGAATCGAAGGGACGGCGAAGTTTCTGTGATTCGTTCCACCTCGCGTGCTCGGTGGAACTTTCGGCAGAAACTACGATAACACCTGTGCGTTAGTTTTATGGACGAAAGCGGATTTGCGGGGGCGTTTAATCGGTAAGCGACATGTTTATACCACTGGCAGAATTGCCGTGGTAAAACTCTTGACAGTTTTACCAATTAGGGTTTCAAAATTGTTAGCCTGACGTTTGGTAAAACGTTTTTAGCAGGTTGTTTACCATTTGACATCGAAAGGTTCGTTTATGTCCCATACCGCCGCTCCCAAGGTTGCTTTTATTTTCGATTGCGACGGCACACTGGTTAATAGCACCCCCGTTTGGGCCTATGCCCAGCCCGAGTTATTGCACCGCCACGGTGTCGACGTGACGGTCGATGATTTTGCCCAGTTTGAGCATCTGTCGCTGGAGGATGAGTGCCAGGCCTACCACGACACGTGGGGCATTGGCGCGAATGGCGAGGAGCTATATCGCGAGCTGAGCGACATCCTGATCGATGGCTATTCGAAGGTGCCGCCTCGCGAGGGGCTCCTGGCATTTTTGGAGCAGGCGAAGGCGGCGGGCATTGCCATGTGCGTTGCCACGTCCACGCCGGCCGAGCTGGTGCAGTCCGCGCTCGCTGGTGCCGGGCTCGACGCTTACATGGAGTTTGTTACCACGACGCGCGAGGCAGGACGCTCCAAGCAGTTCCCCGACGTATACGAGCTTGCGCTGCGCCGCCTGGAGGAGCGCCATGGGCACAAGTTTGAGCGCGCATGGGTGTTTGAGGATGCCGTCTTTGGCCTAAAGAGTTCTGGCACCGCTGGCTTTAAGCGTGTGGGTATTTATGACCCGCACGGCCGCATGAAGCGCGATGACGTACGTGCCAACTGCGATATCTTTATCGACAGCTACGAGGAGCTAGATCTGGCCCGCGTTCTTTCGTTTGAGGGATAGGCGAGAGCTGTGGCTTGCAAGGTATTAGTGGTCTGCGGCTCGCCCGTGGTGGCGAGCGCGGATCTGTTGCGTAGGCTAGCAGGGGAGTGCGACCACGTTGTCGCCGTGGACCGCGGACTCGACGCGCTGCTGGGCGCGGGACTGGGCTGCGACGTATATGTAGGGGATGCCGATACGGTGAGCGATGCAGGTCGCGCGCTGGTCGATGCCGCCACCGATTTTGAAGTAGAGCGCCACGACCCGTACAAGGACTATACCGATCTGGCGCTGGCGCTCGACTCCGTCCGACGTCGCTGGCCGGGTGCCGAAGTGGTTGCGACCTGCGCAACGGGCGGCCGTCCTGATATGGCACTGAGCGTGCTGGGTCTGCTCGCGGGCTACGAGGATGCCCCTGTCTGGATTGCCGAAGATGAGACCACTGCCCGCATTCTGCACGGAGGCGAATCGTGGACCATTGAGGGCCACGATGGCAGCACCTTCTCCATCATCGCTATAGCGCCTGGGACGGTGGTAAGCGAACACGGCCTAGAGTGGGAGCTAGATCACACCCCCCTGGGCTTGTTAGCCGACACGGGCATCAGCAACGTCGTCAGGGGTACGGCCAAGATCCAAGTCCACCAAGGTACTGCGATCAGTTATTTGCTGGCGTGAGGGTTTTATCGGGACGGGGCTGGATTAGCTAATTTTGGCAACGCCAAAAAGGGTATATAGAATAAGTGGTTGGAAGTTGTTAAACGATCGGTTGGTTTCCGTAAACGGGATTCTGTTTAATCCAACCACTTATCTAACAACCCGCTCGTATGCAAATCAAACCACGTGCTTAACAACTTTGCTATTTGATTATAGGCCTGAAGTCCACCACGCCTTGGCGGGAAAGTCCTTTCCCCGTCGAGTATTCTCGATCGCGCTCGGGGTCTTCCTCGACGAATTTGCACACACCCTTTGCTATGAGAGAGATGAGCCCTTCAAGCTTAACGACGCAATCGAACTCGCAGCCCCGTTGGCTTCCATGTCCGATTCCTTTATGCCCATAACTCGCGATTATCCCGCGCGCATCGCCCTGTACGCAAACCCCGATGGCTTTATAGGGGCTATAGTCTTCGCCCCTTCCCTCGATGACCGACGACCCCGCATGGATCACAGCGCAGCGAAGCTGATAGAGATCCGATGCCGTAAAGATGCCTCGCTTCTCTATCGTCTCAAACTCCTCTTTTATCTCATCTGGGCGCTTCTCGCCCTTGCGCGCATTGGTCATTTTTCTCCCATCGTTCGGGAGCCCCAGGTACTCCTTGCACCATTTTCGGTAATCCGTCCCGTCGATGTTTGCGCATACGTCTGGGATGGTCACTACGAGAGTCAAAGCGGCGAGCAGCAGCCCTGCGTCGAAGGCTTTTTCGCACTCTTCCACAAGTCTGCTGGGCGTACGGCAGACGACGGTGGGGAACCCGTATTCGTTGTCGCTGCATTTTAAACACGTAGTGGGCATGGGCTCCCAATCGGCAATTGCGGTCACGCTCATAACACCTCGCCCGTTTCTGTGTCGATTTCGAATGCGGACTTCTCGGCCATGGTCGGTCCTCTCTGGCAAAGACGATTTCAGCCAGAGATTTTACAAGTTCAATGAGTTACTTCGCTTTAAATCCAACCATTGGCTTAACAAAACGGTAGGAGACTTTCTTCAACCGGAAAACTAACAAACCCAACCAGTATTTTTCATACCCGTCAAAAATAGCTACAGAGATATGTCCTAGATAAACCCGTAAGTAAGACAATCAATCAAAATTCCCCCTTGCATCTCCGCAAACATTCCCCTATAGTATCCAAACGTCACGGGGGCGTAGCTCAGCTGGGAGAGCGCTTGACTGGCAGTCAAGAGGTCAGGGGTTCGATCCCCCTCGTCTCCACCATCGTGAATGCAAAGGCCTCCGGAATTCCGGAGGCCTTTTTTCATGCGAAAACACCACACGCCACTAACCCCAGCTACGCCAACAAAATGTTGCACAATTTATTTCCCATGCCTGTACATAGTTTGTTAGACAAACGCAATTACCAGTGCAGCTCGCTGCTCCATTTAGGCTTCAGGAACGCTCCTAATCACCGTTAGTACCCCAATAACCTGCATCAACGTGAACAACATCCTAAAATAACCCCCTTAAGCACGCTTAATGAACGATATGTGTCCGCCACAAGCTAAATCAGTTTCACTAACAGCTTGTGCTAGGATACCTAACGTTACATGAGTTCAACTGTGCTCACGGCTCCTGTAAGTCACAAAGCACAGGGTCGATCAGCATCCGGCCGTAACGGCGGTGTTAGAAAAACCACGAGCTCCAATAATGATGTCATGCGACGTAGTTATTTGCATTTAGTTAGTTCGGAGATGCAAGTAATTTATTGTTTGTATGCCAAAACGTAGCAGTACTTCAGCTGATTGCGTGCGGTCCAGTTTTGTACCCGCTTGACTGGCTCGCACGCAGCCAGCTGGGGTCGCGGTCATTTTTGCGATACACGACTGCGACTCTAGCAACTGCACTTATACATACCGTTCACGGTGGGGCAGAGCCACGTGCTTGTCTAACTGGGCTCAGGGTTTGAATATGGAGCGCCTTCGCGCATGAGCGCCCTGGCGAAGCCATACCCAAACCCCGTGAGTCACACGTAAGACAGCAAAGGGGGTGGTGCTCGTGTGGTATGTGATCCAGGTCATTAACGGTCGCGAAGACGTAATGCGCGAGCGCATCGAGCGTGTGGTGCCTGCGGGCGCCATGCAGGAGCTCTTTTATCCCAAATATCAAACCGAGATCAAGGTCCACGGCGAATGGGTCAATACGACTAAGCCACTCTTTCCCAGTTATCTTATCTGCGATACGGCAGATCCCCGCACCGTGCAACAGTATCTGCTGCGCATGGACGACTTTGCCCGAGTGCTTTCCCAGGACGGTCTGTTTGTGCCGCTGGCAAAAGAAGAGGTCCAGCTTATTGGCAGCTTTACGCATGTGGGAGACCGTGTAGTGCCCATGAGCGAGGCCTTAAAAGACGGCGACCACGTTGTAGTGACGGCTGGTCCACTGCTGGGCCACGAAGGCCTTATCAAAACCATTAACAGACGCAAGAGCACTGCTTATTTGGAGCTCGACCTTTGCGGCCGACGCGTAACTACGCGCGTTGGCCTTGCCGTGCTTTCAAATGAGCAGCGCGTAATGCGCAACCTCAAAAAGGTAATCGCCTAGCTGCTGGCGATTTCCGCAAAGGACAGGGAGGATCCCCGACCCGGGGACGAAATCTTGGAAGAGAACGTGTCAGATAAAACAGAATATGTAATGGACTTGCCCAAAGTCACAAGATTTCCTAGGGCAACAGAGTTTCCGCCTCCTGTCGAGAACCCAGCTCCTGCTATGGGTTTCGTTGCAACTGGCACTTATAAGGCGCCTGCGCCGGACTCGTCGTGTGCCGCCCCCAAGAAAGGTGGGCCGGGCTACCTCGCTATTAAACGTGCATTTGATATTGTTTTCTCGGCGGGTGTTTGCGCAGTTCTTTTAATCCCCGCTGCGATTGCATGCGTTGCAATTGAGATCGACACCCCCGGCAAGCCGTTCTTCCGCCAGGAGCGTATCGGCAAGAATGGAAAACCGATATACATATTTAAGTTGCGCACCATGGTGTCGGATGCTCATGAGCATCCCGAGAAGTATATGACTTCCGAACAGCTGGCTCAGTGGAAACGCGAGCAGAAGGTCGACGATGACCCACGCATTACGCGCGTTGGTCGCTTCCTGCGACGCACCTCACTCGATGAGTTGCCGCAGTTTATCAACGTGCTCATGGGTGACCTCTCTGTCATTGGCCCCAGACCGGTGACGCTCGAAGAGACGTACGAGTATGGAGATGCCCGTGATGAAGTGCTCTCCTGCAAACCGGGGATCACCGGCTGGTGGGCGGCCACTGACCGCAATGACTCAACGTGGGCTAGTGGCCAGAGGCAAGCTCGCGAGTTATTTTATGTGCGCCATCAATCGGTTGGCCTAGACGCCCGCGTGTTTATTAAGACCTTCAAGGCAATGAGGAAGGGCAAGTGATGGCTCCCTCCTTGAGCGTAGTCATACCAACCTTAAATGCGGCGGGCGAGATCGATGAACTGTTGACTCTCATCGAAACTCAGACTCTCAGACCCTTCGATATCTTGGTGGTTGACTCATCCTCCGAAGATGGCACCGTTGACGAGGTCGCCAAGCATCCTCGGGTTAACTTCGTTCGCATAGAACGTAAGGAATTCAATCACGGTTCGACCCGCGACATAGCTTTGAGACGCACTGCGGGTGATTTCGTTTGTTTTCTCACACAGGATGCTGTGCCCGCTTCCAGTCGCTACCTGGAAACGCTTGTCGAACCGTTACTTGTCGATAACTCTATTGCGCTTGTAAGCGGAAGGCAGCTCCCCAAGGCCAATGCCCGTCGTTTTGAACAGCTGGTTCGTGATTTCAACTATCCCGATACTCCGTCTGTTCGGTCAAAAGGCGATCTCAAGAAATATGGGATTAAGACGTTCTTTGCCTCCGACACCTGTTCCGCCTATCGACGGACCGCATATCTCGAATGCGGTGGATTCGATCATGTCAACACCAACGAGGACATGCTCATGGCCGCCAAGTTTATCGCCTCGGGTATGAAGGTCGCTTACGAGCCGCGTGCCGAGGTCTATCACTCGCACAACTTGACGCCATCCCAACAGTTTGCCCGCAACCGCGCCGTCGGGTTCTTTCTCGAAACGCATGCGGACAATCTCATGCATGCAAGTGAGATCGGTGAAGGGGGCCGGCTCGTCAAAGCGGTCTCCTCCCAGCTCCTTCGGGAGGGCAATCTGGTCGAGTTCATCGCCTTCGGCGTCGACTGCTGCGCGCGCCTTCTTGGTAACCGCGCCGGCCGCAGGGCCGCTAGAAAAGAAAGGCCATAGTCAGTGAAAGGCATCATCCTCGCCGGCGGGTCCGGCACGCGCCTGTACCCGCTTACGCTCGTGACCTCCAAGCAGCTGCTGCCGGTCTACGACAAGCCCATGATCTACTACCCGCTGTCCACCCTCATGCTTGCGGGCATCCGGGACATCCTGGTCATCTCCACGCCGACCGACCTCCCCAACTTCGAGCGCCTGCTCGGGGACGGCTCGCGCTACGGCGTGAACCTCTCCTACGCCGAGCAGCCCTCGCCGGACGGCCTGGCGCAGGCGTTCACCATCGGCGAGGACTTCATCGCCGGCGAGCCGTGCGCCCTGGTGCTCGGCGACAACATCTTCTACGGCAACGGCCTGTCGCGCCACCTGACGCGCGCCGTCCAGAACGCCGAGTCGGGGAGGGCCACGGTCTTCGGCTACCACGTGGACGACCCCGAGCGCTTCGGCGTCGTGGAGTTCGATGCGCGGGGCAGGGCCGTATCCATCGAGGAGAAGCCCGCCCAGCCCAAGAGCTCCTACGCCGTCACCGGCCTGTACTTCTACCCGGGCGACGTCGCCGCCAAGGCGCACGAGGTGAGGCCCTCGGCCCGCGGCGAGCTGGAGATCACGACGCTCAACCAGATGTACCTGGAGGAGGGGACGCTGTCCGTGGTCACCCTGGGCCGCGGCTACGCGTGGCTGGACACCGGCACCATGGAGAGCCTCCACGAGGCCGCGGAGTTCGTCCGCGCCGTGGAGCACTCCCAGGACCTGCCCGTGTCCGTCCCCGAGGAAATCGCCTGGGAGAACGGCTGGATCACGACCGAGGGGCTCGAGGAGGCCGCGGAGGCCTACGGTAAGTCGGTTTACGGCCAGCACCTGAAGAAGGTCGCCGCCGGCGAGATCGTCAACAGCCCGCGCGAGTACTAGGAACTGAGGAGACATGCATATGGCAGAGGAGACCTTCTCCCCCAAGAACATCATCGTCACGGGCGGCTGCGGCTTCATCGGCAGCAACTTCGTCCACTACGTCGTGAACAACCACCCCGAGGTACACGTCACCGTCCTGGACAAGCTGACCTACGCCGGCAACCCCGAGAACATCGCCGGGCTGCCGTCGGACCGCGTGGAGCTCGTCGTGGGCGACATCTGCGACGCTGAGCTGCTGGACCGCATCGTCCCGGGCCACGACGCCATCGTGCACTACGCGGCCGAGTCCCACAACGACAACTCCATCGCGGACCCCGAGCCGTTCCTGCGCACCAACGTGGAGGGCACCTTCCGCCTGCTGGAGGCCGTGAGGAAATACGGCGTCCGCTACCACCATGTCTCCACCGACGAGGTCTACGGCGACCTGGCGCTCGACGACCCGGCGAAGTTCACCGAGGAGACGCCGTACCACCCGAGCAGCCCGTACTCGAGCACCAAGGCGAGCTCCGACATGCTGGTCCGCGCCTGGACCCGCACCTACGGCCTGCGCACCACGATCTCCAACTGCTCCAACAACTACGGCCCCTACCAGCACGTGGAGAAGTTCATCCCAAGGCAGATCACCAACATAATCGACGGCGTGCGCCCCAAGCTCTACGGCCGCGGCGAGAACGTGCGCGACTGGATCCACACCGAGGACCACTCCTCGGCCGTCTGGGACATCCTCACCAAGGGCCGGATGGGGGAGACCTACCTCATCGGCGCAAATGGCGAGAAGAACAACATCACCGTGCTGCGCATGATCCTCGAGGCGATGGGGCGCGACCCAGAGGACTTCGACTGGGTCGCCGACCGCCCCGGCCACGATCGCCGCTACGCCATCGACTCCACCAAGCTCCAGCGCGAGCTCGGCTGGAGGCCGGCGCACACCGACTTCGCCGAGGGCCTGAAGGCCACCATCGACTGGTACGTCGAGAACGAGCCCTGGTGGCGCCCGGCCAAGGAGGCCACCGAGGCGCGCTACCGCGCACAGGGCCAGTAGGAGGGGAGAGAGACATGGCAGACATCGCATTCGAGAAGGACCTCTCCGTCGCCGAGACCGGCATCGAGGGCCTGAAGGTCGTCGACCTGGCCGTCCACGGCGACTCGCGCGGCTGGTTCAAGGAGAACTGGCAGCGCGCCAAGATGTGCGCCCTGGGCATCCCGGACCTCCGCGTCGTCCAGAACAACGTCTCCTACAACGACAGCCGCGGCGTCACCCGCGGCATCCACGCGGAGCCCTGGGACAAGTTCATCTCCGTGGCCCGCGGTTCCGTCTTCGGCGCCTGGGTGGACCTGCGCGAGGGCAGCGAGACCTTCGGCAAGGTGTTCACGACCGTTTTGGATCCCAGCAAGGCCATCTACGTCCCGCGCGGCGTGGGCAACTCCTTCCAGGCCCTGGAGGACGGCACCGCCTACACCTACCTGGTGGACGCCCACTGGTCGCTCGAGCTGAAGAGGACCTACACCTTCGTGAACCTCGCCGACCCCGAGCTCGCCATCGAGTGGCCGATCCCGCTCGACCAGGCCACCGTATCCGAGGCCGACCTGAACCACCCGATGCTCGCCGACGTCGTCCCGATGGCGCCGAAGCGCACGCTCGTCACCGGCTGCGACGGCCAGCTGGGCCATGCTGTGCGCAGGCTGGCGGAGGGGCGCGGCGTGGCCAGGGACTTCGACTTCTGCGACATCGACACCTTCGACATGTCCGACCCGGACGCCTACTCAAAATACGACTGGTCGCTTTACGGTACCGTGATCAACTGCGGCGCCTACACGGCCGTGGATAAAGCGGAGACCCCCGAGG
>CBCTIZ010000018.1:0-41267 GCA_965147105.1 uncultured Collinsella sp. | reverse complement strand
CGGCAGAGTCGGTCACGCTCGACACAGCATTGCTGGCCTCGGCCATGCTGCCCGAAAACTCGGAAATGTCGCGAACCACGGCTTCGACCTCTACGAGACTGGAGGTAAGGGCATCAACTGCCGTCTTGCTCGACTTAAGCAGCGGCTCCATCTGGGCAAGCGCCGGCGTAAGCTCATCGACAGCGCCATCGAGCTTTGCCACCACAGGCTGAGCCTCGGCGATGGTGTTGTTGAGGTCGTTCACGGTCTTATCGAGCGAGTCGACAACATTGCGGGTCTTGCGCAGGGTAAGCGCGAGCTCAGCGATGGCCCACACGCCGGCAACGGCGAGCAGCAGCAGGGCGATTTGAATGGGACTCATACAAGCCTCCCGGAAAAATCGAAATACAGACGCTTTTCATGGTACCCCAAAGGGGACCGAACATGCCAAGAGCAGCAACGTGGGACAAAATTATCAGCAGCTACTTCGGTGCATTCCCGCTGCGGTCGCGCTCGCTTTGCTCTACGCGCCACTCTTCCCAGCCGCGCCCGGCAGGCTGCCAGAACGCACCGCGCTCCAGCCCCTCGGGCAAATAGCGCTGATCGACCCAGCCTTCGGGATAATCGTGCGGGTATTTATACACACCGTAGTCGTCGCTGCCTGGGCGATGGCGATCGCGCAAATAACTCGGCACCTCGCGAAGCCCACTAGAATGGATATCGGCCAGCGCCGCATCAATCGAAGCCTCACACGCGTTGGATTTAGGGGCCAAACACACATAGAGTGCAGCCTGAGCAAGGTTAATGCGGCACTCGGGATAGCCAATGACCTCAGCAGACTTAAACGCGGCATGCGCCACCAAAAGCGCCTGCGGGTCGGCGTTGCCAACATCCTCAGAAGCGTGAATCATAATACGGCGAGCGATAAACTTAGGATCCTCCCCAGCATCGATCATGCGCGCGAGCCAATAGATCGTGGCATCGGGGTCACTACCGCGCATAGACTTAATAAACGCACTGATGATGTCGTAGTGCATGTCGCCGTTTTTGTCGTATGTAAAGCCGCGACGCGGGTTGGCGATCTTCACGTCATCCACGGTGATGGGATAGCGCTCCCCCGCCGCGGGCGCTGACGTTCCCTCGGTATCGGGACGCGTGACGGCAATCTCGCTCGCAAGCTCGAGCGTCGTGAGCGCCGAGCGAGCGTCACCCGCTGCCAGCGTGCAGATGGTCTTGACCGTATCCTCATCGGCCGAGAACTTACCGTTCAAGCCCTGCGGTGCCTCAAGCGCACGTTCAATAAGCGTGGCGATATCCTCATCCTTCAGATGCTCAAGCTCCACCACACGCCCACGCGACAACAGTGCCGAGTTGACCTCGAAGTACGGATTCTCCGTCGTGGCGCCAATCATAATGACGGTACGGTTCTCAACTGCATGCAGCAGGGCATCCTGCTGCGACTTAGAGAAGCGGTGAATCTCATCGATGAATAGAATGGTGCGGCGGTCGTAGGTATTCAGGCGCGTCTTGGCCTCATCAATCACGCGGCGCAAGTCCTTCACGGTGGCCGTCACAGCGCTGACCTCGACAAACTCGCTCTTAGTATGGTTGGCGATAATATGGGCCAGCGTCGTCTTACCCGTACCAGCCGGCCCATACAAAATCACACTGGAAAGCACGTCGTGTTCGATCGCGGCACGCAACCATGAGCCCTTACCGACGGCCTTTTGCTGGCCCACATACTCGTCGAGCGAATTAGGGCGCATACGCACCGCAAGCGGCGCATTCTGAAAGGAACGCTCGCGCGTCGAAGCAGAAAAAAGGTCGTCCATAGCCATCCCGTGTATCAATCAAAAACGTTTTCCACTAACAGTATACCGAATTTATACGAACTACCGTTCGTTAATATAGGTACGGTGCGGAAACTTCAATCCCGGAAACAGCTTGCTCGTGAGCTCGCAGAAATAACCGTCCGTCATGCTCGCAATGTAATCCACGACCGCCTGGTCCTTATCGTTCTGCCAGGCATAGGCGCGATCGTAGTAGGAAAGCTGCTGCTCGATGCGAGAAATGTGGTGCTTAAAGATATACGAAGACTCGTCACCTTCGTTTATATCCTGCAGGCAACGATCGTAAAGCTTTTCGAAGGCTTCGCGCAGCTCCACCTCGGAATCGCCTTCGATACCGCCCTTGCTATAGATCTTCTCGTAGTTCTCGCGCTTGGCTCGGCGGATTTCCTCAAACAGGTCCTCGCTCATCTCGATGCGCGGCTTACCATAGCTGTGCTCAACGATATCGATGGAGGCATGCGTGAGGATCCAACTGTTGTAGGCACCGCCCCGGCCATCATCAAAAGCGTCGGGTGACAGCAGGCCCGCCGCGATCGCATCCTGACGGTCACGACCGACGTAGGCAAGAATATCCGAGATGCGAACGACGCAGCCCTCGAGCGTCATGGGACGCAGATGCCCAATTGCGCTATAGCCCGTGGCAATGCAATCCTCAACCGTCTGGTCAAACTGGTCAAAGGAGCTCATGTCCGAGAGCTCAAACACACGCTGCTCGTAATCGCCGTTATGGCATAGCACGCCGTCGAGCGTCTGGAGCGACACGTTGCGGCCGTACAGTGTGTCGAGCACGCGGACCGACTGCACGTTATGGAAAAAATAACGCCCCGTACGCTCATGATAGATATCGTTGAGGAAGCGCTCGCCGGCATGGCCGAAAGGCGTGTGTCCCAAGTCGTGACCCAGGCCAATCGCCTCGATCAGATCGCAATTGAGCCCCAGGGCGCGACCGATATCGCGCGCAATGCGGGAGACGAGCTGCACGTGCAAACCGCGGCGTGACAGATCGTCATTGCTACGGAAGCTAAAGACCTGCGTTTTGCCTGCATAACGGGTGTACGCCGGAAGATGAAGTATCTTTTCGGTATCGCGCATAAACGCCGGACGCATAAGCGTGCCTTTGTCGGCGGCGCGATCAATACGACGAATGACCTGATCGTCGTTGCAACGATACGGGTTGACATAGCCCGAAGCACGATCGGCGGCAATGCGCTCGACAAGTTCGGGCGACAACGCCGAGGGAATACGGTCCATGCGCGCCTTAATGACGGCCGTTTCTTGATTAGTTGCCATGGCATGCTCCTTAAGAAGGATGCGCAATCGGTTACAAAGTGCAGCCCACGACCTCGATTATGGCAAAAATCGGCACCAAAAACGGGAGCAATGGCAGGGAGCGTGATTTTGTGAAGAGGCAGGAGAGGGCCAGGGCCAGGAGTGCGACGGCAAATGCCACGATGCCACCCATAGGGTCGAGCGTGCAAAGCGCGAAGAGCGCCTTGGCATCCCCCATGCCGATGCCCGGGGCGTGGCGAAGGCGCCGCCAGAGCGACTCAGTGAGCACAAGGGCAAGGTAGACGATGACCGCAAGACCGGCGTGGTCAAGCGCTGTGTTCAAACCGAGGTCGAGCCAAACGCCCGCCAACGCCGCCACGGCACATGCGCCGGCAAGCCCATTGGGAAACCGTCGCTCTCGGGCATCAATTGCCACGCCGGCAAAGATGCAAATCCAAAACGGGATATAGGCCATCGGACTCCTCCTCGAGCTGCATCGCAAAAGCAAAAACCACCACAAAGGTGCCTGTCCCCTTTGCGGTGGTTTTGGTGGTGGTTATTTGGCGCCTTGCATGACCTCGTCAAGGGTAACGTTGACGGCGTGCTGCGTCGGCACCCAGTCGACCTTCAGGAACAGCGCGGCCACCGTGATGGGGATATAGCTGAACATAAAGATCGGGAAGGTAAACAGGTTAGTCACCAGGCGCCACTTTTGCGCGCAGTGAATATGCTTGTACTCAAAGATAGTCGTGAGCAGCGCCAGGATAAAGAACGTCTGATACATCATGGCGAAGGTCATAATGAGCGAAGCGGCGCACGCCTGCATCTCGACTTCGGTTGCCAAGAAACCATGCGAAAGGCCACCCACAATCAAGAACGTCGCATTAGCGAGCATCGAGATCAGCGATAGCAGCATACCCGGGGCGATCGTCATGAACATGTCGTAGGCGGCAAAGCGATGATAGCGGAACATCGACTTGACCAGATGCTTACCGTAGGTAAAGAACACCTGGTAAAAGCCCTTGGTCCAGCGCATACGCTGCTTCCAGGATGCCTTGAACGTCACGGGTTGCTCGTCAAAGAACTCCGCCGGCGCATAGCCAATGCGAATACCGTGAATAGCGCAGAACGTAGTGAACTGAATGTCCTCGGTCAGCGTGTGGAACTGCCAACCGTGCATGCCCTCGATAACGCTTGACGAGATAAGGTAACCCGAACCCGAAACAGCGCAGGACGTCTTACAGATATTGCGCGCGTTGTTGAGGAAGCGCGCCTCGCGTAGATACCACGTGGCATTAGCAGCCGAGATCCACGAGCTGCCGAAGTTCTTGGAATTGCGATAGCTCGTGACCACATGGAAGCCCTGGTCAAAGGCATCATTCATCTTGGAAACGTAATCGCGGGAGATAACGTTATCGGCATCGAAGATAAAGTAGCCCTCAAACGTGTCGGGATACTCGTTGAGAATGCGGTCGAAGCCAAAGTCCATGACCCAGCTCTTGCCCTTGCGGGCCAGGTCATTGCGCTCGTAAACAATGGCACCGGCCTCGCGCGCGAGCTGCGCCGTGTTGTCGGTGCAGGCATCGGCGACCACGAAAACCTCGATGAGCTCGGACGGATAATCCTGGTCCTTGATGGAGCGAACGAGGTTGGCGATCACGGCCTCCTCATTATGCGCCGCAATAAAAAAGGCATAGCGATGGAGTTTTTTGGCCTTGGGAGGCGCGACCTCGCCACGAAGAGCGCCAATGACAAAGAAGACCACCTGGTACAGAAAGCAGACCGTGAGCAGCGTGACGACAATCTGGTTGAAGATCACGATGGGTGTGTTGGTTTGTAAAAAGGCGAGCATGCAGGCTCCCAGCAACGCGTAACGTAAACAATCGTATATCTTACCGCAGGCTTACCGAGTTCAAGAAACCACCTAATACTGGCTAGGCTTCGAGAAGACCGAGCTGCGGAACGATTTCATCTCCAACGGCCGTGCGACCGAGCGAGCGCGGAGCCAGATCGTCGAGAACCGCAGTGAGATCCCACGGCAACTCGTCGCGGCACTCAATGCGCTCCCCCGTCACGGGATGGTCGAACGCCACGCGCCAGGAATGAAGGAACTGCCTGGTCAGGCCCTGATCGGCGCGCGCATCGCACTTGCCGTAGAGTGGATCGCCCACGCAGGCGTGGTTGATATGACGCATATGCACGCGAATCTGGTGCGTGCGACCGGTAAACAGATGGCACTCAACGAGCGTATAACCATCGTCAAAGCGCGTGGAATCAAAGCGCTCGAGGACTTTAAAGGTCGTAATGGCCTGACGGGCAAAGGGGTCGTCCGAAACCGCCATCTTGACGCGGTCGCGCGTCGATCGGGCAATACCGGTGTTGATAGTGCCCTCGTCCATGGCGATGTGCCCGTGGACAAGCGTGATATAGCGGCGGTCGAGCGTACGCGTGCGAATGAGATTCTGAAGCGCGCGCTGGGTGTCGTCGTCTTTTGCCGCGAGCATAAGGCCCGAGGTATCGCAATCCAGGCGATGCACGATGCCGGGGCGGTCCTCACCCTGCACGGTACCAAGATGATCGATACCGCAGTGGTAGACCAAGGCGTTCGCAAGGGTGCCGCTCTCGTGGCCATGGGCGGGATGGCACACCAGCCCGCGCTGCTTGGAGAGCACAATGAGATAGTCGTCCTCGTAGCGGATATCGAGGGGAATGGCCTCGGGAATCACGTCGGTCGGGTCGTGCGGCTCGGGCAGGTCGACCGAGATGCGGTCACCGGCGCGTACGGCATACTTTTTTGACAGACAGGTCTCGCCGTTCACGATTACGGCGCCGCCCTCAATCAGATGCGCGCAGGCAGAGCGCGTGGGGCAGCCGTCGTTGGCACCCAGAAAGGCGTCGAGACGCTGGCCAGAGCAATCGTCGGCAACAAGAATATGGATGTCGGCCATTAACGCTCATTCCTTTCGCGAATCTTGCGGGCACGCTCCCCACGCTGCTTGGCTTTGCGCTTGGCGCGGGCCTCATCACGGGCATTGAGCTCGGCAGTCGCATCGACTTCGCGGGCAGCAGGGCTCAAGAACATGTAGCCGATGAGGGCAAGCACGACGCCTACGGTGATGCCAATATCGGCCACGTTAAAGACGGAAAAGTCGATGAAGGTGGTGGCAATAAAATCGGTCACGAAGCCAAAGGCCAAACGATCGATAGCGTTGCCGATAGCACCGCCCGCAACCATCGCCATGCCCACAACCTCAAGATGGGCGAGCTGGGGCGCACGAACGAGGTACACGGCAATAGCGATAATGACCGCCAACGCCAGCACGGCAAACGCGATGCCATGCCCCTCGCCCATGCTAAAGGCAGCGCCGATATTGCGGACAAACAGGAAGTCGATCACGCCGGGGATGACGGTCACATGCAGTGCATCGCCCACGGCACGAACCGCAAGCTTGGTCAACTGGTCAACAAGCAGCACAACCAGCGCCACCCCACCAGCAACACCCAACCGCCAACGCAAAGGCGGCGTCATATCCCCAGCACGACCCAAAGAAATCCCCTACCCTCAAGAACATCGAATTCCGTTTAACGCAATTAACCATCTTATATTGCCACATGCAGAGCGCACGACATATCCACCAACACAAGCGAAATAACCAGCATAAAAAGAAAGCGGCATTCCGAAAAACAGAATGCCGCTTTTATTCAGCGGAGCAAATGGGCCGAAGGCGCCCAAATTCTACCTATAACTAAAATGCCGAGTTACCGTGCCTTAAAGGGCATTCGCACACCTCTCGCAGATGTGAGCGTGGCCGTTGTACTCGCCGACGGTGGTGCGGTAGTTCCAGCAACGGTCACAGCACTCGCCCTCGGCAGCCTCGATGGCAACGGAGAGCTCCTCGCCCTGGGTCAGCTCAACATCGGAGACGATGTAGAACTCGGCCAGGTCGACGGCCTTATCACCGGTCAGCAGCGCGTACATCTCGGCGGGAACGACCGCCTTGACGCGGACCTGCTGGCTCTTGGTGAAGGTACCGGCGGAGCGGGCATCCTCAAGGGCCTTGGTCACGGCGCTACGTAACTCGAGTGAAGCCTCGAGCACGCCCTCAAACTCATTGGCCTCGTCGAACGTGATGGGCGACTTGTACCAATCGAGCAGCGCGGCGTACTTCTGGTGATCGACGCAGCCGGCGGGCGCATAGGCCATGGCCTCGTCAACCGTGTAGGACAGGATCGGCTGAAGGTCGCGCATGAGCATCGAGAAGAGCTCGGCCAGCACGGTCTGGGCGCTGCGGCGCTCGAGCGAGCCGGGCTTCTCACAGTACAGACGGTCCTTCAGGGCGTCGAGATACACGTTGGAGAGCTCGGTAACCACGAAGTCGTAGAGCGCACGGTAAGCGCGCGGGAACTCGTAGCTGGCGTAGGCGTCGTCGACCTCGGCCTGGACCTGGGTCAGACGGGCAACCATGAGCTTGTCGAGCGGCAGCAGGTCGGCAAAGGCGACGCCGTCGGTCTCGGGCTCAAACTGGCCCTCGAGCTCGGAGAGCAGGAAGCGCAGCGTGTTGCGGAAACGACGGTAGGCATCGGACGTACGAGCGAGGATCTCGTGGTCGATGGAAACGTCGGAGCTGGTATCGACAGATGCAACCCACAGACGGATGATGTCGGCACCCATCTCGTCACAGACCTTGTTGGGGTCGATGACGTTGCCGAGCGACTTGGACATCTTGCGGCCCTGGCCGTCGAGCGTGAAGCCCTGCGAGACGACCGCCTTATACGGAGCGTGGCCGTTGGCGCCCACCGAGGTGAGCAGCGAGCTCTGGAACCAACCGCGGTGCTGGTCGGAGCCCTCGAGATACACGTCCGCCGGATACTCCAGCTCGGGGCGATACTCGCAGACGGCCTTCCAGGAGACGCCGGAGTCCCACCACACGTCGAGGATGTCCTTATCGGCCTTGAGGTGATGGCCGCCGCACTTGGGGCAGACGCAGGCCTCGCCCAGGTAGCTCTCGGGAGCGTCGGTGAACCAGGCGTCGGAGCCCTTCTCGTGGAAGAGCTTGATGACGGCGTCGAGCGTGGCGTCGTTCATGACCTTCTCGCCGCAGTCGGCGCAGGTGTAGCTGGGGATAGGCACGCCCCAGTTGCGCTGACGGCTGATGCACCAGTCGGGACGCTGCTCGACCATGGCGCCAATGCGGTTAGCCGCGTGGGCCGGATACCACTTGACGTTCTCGCGGACCTCTTTGCCAGCCTGCTCGCGCAAACCGGTCTTGTCCATCGAGACAAACCACTGGTCGGTAGCACGGAAGAGCACCGGATGCTTGCAGCGCCAGCAGTGCGGATAGCTGTGCGTGATCTTCTTCTCGAGGACCAGGGTGCCACGCTCGCGCAGGAACTCGATGATGTGCGGGTTGGCCTCATCGGTGTCCATACCGCTGAAGGGGCCACCGGTACCAAACTCCTCGCCGGTGTAGAACTTGCCGTCGTCATCGACCGGCATGCAGATGTCGGTAATGCCCTCCTTGAGGCAGGCAAAGTAGTCGTCGACGCCGTGGCCGGGCGAGTTGTGGACGATACCGGTACCGTCATCGACACCGACGTAATCGGCCAGCAGCGCCACGCCCTCAACACCGTCAAAGATCGGCTGCTTGTAGTGGATGTGGTGGAAGGTCTCGGCGGGAACCACATAGGGCTTACCGTCGACCATAACCGGGGTGTACTCCCAGCCAAACTCCTCACAGCACTTGGGAGCCAAGTCCTCGAGCATGACCTCGGCACGACCATCGTGCTCAACGGCGACATAGGCGGCGCCGGGCTTGAGGGAAACGGCCTGGTCGGAGGGGATGGTCCACGGCGTGGTCGTCCAGATGATAAAGTCGACCGGGCCTTCGAAGTTCTCGAGGCCGGCGGGCTTGGAGGTCATCTCAAAGCGCACGAAGATGGACGGGCTCGTCTCGTCGGAGTACTCAATCTCGGCCTCAGCAAGTGCGGTATGGCAGTGCTTGCACCAGTGGACGGGCTTGTGACCGCGATAGATCATGCCCTTGTCGAACATGGCCTTGAAGACCTCGATGTCGGCGGCGTCGTGCTGGTGATAGAGCGTCAGATACGGGTTGTCCCAGTCGCCAAGCACGCCCAAGCGACGGAAGCCGGCCTTCTGGAGCTCGATGTTCTCGACAGCGAACTCGTTGCAAAGCTCGCGGATCTTGGCCGTGGAGGTCTGGTTGAACTTCTCGGTGCCGAGCTTTTCCTCGACCTTGTGCTCGATCGGCTGACCGTGGCAGTCCCAACCGGGAACATAGGGAACCTCATAGCCCTGCATCATCCAGTAACGGTTGATCATGTCCTTGGAGATCTTGTTCATGGCATGGCCGATGTGGATCGGACCGTTGGCGTACGGAGGACCGTCGTGCAGCACGAACTTCTTGTGACCCTCGTTCTTCTTCAGAACCTGCTCGTAGACCTTGTTGTCCTGCCAGTCCTTGAGTCGCTTGGGCTCGGACTTGGAAAGACCGGCACGCATGGGAAAACCGGTCTTGGGCAGATTCATCGTCTGCTTGTACTCGTTTGCCACGGTACCCCTTTCATGTCGTGGGCGCGCACGCCCGATGGGCACCAAAAAAAGCGCCCGTCCCTGCAAGCTGGGACGAAGCGCCACAAAACGGGCTGCACGCCCGCAAAAGCTCTTCGCTTAACCACCCAGCTTAGATGCCCTCGCCCGCGTATTCGCGCGCTCGCATCCGTTACTCGGCTGGCCTGTATCGACGACCATCTCGGCGATGTCTACTAAGACGAACCTGCGCGGCACGTCCGTTGGGACCGCAGCTCCGGGGTGATTTTCATCGGTCGCATGCACGGGTTCTCAGCGCTCCCCGCTCTCTGTAGCATGCGGACGGCCGACTACTCGTCCCCATCAACGCTTATGCGGAGTATGCTAGCACGTTCCGCGCCGGCGAAAAACCCTCAACACTGGTTTTATACGTTCGAAATTTCTCGCTATTACAGCCCTTCTCTAGGAGCAAAATACCTGAAAGCACTTTATCGAACGAAAGAAGGTTGCTATGCGCACGATTGGAATGAGCGACTACACCGTTGGCGAGGATTGCTTTACCGAGCTGCCAACTGCACTGGCGGAGTACGGCGCGAAGAAAGTCGCCATCATTGGCGGCAAGCGAGCCCTGGCTGCGGCGCTGCCGGGAATCGAGGCGGCACTTGAAGGTACCGATGTCGAGGTCCTGGAGACGCGCGTCTATGGCACCAACAGTACGCGTGCCAATATCGCCAAGGTCGTGAACTCCCCTGCCTGCCAGGAGGCTGATGTTCTTATCGCCTGCGGCGGCGGCAAGGCGCTCGACACCGTCAAGACGGCGGCCATCGAGCTCAAGAAGATCGTCTTCACTGTCCCGACGATCTGTTCCAACTGCTCCGCCGCGACCGCCATTGCCGTCGTGTACAACGACGACGGCTCGCTCGAGGGATATTCGTACCCCAACCGACCGGCGCACATCTTCATCAACCCCAAGATCATCGCCGAGGCTCCGGCGGAGTACTTCTGGGCCGGCGTGGGCGATGCCCTGTCCAAGCAGCCCGAGGTCGAGTACGCAACGAGCGCCGGTAATTTGGAGCACACCGCCGGTCTTGGCCTGGCGCTTGCCCACACCTGCTCCGAGCCGCTGTTTACCTATGGCGTCCAGGGTCTTGAGGACGTGCGCCAGGACCTGTCGAGCGAGGCTGTCAAGCAAATCGCACTCGATATCGTGGTCAATACGGGCTATGTCTCGAACCTGACCAACCAAAACGATTACTACTACAACTCGAGCGTGGCGCACGCATTCTACAACGCCACATGCAGCATTCCGCGCGAGGGCACCTACCTGCACGGCGAAGTCGTGAGCCTGGGCGTGCTCGTGCTGTTCGCCTATACGGGCGATACCGAGAACCTTGAGCGCTACGCGGCCTTTAACAAGCAGATGGGCCTGCCCGTGACGCTTGAGCAGGTCGGGCTTTCCGAGTCCGATATCCCGGCCCTGTGCGAGTACGCGCACGCCACCAACGAGTGGAAGCAGGGCAACCCCGAGCCCTTCACCGACGAAAAGTTCGCCGCCGCCATCAAGGCCGCAAACGCCTACGGCCACACGCTCTAGGCCTAGCCCAAAACCACCACAAGGGAGCAGTGCCCTTGTGGTGGTTTTTTTATTGCTCCAGCATGCTGGGGTCGAACTCGCTAGCTGGTATAACGCGATAGCCGTGACGCAGCAACAGATCAACGAAGACGCCGTTACCCACGGTGAGCGTACCGCTGAACGTTCCGTCGTAGATACGGCCTACACCACACGAGGGGCTACGGTCCTGCAAGACGCACGCAGCGATCTGGGACGGGCCGCCCGCCTGCTCGCACATGTCGAGCGCGCGCTCGGCACCCAGGCGAAACTCGCGATCGACTGAGGTACCCTCGCAGGTACGGACCTCGCCGTCCACGATCTCGGAAGGATCACGCGGTGTGGGCAGGCCGCCAAAAACCTCAGGGCATACCAACAGGACCTCGGTCCCCGTGCGCTCGCAAGCCTCGACCAGCTCGCGATGATAGTTGTCGAGTCCGTTATACTTGCAGCTCTCGCCCATCAAACAGGCGCTCACCACGATCTTCATGCATATCCCTCCCAAGCAAAACGCCCCATTTGAGATAGAAGCTCAAATGGGGCGTTCGATGCTGTGTAACCAGCCTTACTGCTGCTTCGGCATCAGCGGATTCTCGCGCGTGAGGAGATTCATGAACTCCTCGCCCGTGATCGTCTCCTTCTTGTACAGATAACGAGCCAGCTCGTGGAGCTTAAACTTGTTCTCCTTCAGAATCTGCAGAGCGCGGTCGTGCGCATCCTCGATCAGCTTGGCGACAATCGCGTCCACGCGCTCGGCCGTACCGGGGGCGCAGGTGAGCGACGTGTCCTGGTTGAGGTACGCATTCTGAACGGTACCGAGCGCCATCATGCCAAACTCATCGGACATACCAAAACGCGTCACCATGTTACGGGCGAGCTTGGTGGCCTGCTCGATATCGTTGGCTGCGCCGGTCGTCATCTCGCCAAAGATGAGCTCCTCGGCTGCACGGCCACCGCAATAGACGGCGAGCTTGTCCAGGACCTCCTGGCGTGTGGTCAGGAAGCGCTCATCCTCCTCGACCTGCATGGTGTAGCCCAGAGCACCGCTCGTGCGCGGCACGATGGTAATCTTCGTGACCGGCGCAGAACCCTTTTGGCGGGCAGCAACGATGGCATGACCGATCTCGTGGTAAGAAACGACCTGTTTCTCGTGGTCGGACAGCACCGTGGACTTGCGCTGCTGACCGGCGATGACGACCTCCACCGACTCCTCAAAGTCGTCCTGCGTAGCGCGCTTGCGACCCTCGCGGACGGCACGCAGGGCGCCCTCGTTGATGATGTTGGCCAGGTCGGCGCCCGAGGCACCGGGCGTGGCGCGGGCAATCGCGGTCAGGTCGATCGGCGGCTGCGTCTTCACGCTCTTGGCATGCAACTCGAGGATGTTCTTGCGACCGGTCAGGTCGGGCAGCTCAACGGGGATGCGGCGGTCAAAACGACCGGGGCGAAGCAGGGCCGGATCAAGGCTGTCGGGGCGGTTGGTAGCAGCGAGAACGACAATACCCTTGTGGTTATCGAAGCCGTCCATCTCGGTCAGCAGCTGGTTGAGTGTCTGCTCGCGCTCGTCGTTGCCACTAAAGCCGCCGCCATCGCGCTTCTTGCCGATGGTATCGATCTCATCGATAAAGACGATGCACGGGGCCTTTTCCTTGGCCTGCTTAAACAGATCGCGCACCTTGGCGGCGCCGCGGCCGACAAACATCTCAACAAACTCAGAACCCGAAATACTAAAGAACGGCACGCCCGCCTCGCCGGCAACGGCCTTGGCAAGCAGGGTCTTACCGGTACCCGGAGGGCCGACAAGAAGAGCACCACGCGGCAGCTTGGCGCCGATTTCCTCGTAGCGCTGCGGCTTCTCCAGAAAGTCGACGACCTCCTTGAGGGACTCCTTAGCCTCTTCCTGGCCGGCAACATCCTTAAAGGTCACGCCCACGTCCTTGGAGGCGATCACGCGCGCGCCGGACTTGCCCAGTCCACCGCCGCCAAAACCGCCGCCACCAAAGTTCATCGAAGGACCGTCATCGCCCATGGCCTTCTTCATACGGCGGTTGAGCCACCAACCGATGAGGAAGAAAATCGCCATGGGAAGGATGAGCGTAAGCAGGTAATAGGTCATCAGACCCGAGTTCTTATCGGGAACGACTGACTCAAGCGAGGCGCCAGATTCAAGCACGCGATCGGTAAAGCCAGCGTCATTCGGCACACCGGTCGTCTTGTAGGCGATGTTCTCGTCCTCGCCCTTCTTGGTGTAATAAATCGTGTAATCGTCCGTGTTGTACTCGACCTTGTCGACACTCTTCTTATCGAGCGCTTTGACAAACGTCGAGTAATCGGTCTTCGTAATCTGCTGCGTGTGACCGATGTTGGGGAACAGAACGGTCGAGAGCACGAGGTAGACGACGAAGGCGATGAGCACGTAGAGGATCATATTCCGTCTACGTTTGTTGTCATCCATCTCCATCTGCTTGAACTCCATCTACTGGGGTTGATAATGTTTTCTAGAATACCCAACCCGGACGGCGATAAACCGACGCCGGGCACGAAAGGACAGAGATGGCATCACTGTAAGTCGGCAAGGTTCAAATCTATACAGGCGACGGCAAGGGCAAGACGGCGGCTGCTTTGGGGCGCGAGAGGATGTCGAGGAACTGATTGCGATAAAGCCCGCCACCACGGAACTCGTGCTCACCGGCCGCTGCTTGCTACCCCTCGCCGACCTTGCCGACCTAGTAACCGAAATGCGCCCCGTCAAACACTACTTCGACGAAGGCCTCCTAGCCCGCCAAGGCATCGAATACTAGCCATTGCGGACGTCCCCAATAGCTAGGCAGTGGCGCGGCCGAGCCAGTTGCCGCTGTGATGGTAGACGGTGAACATCATGGCGGTGATTACCCAGGTTACGGGGTAGACCAGCAGCAGGTGCTCAAGCGACGGATCGAACGGCATAATCGCAAACACCCAGATCACCCTGAGCACGACGGTGCCAAAAATCGTGAGCAGCATGGGCTGCAAGCTCACGCCGGCGCCGCGGATGGAACCCGACGCGTTCTCGATAATCGAGAAAATCGCGTAGAACGGCGCGATAAAATGAAGAATCGTCGTGGTGTACGCCGAAATCGAAGCATCGTCGACAAACAGACGAGACAGCGGACCCGAGAATACCAGCAGCACGGCAGACAGGCCACCAATGAGCATAAACGACAGCACGAGCGACGTATGGTAGCCCTTGCGCATGCGCTCGTAGTTGCGCGCGCCAAAGTTCTGTGCCGAGAACGTGGTGATCGACACGCCAAGCGCCTCGGTAACCATCCAGACAATGCCATCCAGGCGGCCCGAAAGACCCCAAGCCGTGGTGACATCGGCACCAAACGAGTTGACCGACACCTGAATCAAAACGTTGGAAATCGAATACGCAGCAGACTGAAAGCCAAGCGGCAGACCACACGAGATCATGCTCTTACAAATGCCAGGATCAATGCCGAGTTTGGACAGTGAAAGCCGCCACGCACCCGGTGCGTGCATCATACGAATCACGATCATCGTGGCGTTGGAGCAAATGGTCAGCGCCACCGCGATGCCACAGCCCAGAGCCTCCATATGAAGCACGGCAACGAAGATGATATCCAAAACCGCATTAACAAGGCAGCCGGAAGCGATGATCACAGCAGGCCCGCGCGTGTCGCCCACGGCGCGCAGCAATGCCGTTCCCATATTGAGCAGCAGTGCCGCAACCATCGCGGCAAAATAACAGCGAGCATAGGCCACGCCCTCGGCCAATAGTTCATGCGGCGTGTTCATAAGCACCAGCATGGGCTCAACGAACACTATGCCGAGAATGGAGAAGACGATACCGCCCACCAGCGCGAGCGTCATGGCCGTGTGAACCGAACGATTCAGTCGTTCATCATCGTGCTGGCCAAAATACTGACCGGTAATGACCGCGCAGCCGGCGCCGACGCCAACGCAAAAGCCAATGCAGAGCTCGGTGAGCACCATCGTGGCTTGAATGCCACCCAGCGCGAGCTTGCCGCCAAACTGGCCGACGATATACGTACCGATAAGCGTGTAGGCCTGCTGAAAAAACGAACTAAAAAAGATGGGAACGCACAGCGACAGCAATTGCTGCCAAATGACACCTTGCGTTACATCGATCGCCGTAGATTTCTTAGCCACACGCCCTCCCCACACGCATACGTCAAACAGCAAAACGGCAATTTAAGACCAAAGCCAATACCAGCTTAGCACCGACCAGCGTCGGCCGAAACGCCCCGAACCAGAGCCCGGAGCGAAATATCTGTCTAGTGATACAAACCCGGCTGGTAGTGATACTCATTGCTCACGTGCGGGCACAGCTGCCAAAAGGCGACGGCGCTCGCCGCGGCCACGTTGAGCGAATCGACCCCGTGCGCCATCGGAATGCGCACGGCTCGGTCGCAGCCCTCAATAGTCTTGGCTCCCAGGCCGGCACCCTCGGTACCCATAAAGATCGCCAGGCGATCAATCTCCTGCAGCACGGGATCGTCCAACGACACCGAATCATCCGTCAACGCCATGGCGGCACACGAAAAGCCGGCATCGTGCAGCGCCGCCAGCCCATCATGCGGCCATACGCGCGCCTCACTGCCAATACGCGTCCAGGGCACCTGGAAAACCGTGCCCATGCTCACGCGGGCCGAGCGACGATACAGCGGGTCACAGCAAGTAGGGCTCACCAAAATGCCATCGACGTTCAGCGCAGCCGCCGAGCGGAAAATCGCGCCGACGTTGGTGTGGTCGACAATGCCCTCGAGGACGCATACGCGCACCGGGCGCTCCCCCGCCGCCTCGACGACACCGCCCAAGAACTCATCAACTGGAATCTGACGTGGACGACGGAATGCCGCGAGCGCACCGCGCGTCACGTTAAAGCCCGTCAGCTGCTCCATGAGCTCCATGGAGGCAACGAACACAGGAACCGGACCCGCGCCCTCGCGCACAACCAGGCGCTCGAACAACGGCATCATCTGGTCGAGCCAGCGTTCACCCAAAAGAAAGCTCACCGGCTGATATCCGGCACGCACGGCACGCTCGATGACCTTGGCGCTCTCCGCAATAAAGATGCCCTTTTGCGGCTCCAGCACGCAGCGCAGCTCGCGCTCGGTCAGTCGCACGTAGGCATCGAGCCGCTCGTCCTCGAGCGAATCAATTCGCAGAACCTCAACGGCATCAGTCATAGCAGCCAGCCCGCACCTTTCTTTACAGCAGATCTATACCAAACGAGGCGACGCTAAGCGCCGCCCCATGCATTCAAATAACCCGATGATACCGTTCACGCCAGACGATTTACGCCTCAACGCGACGATACGTCACGAACTCATAATCGAGACCCTCGTCACCCTCGCCCGCGGCAATCGTGGCAACACCGCCACGCCTCGCAATCTCCCACGCGGGATCGGCATCCAGATCGGGAAAGTACGTATCCACGTCATGCACGCAATGGTCATGCGTAACCTCGGCCTCGACGCAATACGGCAAGAACTGTCGATACACCTCGCCGCCGCCGATCACCCACGCAACGGGTTCATCGGCTACCGCGACGAGCGCTTCGTCAACGCCATGCACCACGTCGACGCCCTCGGCAGCAAAGCTCTCGTCGCGGGTGAGCACGATATTACGGCGATTCTTGAGAGGACGCCCGCCGGGAAAACTCAACAGCGTCTTGCGCCCCATAATGACCGGGCAACCCTTGGTGCATGCCACAAAATGACGCATGTCGGCACGGTTGGACACGACCATGTCGCCCTCGCACCCAATACCCCAGTCATCGCACACGGCGACAATGGCAGAAAGCTTACACGTCATGCGCGTCACCTACACCGCGATGGGAATGTTCTTGACCTGCGGGCCGTGCTCGTAGCCCTCCACGATCAGGTCGTCGGTCGTAAACGCATAGAAATCGTGCACGTCGGGGTTCAGCGTTACCTTAGGCGCCGCAAACTGCGGGCGCTCGATAAGCTCACGGACGATATTGACATGACGGTCGTAAATGTGGGCATCGGCAATCACATGCAGCAGCTCACCGGGGATCATATCGACCGACTGCGCGACCATCATCAGCAAGATGGCGTACTGACAAACGTTCCAGTTGTTCGCGGCCAAAATGTCCTGGCTGCGCTGGTTGAGAATCATGTTGAGTGTGGGCTTATCGTCCTGCGGGCGCTGCGTGACGTTATAGGTCACGCTGTAGGCGCACGGATACAGGTGCATCTCGGACAGGTCGCTAAACACATAGGTGTTCGTCATAATGCGGCGGCTGTACGGCGTGTGCTTAAGATCGTACAGCACGCGGTCCATCTGGTCGAAATCGCCCTCGGCATAATGGCTCTTCTGGCCAATCTGATACCCGTAGGCCTTGCCGATGGAGCCGGTCTCGTCGGCCCACTCGTCCCAAATATGGCTGTTGAGGTCATGGACGTTATTGGACTTCTTTTGATAGATCCACAGAATCTCGTCCATCGCAGACTTAAGCGCCGTGCGGCGCAGGGTAAGCGCGGGGAACTCCTCGCGCAGGTCGTAGCGCGCCGTGACGCCAAAGTTTTTAATGGTATAGGCAGGGGTGCCATCCTCCCACACCGGACGGACCTTTTGGCCCTCGGTGGTGGTGCCATGGTCCAGAATATCGCGGCACATGGTTACAAACTGTTGATCAGCCTTGCTCATTGACCCTCCTGTCAGTCGCCTACAAGCGAGATTCATTGTAGCCCAGGCGCACGCAGCCCCACAGCCCAAACATAAGCCCTCATTTTCTGACATATGCCAGAAATTCATTGCGCAAATCTGAACGTTCGCTATTCTATTGTTGACATATGTCAGAATTGGAGAGTGTATGGCAGGAAGACGCGAAAAAATGCGCCGCGTTGGGATCATCCCTGAATATCGCGGCTTTACCCCTGACGGCCTTGCCAGCGGAGACGCCATCGTCATGACAGTCGACGAGCTCGAAGTGCTGCGCCTGTGCGACTTGGAAGGCCTTAACCAAGAGGCAGTCGCCCAGCACATGGGCATTGCCCGCGCCACGGTGGCGGCAATCTGCAGCCGCGTGCATCGCAAGGTGGCAAACGCGCTGGTCAATGGACGGGCGATCGTCATCGAAGGCGGCAACATCGCGTACTCCCCCATCACCACGACAACGGCCGCATGGCCAGCAAAGGAGGTCGACACCGTGAGGGTGGCAACGACGTACGACAACGGCAACATCTTTATGCACTTTGGCCGCAGCGAACAGTTCAAGATCTACGACATCCAGGATGGCAAGGTGCTCAACGAGCAGGTCGTGGGCACCGGCGGCACTGGTCACGGTGCATTGGCGTGTCTGCTTGCCAACAGTGGCGTTGACACGCTCATCTGCGGCGGTATCGGCGGCGGCGCCATCAACGCACTTACCCAGGCCGGCATCACGGTCTATGCAGGCGCCCAGGGCAGCTGCGACGCCTGCGTCGAGGCACTCATTGCCGGCACGCTCGCACAGACCGGCGAGGCCACGTGCGGCTGCCACGGCCATGACCACGAGCACACCCATGAGCACGGCGAATCCTGCGGTTGCCACGGCCATCACGAGAACGAGGGCCACGAGGGCTGTGGCTGCCACTAGCGGCAAATGCTCTGGCGCCAAGACGTGCCATTCGCGCAACAAACCACACAACGGCGAAGGCCGCCTGGAGTACCATCCAGGCGGCCTTCGCCATACACGACTCAACCAGTCGTTACTTCTTATTGCGCATCTGCGCTTCCATCTGGCGCAGCAGATCCATATCAGACTTGGGGCCGCCCGTTCCCAAGCCGCCCAGGCCGCCCAGCCCCATGGCATCCAGGCCGGGAATATTGGGCATGCGCATCTTCTTGCCCTTCTTACCCTTTTTGCCCTTCTTGCCACCAGCCTGTGCCTGATTGGCCATCGTGCGCATGCGGCCCATCATCTTATTCATCTCGCCCCACTGCTTCATAAGGCTATTGACCTCGGTGGGGGTCACGCCGGCGCCCTTGGCAATGCGGGCACGGCGCTGGCCGTTGATGATGGAGGGGCGAAGGCGCTCCTCCTTGGTCATCGACATGATGATGGCCTCGTTCTTATCGAAGATACCTTCGTCCAGGTTGCCACCCATCTGGTTAAGCGCACGCTGGCCACCGGGGAGCATGCCCAGAATGCCCTTCATGCCGCCCATCTTCTTGACGGCCTTCATCTGGTCGAGCATGTCGTTCATGGTGAAGCCCTCGCGAAGCATGCGCTCGGCGGCCTCGAGCTGCTCTGCGTCAGCCGCCTCTTGGGCCTTCTCGATGATGCCGACAACATCGCCCATGCCCAAGATTCGCTTGGCCATACGATCGGGATAGAACGGCTCCAGCGAATCGGGTTTCTCGCCCATGCTCACGAACTTGATGGGCTTGCCGGTCACCTGGCGCACGGAAAGCGCGCCGCCGCCACGGGCGTCGCCGTCGAGCTTGGAGATGATCACGCCGTCAAAGTCGGTGCGCTCAGCGAAGGTCGAGACGACGTTGACGATATCCTGGCCGGTCATGGCATCGACGACCATCAGCACCTGATCGGGCTTGACGGCCTTCTTGATGTCCACGGCCTCCTGCATCATCTGCTCGTCGATCTGCAAACGACCGGCGGTATCGACGATGACCACGTCGCGCAGGTGGTCAACGGCCTCCTGGATGGCGCCCTTGGCGATGTCAACCGGGTGCTCGCCATCGCCACGGAAGACCGGCACGCCGATCTCTCCGCCAAGCGTGGCCAGCTGGTCGGCAGCGGCGGGACGGTAGACGTCGCACGCGGCGAGCAGCGGCGAGCGGCCCTGCTTCTTGAGCAGGTAGGCCAGCTTTACGGCCGCCGTGGTCTTACCGGAGCCCTGCAGGCCCACGAGCATGATGACATTGGGAATGCGGTTACTAAAGACGAGCTTGCTCTCTGTGGAGCCGAGCATCTCGGTGAGCTCGTCGAGCACGATCTTGACGACGTTTTGCGCTGGCGACAGTGACTCCATGACCTCGGCGGTCATGCAGCGCTCCTTGGTCTTGGCGACGAACTCCTTGACGACCTTGAAGTTGACGTCGGCCTCGAGCAGCGCCATGCGAATGTCGCGCATAGCCGAGGTGATATCGGCCTCGGTCAGCTTGCCCTTACCGCGCAGGCGGTCAAATGTGTCGTTGAGGCGATCGCTCAGGGAATCAAACACTAGTCACTCCTTAATTGGACTCGCCCACCAGGGCGCGGCAGAAATCTTTGGCATTGAACTCCTGCAGGTCATCGACCTGCTCGCCCACGCCCACGCGCAGGATCGGGAGCTTGAGCTTCTCGGCCACGGCCATGGCGATACCGCCCTTAGCCGTGCCGTCGAGCTTAGTCATGATAATACCGTCCAGGCCCAGTGCCTCGTTAAACTCGAGCGCCTGGTTCAGACCGTTTTGGCCTGTCGCGGCATCGATTACGAGGACGACCGAGACGGGCATGGGGCCGGCGGCCATATTGGCGGCGCGCTTACGCGTCACGTTGACCACTTTGGCAAGCTCGCGCATGAGCTCAGGGCTCGTGTGCAGACGACCGGCGGTATCGATGAGCACCAGGTCACTGCCGCGCTTATCGGCCTCGTCGAGCACGTCATAGCACACGCTCGCCGGATCGGAGCCGCGGTCACGCTTGATGACGGGGACGCCGGCGCGCTGGCCCCACACATCGAGCTGCTCGATGGCGGCGGCGCGGAAGGTGTCGGCCGAACCGATCACCACGTTCTTGCCGCGGGCGGCCATGGCGCTCGCGATCTTACCGACCGTCGTGGTCTTGCCGGCGCCGTTGATGCCCACAAACAGCACGCAGCTCGGCGTATCGGCGAACGGATCGCGCTCGATGGGCACAAAGTGCTGTTCGAGCTGCTCGGCTAGGGCACGACGGAGCTGCGGGGCGGTCTTGAGGTTCTTCTTGGCCGCGGCATCGCGCAGGTCATCGGAGACCTTGATAGCGACCTCGGCGCCCATGTCACCCATGACGAGGGTGTCCTCCAGGTCCTCCCAAAAATCCTCGTCGACCTCGCCGCCAAAGTAAAAGACCTCGTTGAGGGCCTCGCGACTGCGCTCAAGTCCGCGCGAGAGAGCATCGAAGAATCCCATTATGCATTCACGACCTTTCCGGTTTCGCGATCGAGTTTTTGCGAGACGACGCGACTGACGCCGTCGGCTTGCATCGAGACGCCATAGAGAACGTCAGCGTCCTCCATAGTACGGCGCTGGTGCGAGATAACCAAGAGCTGCGTATCGGAACGCAACACATCGAGCGCGCCGATGAGCTTGGACAGGTTGGCGTCATCGAGTGCCGCCTCGACCTCGTCCAGTACATAGAACGGCACCGTGCGCGTGCGGTACACGGCAAAGAGCAGGGCGAGCGCCGTCAGGCTCTTCTCGCCACCCGACATGAGCATCATCTTGGTGATGCGCTTGCCGCGCGGCTGCGCCACAACCTCGATACCCGTCTCGGCAGGATGCTCGGGATCGGTCATCTCCAGATGAGCCTGACCGCCCGGGAAGAGCATAGCGAAGATCTCGCGGAAGTTCGCGTCGACCTTCTCAAACGTCACCAGGAACGCCTTGCGCATCTTGCGATCAATGGCCACCGTGATCTTGGTGAGCGCCTTGCGCGCACTCTCCAGATCGGCCAACTGCTCCTCGATGTAGTCGGCGCGGCGCTTGAGCTGCTCGTATTCCTCCATGGCAACCTGGTTCACGGGGCCCAGATTGTTAATCTGACGCACGAGCTGGTTGAGCTCGCGCTCGGCGGCGTCGCGGTCGGTGGGAGCAGGAAGCATGAGCGCTTCCTCGAGCACCGTGGTGCCATCGGCGGTAATGGCCTTGATGGCCGCCTCTACCTGCACCTCGAGCTTGCCACGCGCGACCTTGAACTCGTTTTGCGTGGCGGAGGCGGTATCGACTCGCTCCTTAGCGCGGGCAACTTCTGCCTTGGCATCCTCGATGGTCTTCTTGAGCGAGGCCGAGTCCGCCTCCTCGAGTGAAGCCTGATCACGCAGGCGCGCGGCCCAATCCGACGCGCGCTCCAGCAGGGCCGAATAGCGCTCATGCATGGGGTCGACGCGCAGACGCAGCAGCTCGAGTGAGCGCGAGGCCTGGCGTGTTCCGCGGATACGACGGTCGATACCCTCAAGACGATGCTCCAGGTCGGGCACGCGGCCCTTCAGCGAACGCAGGCGTTCGCTCGTCTGGGCTAGGCGAACCTTGGCGTCGGCGAGCTTGCCGGCAGCCTCGGAATCGTCACGGCGAACGCGGTCGAGTTCGTCGTTGGCCTCGGCAATCTGCAAGCCCAGATCGCTTGCCTGCGCACGGGCCTCGTCACGCGAACGGGTAAGCTCGTCAACACGCGGGCGCGCAGCGCGAACGGCCTCGGAGGCCTGCTCGCGGCGCTTGGAGATGCGCACGCGCTCGACCTCGGCATTGTTGGCGCTTTGCTCCAAGCGGCCGATCTCGGAGAGCAGCGAGCGGCGCTCGCCCTCAAGACGGGCGATCTCGCCGGCGGCATCGCCCTCGGCGGCACGCGCTTCCTCAACGGCCGCATTGGCCTCGACGACCTGGCCTGACACATGTTCAAACACAGCGGCCAAATCGGGCTCAAGCCCCTCCAGCTCGCGGATACGGCGCTTGCGCTCCAAGGCACCCGACGCCTCGCCGGCATCGAGGCCCACGCGCACCAGGCCGCCGCAGGAGACGCGGGCGCCATCGGGGGTCACGTAAGTCACGCCGTCAACGACCGGCGCCGACAGCGCGGCAGCAAGATCGTCCACTACGTAATATCCGCCGAGCAACGCCTCGACGACGGGACCGTAGCCTGCGCGCACGGACAGACGATCAACCAGACGGGTACCGGCAGCGCCCTCAGCGGCGGTAGAGCCGCTCACGCCGCGCGCCACCAGCAGCGCCTCGCCCGAGGCCTTCTTCTGGTCCAGAGCGGCACGACCGGCACGCTCAAGCGCGGACGTATCGTCGAACAGCAGTGCATCGATATCGCCGGCGAGCAATTGCTCAACCAAGCCCTCAAGCTCGCGCGGGGCCTCGAGCACGTCGCCCAGACGACCAGAGACATCATCACCCAGCGCACCCACCAGACGGCTCACCAGCGGCGAGCTGTCGGCCATGCGGGCATCGAGTTTCTTTTGGCTGGCAAGCTCCGAGCGCACCTCGGATAACTTGTTGCGCGCCTCGCTCTCGCGGGCACGCAGGTCCTTCAGGGCCGCGCGTGCGGTCTCGGTGGCCTCACGCGCATCGACCTGAGCCTGGCGCGCTTCCTCAAGAGCGCCCTCAAGCTCCTCGGCGCGGTCGCGACGGCTCTCGAGCGAAGCCGTGACCTCCTCGAGCTGTTCATCGATCTGCTCCAGGCGCGAGGCATACATGTTGTCCTCGACCTCGGCATTGCTCAAGGAATCCTTCACCTTGGCGAGCTCGAGCGCGGCGTTATCGGCTACGCGCTGCACATCGCGTTGCTCACGCGTAAGCTGCGAAATCTGATTGTCGAGCGCCACGCGCCGCTCGTGGAGCTCGGCGGCGGCAGGACCAGCGGCGTCAACGTCCTCCTGGGCCTGCATGTGCGCACCGGTCACTTCCTCAAGCTGCGCACGCGCGTCTTCGAGCTCCTCGACCACGCGACGTCGCTGATGCTCGGAGCTCGAAATCTGCCCGCGCATGTCAGACAGGCGCGACACCATGTTGTGGCCCTTTTCCTCGAGCAGGCGCATGTCGGAGTTAATGCGGCCGACCACATCTTGCATATGACGGCGCTGCTCGCCCAGGTCGCCCACAAACAGGCCCTTTTCCTCGAGCATGACCTGAAGCTTCTCGAGCTCGCGCTCCTTTTCGCCCAAGCGGTACTGCGCAAGCTCCAGCTCGGCGGCACCTTCCTTGGAACGGCTCTCCAAGTCATTCCACTGCGACTGCAGCGAACGCAGCTCGTCGACGGCTAGCATCTGCGTAAGCTCGTTCGCGCGCGAGGACAGCTCTTTGTACTTGCGCGCGCGATCGACCTGACGCTCCAACGGTCGCAGCTGACGGGCGATTTCCTTATTGATGTCGCGGGCACGCGTCAGGTGCTCGTCCATCGACTTAATCTTTTTGAGCGCACGCTCCTTGCGGCGCTTGTGCTTGGAGATGCCGGCGGCCTCCTCGATGAGGGCACGGCGTTCCTCGGGGCGGCTCTGCAAAATGGCGTCGAGTTTGCCCTGGCTGATGATGGAATGCGTATCCTTGCCCAGGCCCGAATCGTGCAGGATGTCCTGAATGTCCATCAGGCGGCACGGACTCGAGTTGATGAGGTACTCGCTTTCACCCGAGCGATACATGCGACGGGTGATGGCGACCTCGTCAAAATCGACGGGCAGCATATGGTCCGAGTTATCGAGCACCAGCGTGACCTCGGCGACACCCACCGGCTTGCGCGCTGACGAGCCCGAGAAGATGACGTCCTCCATGGCCTGGCCGCGCAGCTGCTTGGCGCTCTGCTCGCCCAGGACCCACAGAATCGAGTCAGAGATGTTCGATTTTCCCGAGCCGTTGGGACCGACGATGACGGTCAGGCCCGGCTCAAACGTCATATGGGCGCGGTCGGCAAACGACTTGAACCCTTTGAGCGTGAGGGACTTGAGATACACGGTTCCTCGCTTACACGTGCTTCTTGTTCAGAATCACGCCGTTGGTGGTGTAACCCATGCGGTCGAGCGCTTCGAGCGCGGCGGCTCCCTCGGCTTCCTTCTTTGAGGAGCCGGAGCCGCGACCCTGGCGAATACCATCGATCAAAACCACGGCGGTAAAGGTGGGCGCATGTGCCGGGCCCTCGGAGCCAACGAGCTTGTACGCCGGGGGTTCGTGACCGTCGGCTTGCACGCACTCCTGCAAAAACGACTTGGGGTTCGCAGGATGCTCGGCACGCTCGGAAGCCAAATGCGGCTTAAGCGTACGGTGAATGAACTCTGCCGCGGCATCCCAGCCGGCATCCAGGTACAGCGCGCCCACGAGCGACTCATAGACGTTCTCGAGGGCCGAATGCAGGCCGCGCGCACCGGTACCGGTCTCGGAGGCACCAAAGATGATGATGTCGTCGATGCCCAGCTCGTGAGAAACCTCGGACAGCGTAGCGCCCGAGACAAGCGACACCTTCAGGCGCGTGAGCTTGCCCTCGTCAAACTCCGGATAGGACTCAAACAGGGAGCGTGCGACCACAGCGCCCAAAATGGAATCGCCCAAGAACTCAAGACGCTCATAGCTGGCAGAAACCGGCTGGCCCTCGACTGCCGAGGGATGCGTAAGGGCCGCGCGCAGCAGCACCTTATTATTGAACTCATGGCCCAGGATTTCCTGGGCGCGCGTAAGTCGTTCAGACAAAGCCAAGACTTAGGCCTCCCTGGCATTTTCGATCGCGTCGACGGCGTCGGCGACAGAGTTGAGCGAGAGCAGAGTCTCGTCATCGATCTCGAGGTTGAACTCGTCCTCGATAGCCGTAACCAGCTGCAGGCGCTCGAGCGAGTTGGCATCGAGGTCGTCAAAGGTGGTCTCATCGCTAATTTCGGCAACATCGACGCCCAGAACGTCAGCAGCGACCTCGGCGATCTTGTCGAAGATTTCGGAGCGGTCCATAGCGCTTCCTCTCATAGTGCATGAATACCAAAAGAATGGTACCGCCCGGGCGGTACCAAGACACGGTTCTGATTCTACCCCACGAAGCACGCCCCGAGGCGCATAACGCCGGTGTTATAAAACGATACCGTCCATGGAGTTGGCGACGTTCTCGACCAGCCCGGCGCGCACGGCTTCGGCCGCCGCGAGCGTACCGTTTTTAACAGCCTCGACCGAGGTGGCGCCATGGCCGATCAAGACCACGCCGCGCAGGCCCAAAAGAATCGCGCCGCCCTTGGCGTCGCCCGAAAGCTTGGCCTTTATCTCGCGCATCTGCTTTTTAATGAGCAGCGCGGCGATCTTGGTGCCAAGCGAAGACATAAAGACGCCCTTGAGCTCCTGCAGCAAAAACTTGGCAGCGCCCTCGGTGGCCTTGAGCGCAATATTGCCCGACATGCCATCGGCAACGACGACATCGAAGTTACCGGAGGTGATGTCCGTTCCCTCGCAGTTACCAACAAAGCCGGGAACGGCGGCTTTCATGGCTGGGAAGCAGGCCTTGGTAAAGTTGGAGCCCTTCTCGTCCTCGGTGCCGTTAGCAAGCAGGCCCACGCGGGGATGCTCGATGCCCAGGACGACGCGAGCATAGGCGCTACCCATCTGAGCAAAACGCACCATGTCATCGACCTCGACATCGGGGTTGGCGCCCATATCGCACAGCACCGTCAGACCGCCGGCGCGATTGGGCAGCGCATTGGTCAGACAGGGACGCACCGGCTGCTTCTTACCTTCGGCCATATATCTAAACGGCGTGACGTAGGCGGTCGCAGCGGCGGTCATGGCGCCGGTGGAGCCGGCGGAGAAAAACGCGTCCGCATTTCCCTTCTTGATGGCGCGGCACGACAGCACGATCGAAGACTTGCGTTTGGTCATCACGGCGCGAATGGGATCGTCATCCATGGCGATAACGTCGGGTGCCTCAAGGGCCTCAACACGTGCGTGGGAAGCAGCAAAGGGATTGACGATTTCGGCGGGACCAGCTGCCAAGACCTCGATATCGGGATCGGCGGCAAGTGCAGCCTCGATACCATCGAGAACGACCTGAGGTTTCTCGTCTCCACCCACAACGTCTACACAAACGCGAACGTTACTCATATACATGCTCCTTATACAAAAATGGCCGACTCATTGAGCCGGCCATTGTGGTTCCATTTGGAACGGCATCGCATCCAGAGTATACCGTTACTCGGTAACGATAACCTCGCGGTCCTTGTAGAAACCGCAGCTGGGGCACACGTGGTGCGGAAGCTTGACAGCGCCGCAACGGGGGCACGTGGACTGAGCCGCAGCCGAGATCTTCATGTTGGCGGAACGACGGGTGTGAGTGCGGATACGACCCTGCTTTTGTTTAGGTACGGGCATAGTGACCTTCCTTATGAACTATCCAGTGTGGCGATTACGCGCAAGTAGCGATACTACCACAGTTTTACTCATCGAGCTTGAGATTCTTCAATGCTGCAAATGGATTTTCCGTGGCAGCGGCCCATTCCGCCTCTGCCTGGGCGGCGCAATCGCATTGCTCGACGTTGAGATTGCAACCGCATGTGGGGCACAGACCACGGCAATCGGGCTTGCAGAGCACTACAAACGGCGTGTCCATAACGACCGCGTCATTGATGGGCTCACCCAGATCGACGAGACGGTCCTCACCCAGGAGCTCGTAGCCGTCCTCGTAGGCCTCGGGATCCTCGGGCTCCTCAAAGAGGTAGAACTCCTCGATCTCGCCGGCGATATCAAACGAGGCGGGCTCCAGGCAACGGTCGCACTCGCCGGTGGCGTGCGCGCGGACCATGCCCGTGAGCAAGACACCGGTACCGGCATTGGTAAAGACAACGTCGTAGTCGATGCCGTCCTGAAGCTGGTACTCCTTCTCGCCCACCGTGTAGGTGGCGACATCGACCTTACCGGTCAGCGGATACGAATCTCCAGGAAACTCGAGCTGCTCGGAAAGATCGACGGTAACGCTCGGGAACTCAGCCATTACCACTGACCATTCTGTTGGGCGGCACCCTCGTTGAGCTGCTGACGGCAACGGGTAACGGTGCCGGTCAGGCTCTTGAGGTTCTCCTCCAGGTGCGTAAAGACCTGCTCTGCATAGTCCTCGGCAGCATAACGCGTCTCGCGCTCGTACTGCTGGGCACGATCGCGGATGTCGTCGGCCTGCTGCTGCGCAAGGCGGACGATCTCCTGCTCACCGGCAATGGTGAGGGCCTGCTGCTGAGCGTCAGCGATGATGGAATCGGCCTGAGCGGCGGCGGAAGCCATGAGCTCCTCGCGCTCCTTAAGGATACGGCGGGACTTCTGCCACTCCTCGGGATAGCTCATGCGGATCTCGTCGAGGATGTTGAAGAACACGTCGGCGTCGATGACCTTGAACTGAGCGTTCTTGCCGAAAGGCGGCTTGGCTTCCTCGATCAGCCCTTCGAGCTCATCGACCAAGCTGACGATCCTATCGCCAGGAAAATTCTCGCCCGGCATCCGGTCTCCTTTCATAGGTAACATATCATCGTGCTAGTTTACCACATGCCACCAGGCAATAAGAAACGTCACGAAAAGCGATGTTTGAGCGCTTCGACCACGTTGGGCGGGACAAACGTCGATACGTCACTACCGAGCGAGGCGATCTGGCGAACAACCGAGCTCGAGATATAGCCGTACTGCGGCGCGCTCATGACAAAAATGGACTCCAGCTCGTTATCCAAGCGATAGTTGAGGTCGGCCTGCTGCAGCTCGTACTCAAAGTCGGTCATGGCGCGCAGGCCCTTGACCACGGCCCCCGCCCCCTGCTCGCGAGCGAAGTCGACCAAGAGGCCGGTAAAGGGCAGGACCTCGACGCCGTCGATATCACCAAGCGCCTCGCGGGCCAGCGCCACGCGCTCATCGAGCGTAAACGTGGTGCCCACACCGTTTTTACCCTGCGACTCGGCAACAGCGACGATCACGCTGGGAAAGATGCGGCGGGCGCGGCGGATCACATCGATATGGCCAAACGTGATGGGATCAAAGGTGCCCGGGACGATCACGCGGTTGATGGTGTCACTCATGAGCATCCTCCTGAAACGTCGTGGCATCGTTGTTGTCAGCATCGGTGCCGGCGTTATCGCCCTCGCCATCGTTATCGCCGACCCAACGAAGCAGGTCGACCGAGGTAATGCCGTAGCGCTTCTCACGTACAGTCTCAAAGTCTGCCGGATGCGCGCCCGCATCGGCGGCGGCATGCTCAAACAGGGCATAAGCGCCAGGTGCAAGCAGGCCCTGCTGAGCCAGGTTCTGCAGCAGTTCCTCGACCGGCTCGGCACCAAAAGCATAGGGCGGGTCGAGCAGGACCAGATCAAAGGGGCCGCCCGGCACGCGGCCGCGCGAGGCGCTCGCCAGCACGTCACCCGTCACCACACGCCAGCGCGCACGGTCACGGCAGAGCGACTCGAAATTCTTGGTAATGAGCCGTGCGGCGTTGCGATCGATCTCAAACGTCGTGAGCGAGCGGGCCCCACGAGAGAGCATCTCTAACCCTAAGGCACCGGAGCCGCCAAAAGCGTCAAGCACACGAACCTCGTCCAAATCGAAATCGAATGCCGACATGACCATAGATGCGCACGCCTCGCGCACACGATCAGTCGTGGGGCGGGTGACATCGCGACCACGGGGCTCCTCGATCTTACGACCGCGCCATTCGCCGCCGATGATTCTCATCCTCCGCTGACCTCCTTAAAGATATGTCGATAGCGCGTGGCGACCGCGTCGCGCAAGGGGCGCGTCGCCACGGAGTCAAGGTTGCAAGCATACCGCAAGAGCTCGACCGCGTCCAAATGGGCCCATTCGATAAGATCCTCGTCGGCGTCCAGGTCCACAAAGCGCAGGGTCACGCCGCCATGCTGACGGTAGCCCAGGATTTCGCCCTCATGGCGCAGACGCAGGTCCATCTGGGCGAGCGTAAAGCCGTCCGAGGTCTTTTCGAGCGACTGGAGACGGTCTTGCGCCGCCGATGCGCCGCCGTTGCCCTTGGAGTGCGTCATGACCAGGCACGTGCCCGACACGCTGCCGCGGCCCACGCGACCGCGCAGCTGGTGCAGGGCAGCCAAACCAAAGCGCTCGCCGTTCTCGATGACCATGACGGTGGCGTTGGGCACGTCGACGCCCACCTCGACCACCGTAGTCGAGACGAGCACATCGATCTCGCCACGCTTAAAGGCGTCGATCACGCGATCCTTCTCCCCCGCTGGCATACGGCCGTGAAGGCGCTCGATGGCAAGACCCGGCAACGCCAGACGCAGGCGATCGAGCTCGGTTTCCGTATCGTGCAGCGGCACGGGGACGGTTACGCGGCCCTCATCGTCGCGGGCAATACCGGGCACGTCATCCAGTTCATCGGCCGAGTCACTCGGCTCCACGAGCGGGCAAATCACGTAGGCCTGCTGACCCTTTTCATGCGCCTCGCGGATGGCGCCATAGGCGAGGTCGCGGCTCGACTCGGTGAGCACGCGTGTCGTCACGCCAGCGCCAGGGACGGGTCGATGGCGGATGATACTCGTGTCCAGATCGCCGTAGACCGAAAGCGCCAGCGTACGCGGGATGGGCGTTGCCGTCATAACGAGCAGATCGGCACCGGGGCCCTTCGCGCGCAGGGCGTTGCGTTGGCCGACGCCAAACCGGTGCTGTTCATCGATGACCACGAGCGACAGATGCTTGAACGTAACGTCATCCGAAAGGACCGCGTGGGTTCCAAAGAGCACATCAAGCTCGCCCGATTCCAGCTGGGAATGGATCCGCTCGCGCTCTGAGGCCGGCGTGGCACCCGTCAGAAGCGCCCAGGACATGCCGGCCTGCGAGAGCAGAGGGCCGGTTTTATCGGCATATTGGCGCGCCAGCACGCCCGTGGGCGCCATAACGCAGGCCTGGGTGCCGCTATCGGCAGCCACAGCCAGCGCGCAGGCAGCAACGGCGGTCTTGCCGGTACCGACATCGCCCAGCAGCAGCCGGTTCATCACGCGCCCGCCATCGCACATATCATGCAGGATGTCTTGGAACGCGGCGTCCTGCTCGTCGCTCAGCGAAAACGGCAGGGCTTGCTTGAGCGCGGCCAGGTGCTCGCCCGCGGTGTGGGCATAGGGCACCACATCGACCAGGCCGCCGTCGTTGCGCAGGCGCAGCGCCAGCTGAAGGTAAAGGCACTCCTCATAAGCAAGGCGACGTCGCGCGATATCCCGCTCAGCCATACTCGATGGAAAGTGGATCGATCGAAGCGCGCGGGCATTGCTCATCAGGCGGCGCTTGACGCGCAAGCGTGCGGGAATCGGGTCGAAGGGATTGCCGACGACCTCGAGCGCGCCGCTTACGATGCGGCGCATCCACGCCTGGCTCACGCCGTCACTCACATAATGGACCGGCAAAATGGTACCCGCAGCACGCCCTTCCTCGAGCTTTTCAAAGTGCGGAGAGGCCATCTGCTTAAAACCGTAGGCAAACTCAACCTTGCCCATCACGGCCAGGCGGTCGCCCTGCTTAAGCTGCTGGGCAATCCAGGGCTGGCGGAAAAAGGCGACCTGCAGCACGCCCGTCTCGTCAACGAGTGAGACCTCGGTCACCTGCATGCGCGGACGCGGCTGTTTTTGGACGATACGGTCGACCGTGGCGATGATGGTGCACACAGTACCGATGGGCGCCATCTCGATAGACCAAGAACGGGTAAAGTCCAGGTATCGATGAGGGATATGGAGAAGGAGGTCCCCCACCGTCCGAATTCCCAGACGGCGAAGGGCCTCCTCACGTTTACCCGAAACATATTTGAGTCGCGTGATATCCTCGTCGAGCGCATTGCTCTGGGCAAAGCGCTCCGAGACGCGCGGCACGGAGCACAGCTCGGACATAGGCAGAGCCTACTCGATCGAGAAGATCACGGGATAGAGCGGCTGCTCGCCACGATGGGCGTCGATCTCCAGATCGGGCTGAGCCTCCTCGATGGCGTCGACGATCTCCTGGAAGGCCTCGTCGGATAGCTCCTCGCCGGCCAGAATCGTCAGCGCGTCGCCTTCCTCTTCCTCCTGCATGCGGTTGATGCAGTCGAGCGTGACCTGCTTCACGTCGGAACCGACCACATCGATGGAGCCGGCGATGATGCCCATGACGTCACCGGAGTGAATCGGAGAGCCGTCGGAGGCGCTGGAGTCGCGCACGGCGCGGGTAACCTCGCCATCGCGGACCTCGCTGATGGCATCGACCATGGCGGCGACGGCGTCCTCGAGCTCAGAATCGGGCAGGACGGCGAACAGCGCGGAGAACGCCTGCGGGACGGTCTTCGTGGGAACGACGGCGACCTTCTTGTCGGTGCAGGCAGAGGCTGCGGCCTCGGCAGCCATGCGGATGTTGCCGTTATTGGGCAGGATGATGACCGAGGTCGCGTTGACCTGGTCGACGGCGCCCAGCAGGTCGGCGGTCGAGGGGTTCATGGTCTGACCACCCGACACGATCACGTCGACGCCGAGGGACTTGAGGATGTCTGCCTCGCCGGACCCAGCGGCAACGGCGACAAAGCCCAGGGCCTTCGCGGGCTCAGCGGCCTTCTCCTGGTCCTCGTGGATCTTGGCGGTACGGTCGTGGGCCTCCATCTCCATGTTGTGGATAAAGACCTCATAGATCTGACCGAGCTGCAGCATGTGCTCGAGCACCAGGTTGGGGGTGTTGGAGTGCACATGAATCTTGTAGTCGGGGTAGGCACCCACGAGCAGCTCGCAGTCGCCCATGGAGCCCAGGAACTTAAGGCACTCGTCCTCGTCAAACGGAGCGTCGGCCTTAAAGAGGAACTCGTTGCAGTAGCGGAACTCCGAGCCCTCCCAGTCGTCGTTGGCCTCGATCTCAACGCGACCAAGGGCCGCGTCGCGGGCAGAGCCAGCGGAATCAAACGTGGCGGAGAAATCCTCGACAACGGTGCTGCGGCCAAGCGCGGCGGCAACAAAGTTCTCCAGGAAGATGGCAAAGCCGAAGGCACCGGAGTCGACCACGCCGTTCTCCTTCAGAACGGGCAGCAGGTCGGGCGTGCGGGCGACGGACTGGTAGGCCTCGACGACGATGGCGTCGAGCGCGTCCTCGGCCGAGAACTTCTTCTTCTCGCACTCGTCGGCCTTGGTCGAGACATCGCGCAGGACCGTGAGGATCGTGCCCTCGATGGGCTTGCGGACAGCCTGGAAGGCGACCTTGACGGCGCGACGGAAGGCGAAGGCGATGTTGGCAGACGTAATGGGCTCGTCGGCGGAGACAAGACCCTCGGCCACGCCGCGAAGAATCTGCGAGGTGATGACGCCGGAGTTGCCGCGGGCACCCATCAGGGAGCCGTGAGTGATGGCGCCGGCGATGGCCTCCATGTCGGCATCGGCGGGAAGGGCGGAAAGCTCCTTGGTCACCGAGGCGAGCGTGAGCGACATGTTGGTGCCGGTGTCACCGTCGGGTACGGGGAAGACGTTGAGCTTGTTGATCTCCTCGGCCTTGTCGGAAACAGCAGCCGCAGCGATCGGAAAACAGGTGCGAATGGTCTTTGCAATCATGAGTGGTGAAATCTCCGTGTTCGGATGCTAGTTCAGACGGCTCTTGAGCGCGTCGATGTGAATGCCGATCTTAAGGCTGGCGGGATCGATCTGGGCGATCTCCTGCAGGGTGAAGGCAACGGAGCTCGAAAGATTGTGGCAGACGGATTTCATGTTGACGCCGTTCTCGAGCACGACGTGAAGATCGACCGTAAGGCCGTCCTCGTCGGCGGAGACAAGCACGCCCTTGCGGAGGCGCTGACCGGCAAGGAGGCGCACGCTCTCGGCGCCCTGGAGCTGCTCAGCCATACCGACGACGCCATAGCACGTCATCGCGGCATAACCGGCAATATCGGCAATAACGTCGTTCGAGACGCTCAGGCTGCCGTTAATGGTCTCAGACACAAGAATCTCCTTATCTGGTGCTCGCGGCACCATCTCGTGGGAGCAATCATTGCAATATTCTACAACGACCGCGCCATGTTGAGGTGGCGAGCCTCGGGATTACATCCTCGACACGAAATGTTGATACGGTAACGTTCGCGAACAGCGATCGCGGCATGAAAAAACCCGCCGCATAAGCGGCGGGTTTTACAACCTGGCTCCCCGGGTAGGACTCGAACCTACAACAGCGCGGTTAACAGCCGCGTGCTCTACCATTGAGCTACCGAGGAATTTCAAGCCCAACGGAAAGGGCTGGAAAATTCTGGCTCCCCGGGTAGGACTCGAACCTACAACAGCGCGGTTAACAGCCGCGTGCTCTACCATTGAGCTACCGAGGAATAGGTGCGTGCTCTCAAGCAACGAAGTTTATTATACGGACGAATCAGCTCAGGGCAAGAACTTTTTTAAGAAATTTTCCGACCTAGTCATTGGGAACGTTCTTAAACGACCAGTCATTCAAGAACGTCCCCAACAACTACATGAAAGCGCCCTCAAGCGGATGTGCTTGAGGGCGCCTCTTGCTTGACTAGCTTTCGATATAGTCCTTGAGCTTGCTCGAGCGGCTCGGGTGGCGGAGCTTGGCCAGGGTCTTGGACTCGATCTGGCGGATGCGCTCGCGCGTGACGCCAAACTCGCGGCCGACCTCCTCGAGCGTACGGGGATGTCCGTCGACAAGGCCAAAGCGCAGCTCGATAACCTTGCGCTCACGATCGGCAAGCGAATCGAGCACCTGGGTGAGCTGCTCCTGCAGCATGGAGAAGCTGGCCGCATCGGGCGGAACGATGGCCTGGGAATCCTCGATGAAGTCGCCCAGCTGGGAGTCCTCTTCCTCGCCAATGGGGGTCTCGAGCGACACGGGCTCCTGCGAGATCTTCTGGATCTCGCGGACGCGGTCGGCGCTCATGTCCATCTCGGCACCGATCTCCTCCGGGGTCGGGTCGCGGCCCAGGTCCTGAAGGAGCTGACGCTGCACGCGGACGAGCTTGTTGATGGTCTCGACCATGTGCACGGGAATACGGATGGTACGGGCCTGGTCGGCGATAGCGCGCGTGATGGCCTGACGGATCCACCACGTGGCGTACGTGGAGAACTTAAAGCCCTTCTGGTAGTCGAACTTCTCGACGGCGCGGATCAGACCGAGATTGCCCTCCTGGATCAGGTCCAGGAACAGCATGCCGCGACCGACATAGCGCTTGGCGATGGAGACGACCAGACGAAGGTTTGCGCTGATGAGCGCCTGCTTGGCTTCGAGGCCCACGTTCTCAATGCGCGTAAGACGACGCATTTCGGCACGCGTGAGCTCGAGCTCGCCTGCCTCGGCAGCCTCGAGCTTCTCGGTGGCCTCAAGACCGGCCTCAATCTTCATGGCCAGATCGACCTCTTCGGAGGCGGTCAGCAGGTCGACCTTGCCGATCTCCTTGAGGTACATACGGACCGGGTCGCCGGTCAGCATCACCGTGGAGGCATCGATGCCGCGCACGCGGGAGCGTGAACGGGACGTGCGCACGGTGCGCTTTTTCTTGCTCTTGGAAGAACCCATCTCGGCGTCGGCCTGACGGGCCATCTTGAGCTCGTGATCGTCGAGCGAGCCGGAATCGTGCTCGTCGTCGTCATCGAAATCGTCGGTATCGGTATCGTTATCGTCATCGTCGACGTCCATAGGGGCGTCGTCGTTACCGCTCGCGGAGATAATCTGGATGCCGCTGTTGCGCAGCGCGGAATACACCGCGGTGAGCTGCTCGTCAGAAACATCGATATCCTTCAGGGCGACCTGAATCTCGTCCTCGGTTACCGAAGTCCTGTTTGAGCCGTTGCCCATGAGCTTTGCAACGTAGGATTCCAGCCCAGTACCCGTGCTCTCAGTCTTTTTTGGCACAGATTCTCCCTTCATAGTCCACAGGACTCAATACTTTAGCACACACATTGACGTCTATACCCAAAAAGAGGACTGGATATAGGCGAGAATACGCTGGTTGACCACAACATCTAGGCCTGTTCGGTGCCTGCGGCCTCCAAGCCGATCAAACGGAACGGGTCCGCCACGCCGCCGATCGACTTTTGCAGCTCGCGTTGACGCTGCGAATCCTGCGCGGCCTGCACGGTCAGCGCGCGACGGGCCTCATCATCGAGTGAACGGTCCTGGCGCAGTTTGGCCTGTGCGGCACGCATGCGGCGTTTGATGGTGTAGAGCTCGAGCGTATCAAGCATAAACACGATGTTCGTCTCGGTAGGGTGCTTGCTCGTCGCCGAGATGCGCCCGGCACTCACAAGCGTTGCCGCATCGGGACACACCGAGCGTGCCGCATCCATGCAGGCTGCAGGATCGGTTCCCGGCGGCGTTGCCAGAACGGCCCATGCGATGGACTCGTGACGTGGGTCAACCCACTCGATGGAGCAGATGCGGTCGGCATACGTGCGGAACAGGTCGGGGTAGCTCGTGAGCATCGTCAACAGCTCGCGCTCCCCTGCCAAGGACTTGCGTTCAAGATCGGTAAGAACCATCGGCGCCGCCGCAGCCGGTGCGCCCGAACCGTCAGCCGCAGGCACAGCGCCCATACCATCAGGCACATCGATCGGCGGAAGATCGTCGACGACCTCCACGGGCGCGGCACCGTAGGCATCGAGCGGGACATAGTCGTACGGCTCTTCCTCGACCGGCGCAGAAACCGGCGGAGTCGCGCCCGATGCCCAAGCACCACGACCGGCGTCGCGAGAACTCGACGCCCGGCCGCCCGTCCCGCTGGACCGCTCAGCCTGTGCCCGCTGGCGCTCATAGTTCTGCTCACGACGTCGTTCCGCATCCTCGCGCTTGGCGACATCGCGAAACACACGGCCCGAGCTCGCACGCACTGTCTCCAGATCCAGACCCAACAGGTCGGCAATCTGGATAAAGTACGTGTCGATCATATAGCTATCGCGCAGCGGATAGATGAGCGTGAGAGCGTTCTCCAACGCCTTGGCGCGACCGCCCGGCGTGGTAATATCGCTCGACTCCTGCAGCGAACGGTAGACAAAGTCCATAAGCGGCTCGGCAGCGTCGATGCGCGTCTGCAGTTCCTGTCCACCATGCGCCGTGATGAACTCCATGGGATCGTTGCCGTCGGGCAGCACCACGCAGCGCAGGTCCATCGAATCCTGCTCGATAAACTGAATCGCACGGCGAGCGGCCTTTTGACCGGCGGCATCGCCGTCAAACATATACACGATGCGCTTGGCAAAGCGGGTGAGCGTCTTGACGTGATGCTCCGTGAGCGCGGTGCCCAGCGTGGCGACGACGTTTTTAATCCCCGCCTCCCAGCAGGCGATGCAGTCGGTATAGCCCTCTACCACGATGGCGGTATCCTGCGCGACGATAAACTCCTTGGCCCAATTAAAGCCGTAGAGGTTTCGCTTTTTATGAAACACGCTCGTCTCGGCGGTGTTGAGGTACTTGGGCTGGCCGTCGCCCATAATGCGACCGCCAAAGGCAATGTTGTGACCCTGCTCGTCAAAGATGGGGAACATCACACGGTCGTAGAAGCGGTCTGCTAGTTGCCCGCGCCCGCGGCTCACGGCAACGTTGGCATCGATCATCTCTTGCGGGGTAAAACCCGCCTGGGACAGGTGTGACACCAGCGCGTTACGGCCCGGTGCAAAGCCCAGGCAGTAGCGGCGGCAGACATCGCCACCCATGCCGCGGCTGGCAAAGTACTCGCGCGGACGGCCGTCCTTGCCGCGCATAAGCATGGTGTGGTAGAACTGGGCGGTCTCGGCGCACAGATCGTAGATTCGGGCACGCTTGGTGCCGCGCTCGCGGCGATCTCCGGTGTCGTGCAGCTCAATGCCCGCGCGATCGGCCAAATAACGGATTGACTCGGGAAAGCTCAGGTTCTCGCGCTTCATGATATAGGTGAAGACGTCGCCACCCTCGCCACAGCCAAAGCAATGCCACACCTGCGTGGCGGGAATAATGTGGAAGGACGGAGTCTTTTCGCCATGAAAGGGACAGCAACCCCAAAACTCATGACCGCGAGGCTTGAGCTCAACCGTTTCCTGCACGATGGCGACTAAGTCGGACGCAGCGCGTACCTGGTCTTTCTCCTCATCGCTAATCACGGATGCTCACCCCCTGCTCACCCAAGTTGTGACGAATGTCCTCGATATTACCCTCGACGGTAGCGATCAACTCATCCAGCGAATCGAACACATGCGACGGACGCAGCCAGCGTGTAAATGCCAGCGAAACGGAAGCGCCGTACAGGTCGCCCATATAACCAATTAAGTTAGCCTCGAGATGCGCAGATGCCGCATCGTCGGCATACGTCGGCGGCAGGCCGACGTTCACGGCAGCGGGCCACACGGTGTCATCGACGAGCACCAGGCCCTCATACACGCCATCGGCAGGCACCTGAATGCCGTCGGGAACTTGCAGGTTTGCCGTGGGAAAGCCCATGCCAGAACCCTCGTGACGGCCGCGAATAACACCGCCACGCACCATATACGGACGGCCGAGTAACTCAGCAGCCAGCTCCACATGGCCCTGTCCGAGCTCATGACGGATACGGGTGGCGCAAATGGCCTCACCGCCCTCGCAAAGCAAGTCGTGACCATACACGTCAACGCCGTGTTCGGCACCCCAGGCGCGCATCTCGGCAACACCAGATGCACCACCGCGACCCAGCCTAAAGTCGCTACCAACGCGAATCGATCGAATGTCGACCAGACGCGACACCAGCGAGAGAAAATCAACATGGTCAAGCGCCGCAACCTCAGGCGTAAAGGGAACGGCCACCACCGCATCGACCCCAGTTTGAGCCAGGGCATGCAGACGGTCGGCCGTCGTCATCAATTTTTGAGCGGGCGAAGAGCTCACCACAACGTCCGGGTCGGGATCGAAGGTAACCACGACCGCCTTACAGCCATGGGTACGGGCATCACGGACAAGCGCCGTAATGAGCTCCTGGTGTCCACGGTGCACGCCGTCGAACACGCCGATGGCAATCGATGCGGCACCCAGGTGCTCGCACTCATCAAACGCATCGGCAGCAACGATGCAAGCCTCGTCCGACCCGCCCGCGAAAAAGATTCGCGCGAGGTCACGAGCGGACAACATCATCGAACACCGCCGATTGCCTGCGGAAACACGTGCTCCATGACAAAGCGGCCGCCCTCAATACGGGCGAGCGCCTTGAGTCCCCCATCGAGCACCAGCGCAAACGGCGCCTTCGAGGCATCGAAATCGGCAAGCGCACGCTCAACGGGAATGCGACGGCCGCAGAGCAGGTCGTCGGCAAGATTGTTCGGCAAGTCAACACGCGTGGCGCCCAAGGCCGCAATGGGATCCAGGGCAAAGCCAACGGCGGACTCGGGAGAAAGCTCCTCGACCGCATGACAAGCGCCAATGGAAACAACACCGGAGGCCGTGCGACGCAGCGCGGAAATGTGCGCGGCGCTCTCGCAGGCGCGGCCCAGGTCGCGAGCGAGCGCTCGGATATAGGTGCCCTTGCTCACCGAGAACGCCACGGTCCACACACACGTATCACCTTCGCCACCCACGGCGATCAGGTCGGCGGCATAGACCTCGACGGGGCGCGGAGGTAGGTCCACCGCATTGCCCTCGCGAGCAGACTTGTAGGCGCGAACGCCATTGACCGAGATAGCCGAAAACGCCGGCGGCACCTGCATCTGCGGACCCAGCATGGCGGCCAAGTGCTCACGCGCATAGGCAGGATCGCGGAGCTCGTTGGCAACAGCCACCGTGCGGACCGCCTCGCCCTCCGCATCATCGGTATTGGTCTCGGCACCAAACGAGATGTCGGCGACGTAGTTTTTCGTATCGAGCGTGAGCATACCCAGCAAACGGGTGGCCTGACCCACGCCCACCACCATGACACCCGATGCCATGGGGTCGAGCGTACCGGCATGGCCGACGCGCCGCTCATGGAGAACGCGTCGGCATTGCGAGACCACATCGTGGGACGTGCAGCCCACCGGCTTATCGACGGCGAGCAGCATATTCAATTGAGAAGGCGTTCGACGAGCCATGTACCATCCAATAAGTTAGAGCTCGACGGTCACCGAAGCGGGATCCTCCCCCACCAGCTCGGCCAGCATTGGAAGTGCCACGGCGAGCGTCTCGCGAATTGTTCCGTTGTTGGAAAAGCCGGCGGCGGCATGATGCCCGCCACCGCCAAAGTTGGCAGCAATCTCGGACACATCGAGGTCGCCCTTGGAGCGCAGGTTGCCACGCACCTTGGTATCGCCCTCAATGCCCTTTAAGAACATGCAGACCTCGACGCCCATCACCGAGCGCACCACGTCAACCAGGCCATCGCACTCATCCGAGGTGACACCGCAAGCCTCAAGGTCGCTCTGGTACGCGTAGCTATACGCGACGCGCCCGTGGGCCACCGTCTTGATGCGGCCCATAACGATGGACTTGAGGTGCAAAAACTCAACGCGCATGCTCTGGTAGACCTCGAGTGCAACGCGCGCCGGATCGGCACCGTGGGCAACCAGACGCGAGGCCGCATGGAACGCGGCGGCATCGGCGTTTTGGTACTGAAAACGGCCGGTATCGGTAACCAAGCCGCACAGCAGGCAAGTCGCAACGCCATCACGTGCGACAATGCCACAATTGTCCAAGAAGCGGTCGATGATCATAGCGCAGGCTGCAGCTTCGACGCGCCTCAGACTGAGCTCGGCAAACTCCTCGCGAGCCGGATGGTGATCGAAGCACACCACATGCTTGGAGCGGCGAAGCACCTCAGCCGAGTTGTTGAGGCGCTCGACGACCGGCACATCCACCGAGATGAACAGGTCCGGATTGCCGGTGTACGTAGATGCCGGCACCAGACGATCGGCACCCTCCATAAAGCGGTAGATGCGCGGAACCGGGTCATCGTCTGCCAGCAGCAGGGCAATGTCCTTGTTGGGGAAAAACTTCATAAGCGAAAGGCCCAGACCCAATACGGAACCCAAGGCATCGCCATCGGGAGAAGTATGTCCCGAAATCGCAATGGAGGACGCACCCTCGATGAGCTCGAGGATGCGTCGCTGAATATCTGTAGACTCGCACGAGGCGAGGTCAGCGGAATTAGTCATCTAAAGCTGCCTCCTGGACGGCGTCCGCTATCGGATAGCCGTCCTCGTCCTTTTCGATCGCAAGCGTGGCGGGAACGTTTTCCAGCGCACGCGTGATGCGTTCGGCCTCATCGGTCGAGCGATCGATGCGAAAATCGAGCTCGGGCGTGACACGCCAATCGAGCGAGCGGGCCAACAGGCTGCGAATACGGCCCTTGGCGCTTGCGAGCGCCTCCATGACCTCGTCGTAGCGGCTCGCATCGCACGACACGTACACGCGCGCGAAGGAA
>CBCTIZ010000017.1:0-43047 GCA_965147105.1 uncultured Collinsella sp. | reverse complement strand
CGCAGGGGGCGCTGACGCGGCCCTCCCTCTTACACCACAAAAATTCGCGCGATCCAATGCGTGACTGACTGGGTTGAAATTCGTGTTTTCCTGTGCCTATGAAGGATTTACTTTGTGACATATCGGCTTTTAGGTACTGGCGTTTGCCTCCTCAAGTCCGCGCTTTGTGTCCGCCGCTTCCACGACCGGAAGAAGACCGGCAGCGATATGATCTCGCCCGCAACCCGACGGCTGCGGTCGCGCTCGGTTTTCCGTTGTATACATTGGTTCGGACGAGAAACAAACGGACTTGTCCAGCCAGCATTAGGCAGCGGCTGTTTCTTGGTGAGCTTCCCAGGGAATCCGTGCTGGAAACGGAGCATGGGTTTTTGATTACGTCTCCTCTACTGACGGCATTCATCATGTCGCGGCACCTGACGGATCTCCAGCTTCTTTTGGTATTGGCGGAGATGTGTGGCTTGTTTGCGGTGTGCGCTCTGCCGGCGGCACTTGAGGCGGAGCTTTCGCGTGCAATTGATTCGGGCGCGATTTCGACAACGTTCGGTTGGGTGCGCTGCCCGTCCGAGGACGGCACCGCCTCAAATTTATGGCGTCGAGACGCTTTGGTTTTGGGCGGAGACCTTGACCGTTTTTGTTCAGATGTTTGCGGGATGCGTTACGGCAATAGATTTATGGCGGTATCGCAACTCGTTCCATTGGGTGCCGCGTCGCCTTTTGAGGTCGAGGCGTATTTGCTACTTGCACTGCCGCGATCCCTGGGAGGCGAAGGTTTTTGCGACATAGAGCTTAATGTTGAAGTGATGCTAGGCACAAGTGCTCGAGCGATTGTGGGAAAGTCCCGTATATATATCGACCTACTTCTTTCTTCACCGGACGGTAGGCGACAGGTGGCCATTGAATGTCAGGGAAAGGCCTCGCACGGACGCGCAGGGGATGGCTTGCGTGACGCTGACCGCATGACGGCCCTTCAGGCCATGGGCTACGATGTGCTTCTCCTGACACACAGACAGATATCGGATGAGGATAGATTCCGCGCGATCGTTAAGGCCGTATGCAGGATGCTCGATGCTGAATATCGTGATAAAAGCTCAGATGAGCAAAGGGCTGAGACATTACTCAGGTCTGAACTATTCGTTGACTGGACAAAATTGGGAGTAATCGACGGAAAGATGCCCGTTAGACACAAAATGGCTCGATCGTGGACGGCTGCGAATCTAAGTGAGTAGACTTTTGGCACTTTGGCGACTAGGTCGTTTTGCAACAAGGCATTTACCTGCGGCTTTATAAAGTGATATGGATGGTCTGCTCGGCAAGTTCCAAAAAGTCTACTCACTTAGTTTTTGACGAGAAGCCGATGCCGAAGGCGGTCCTATTTCAGGTAGTTAACAAGTTTGTGAGGCACGAAAAAGGCCCGAACCATGCGGTCCGGGCCTCATCGAGCTAGAGGTTATGTCTCAGGTTGCTGGCTTAGCCGAAGTAGCGCTTGAGCAGGCCGGCGAAAGCCTTGCCGTGGCGAGCCTCGTCGCGAGCCATCTCGTGCACGGTGTCGTGGATGGCATCGAGGCCAGCGGCCTTGGCGCGCTTAGCAAGATCGGTCTTGCCGGCGGTGGCGCCGTTCTCGGCCTCAACGCGCATCTCGAGGTTCTTCTTGGTGGAGTCGGTTACGACCTCGCCCAGGAGCTCAGCGAACTTGGCAGCGTGCTCGGCCTCCTCGTGGGCAGCCTTCTCCCAGTACAGGCCGATCTCGGGATAGCCCTCGCGATGAGCGACGCGCGCCATGGCCAGGTACATACCGACCTCGGAGCACTCGCCCTCAAAGTTGGCGCGCAGGTCGGCAACGATGTCCTCGGAGACGCCCTCCATCTTGGCGACGCCCACGACGTGCTCGGCAGCCCACTCGAGCTGACCCTCCTCCTGCTTCAGGAAGCGAGAACCGGGAACGCCGCACTGGGGGCACTTGAAGTCCTCGGGCAGCTGGTCGCCGTCGAACTCTTCCACATAACCGCAAACGGGGCAAACAAACTTCATGATTCGATCCTTTCGATCGATGGCGATTGTGCGCTCGTCCGGTCCCGTAAGGGCCCTCTCCGGACGTGCGTCTTGACGAGTTCTATTATCCATAAATGCAACCAAATGTGAAGCCTATTAGGAATGATTTTTAATAAAACAATTTTGAGATATGAAGATGTTGATTGATTAACGATTGGCAGGCCGTCTTTGACCGCCGCTGAGTACAATCGGGCGAGCAAATGTTGACCTATCAACAAATGAAGGAGTTTCCTTTATGCATCTAGCCCGTCGTGCCTGGTGCCGAACATATCAGACGGTTTTTCGCATTGCATTGCCGATCCTGCCCTATACCGAGCCGCGCATTTTAGAGCATGCCGAGGATGTGCCCGCGGTGCTTCAAAAGCGCTCGATCCAGAAGGTCCTTATCGTGACGGATCCCGGCATTGCCCGTCTGGGGCTCACGGCACCGCTCGAGACGGCGCTCGCATGCAGGGGGATTGGCGTTACGGTCTATGCCGAAACGCGTGCAAACCCCACGGTTTCAAACGTGGAAGAAGCGGCGTCCCTGTATCGAGAGAGCGCCTGCCAGGCCATTATCGGCTTTGGCGGTGGCTCGGCCATGGACTGTGCCAAGGGCGTGGGCGCACGCATTGCGCAGCCAAACAAGCCCATCAACAAGATGCGCGGCCTGCTGCGGATTCATCGTCGCCTGCCGCTGCTCATCGCCGTTCCCACTACCGCCGGTACGGGAAGCGAAGTCACGCTTGCGGCGGTAATTACCGATGACGGGACGCACTACAAATACCCCATTAACGACTTTGTGCTCATCCCGCGTTTTGCAGTCCACGACCCCGAGTTTACGTGCGGCTTGCCCGCTTCCATTACGGGGCAGACGGGCATGGACGCCCTGACGCATGCCGTTGAGGCCTTTATCGGGCGAAGCACCACGCCCTATACGCGCAAGATGGCGCGACAGGCGGTGCAGCTTATCCACGACAATTTGCTCGAGGCCTATGAGCATGGTGACGACATGCGCGCTCGTCGCAATATGCTTTCGGCGGCGTATAAGGCGGGCGTTGCGTTTACCCGCTCCTATGTCGGATATGTGCATGCCATCGCGCACAGTCTGGGCGGCCGATACGGAATTCCGCACGGTTTGGCCAACGCGATCATCCTGCCGCACATGCTTCGCGCTTATGGTGACGCCGCCGCCCCCAAGCTTGCCGATCTTGCTCGCATGGCGGGCATTGCGCCGGCTACCGCGCAGGATAGTCTTGCGGCCGAGGCCTTTATCGATTGGGTCGACCGCATGAACGAGATCCTGGGAATCCCCAAATATGTCTCGGGCATTCGCCGCTCCGACATTCCCGAGATGGCGGCGCATGCCGATGCCGAGGCCAATCCGCTGTACCCCGTTCCGCTTTTGATGGACCGCTTGGAGCTCGAGCGTATGTACGAGGTCGTCGCGGGTGGTATGTTTGAGGACGAGAACTAGGAGGGTGCCATGAACACCGAGGAAATTGCGCGCATCGTCGGCGATCAGCGCACTTACTTTAAAACGCACGCTACGTTTGATGTTGATGCCCGACGTCGCGCGCTCGTGAGTTTACGCGATGCGGTACGGGCGCACGAGGCCGATATTGCCCATGCACTCAAGACCGATTTGGGAAAGTCGCATGACGAGGCATATATGTGCGAGATCGGCACGTCGCTTTCCGAGATTCGTCATCAGATCGCTCACGTGGCTCGATGGAGTCGTCCGCGCCTGCGTCCGTGTGACCTTGCCAACGCCGTGAGCGCGTGCAAAACGCGAGCCGTGCCCTATGGCGTCACGCTCATCATGGCTCCGTGGAACTACCCGTTTTTGCTAACACTCGAGCCGCTCGCCGGCGCCCTTGCCGCGGGCAATACCGTGGTCATCAAGCCGAGTGCCTATGCTCCGGCATCGAGCGCGGTGCTCAAGCAAATCTGTGAAGAGGCATTTGATCCGCGCCTGGTGACGGTTGTCGAGGGCGGGCGCGCCGAGAACGAAGCGTTGCTCGATGAGTGCTGGGACAAGATCTTCTTTACCGGTAGCGTTCCGGTCGGCAAGCTCGTCATGGAGCGCGCGAGTAAAAACCTCACGCCCGTGACGCTTGAGCTGGGCGGCAAGAGCCCCTGCATCGTGGATGCGACGGCAAACTTGAAGGTCGCGGCACGGCGTATCGCCTTTGGCAAATGGCTCAACGTAGGGCAGACCTGCGTGGCGCCCGACTACCTGCTGGTCGATACGCGCGTGCACGACGAGCTGCTGGACCTCATCAGGGGAGAGGCCCGCCGTATGTTTGGCGAGCATCCGCTCGATAACGAGGATTATGGGCATATCGTCAACGCCAAGCATTTTGCGCGCGTGCGTGGGCTGATCGATCCCGATAAGGTTGTGCTTGGAGGCACGGCGCGCGAGTCATCGCTCAAGATTGAGCCGACGATTTTGGACGGCGTGACCCCCGATGACGCCGTGATGCAGGAGGAGATTTTCGGCCCCATCTTGCCGGTGCTGACGTTTGAGAGCCTAGACGAGGCCGAGACGTTTATTACGGATCGTCCGACGCCGCTGGCTCTGTATATCTTTAGCCAGGATCGCGCAGTTCAGCAGCGCTTTGTGCGTTACGTGCCCTTTGGCGGCGGCTGCGTCAACGACACGATTATGCACTTGGCTACGAGCCATATGGGCTTTGGTGGCATGGGTGCGAGCGGTATGGGGCGGTACCATGGACGCGAGAGCTTCGATACGTTTAGCCACAAGAAGAGCATCGTGAACAAGGCAACGTGGCTGGACGTGCCATTCCGCTATGCTCCTTACGCAAGCTGGAAGCACAAGTTCGTGCGCATGTTTGTGCATTAGAAAAGGGCGCAGGTAATACGAACAAGTGTTCCTATTACCTGCATTTTGCGTTAGACTACTGTTATGGAGCACGGATGGGCCAACTCCCTTTAGAAGGGATTTGGTATGAACGTAAGCGATGTTATTTCGTTATTGGCGTTGTTGATTGCGGCTATCGAACTCGGTCTGTTTATCGGCCGAATGAAATAGCCGCCCCCGCGTAAGCGAAGACGGCCACTTCTCACGATGAAAACGTGTATCGGAGTTGGCAAGACCCGCGGCAACGGGTGCCATCCGTGTTCCTATCTTATCTGCAAGCGTTCTGTCGCGCAAGCGTTGAGGCAAACGATTGAAGGACGCAGACAGGATGTATTTGTGTCCGCACGGGACCGTAGACTTCTCAATAAGGTTACACACCGGTTTATCCGGCCGTTAGAGGAGCTGCTATGTACGAGCCTTCGCGTGTTCTTCTGTCATTTCACATTGCAGGATTTCAGTATGCCGATGGCGCTTTGGTCCTAGGCGATCTTAAAGCGGGCGATAAACTGACGCTGTGTGCCGAGCGCGATAATCCCCATGACCCCGAGGCAGTTGCGATCTACTATGGCAAGACCAAACTTGGCTACGTTCCGGGAAACGAGGTCGGCCCACTGTCCTTGATGATGTATTACGGCCACGAGGACGTATTTGAGGCCCGTGTGCAACAGGTTGCCCCCGAGCGCAGCCCGTGGCATCAGGTGCGCGTTGGGCTCTACGTGGTGGATGCTCGCTAGTCGGCAATGGAGGCTGCCATGTTTGATGACGATGACCTGTTTGATCTGGCAGATGATCCGTTTGAGTGGGATGTGCTACTCGATGACGATGAGCTGGAACAGGACCGTAAGATGCGGCAGGACAAGAAAACTCAGGGTGACGCTTCGAAAAAGCAAGACAAGCGCCGCCGCGGACTGTTCGGCGGGCTCTTTGGATAACCGCCGCATCGCTACGTCTGTATACTTAGCACGAGTTGGATGCATTGCGAAATGAGGGCATAGACGATGATGTGGTTTACCGCCGACCTGCACCTGGGCGATACGAATATCTTGCACGACATGGATCGACCGTTTGATTCGGTCGAGGAGATGAACCGCAAGGTCATCGATGCCATCAATGAGTGCGTGGCTGCGGACGACCGCCTCTATATCCTGGGAGACTTTACGTATCGCTTGCCCATGGCGGAGGCGGTGCGCCTGCGCGAGCGTATCGAATGCAAGAATGCGACGCTCATCCGCGGTAACCATGACGGCGACTGGGAAGATTCCGACGCCCCGCAAATTTGGGAAGACGTGCGCGATTACCTGGAGATTGCTCCCGGCTATGCCAAGGGCCATCGTCTGGTTATGAGCCACTACCCCATGCTCAGCTGGAACGGCAAGGCACGTGGCGCCATTATGCTGCATGGGCATATCCACAGCAGGGGTGACCGCACCAACGCACGCAACCGCGATCGCGAGCGCCCGATCCTGCGCTATGACGTTGGCCTTGATGCCAACGACTACAGACCCGTAAGCCGCGATCAAATCCTGGGCTTCTTTGGACTGTAATGCTCGAACCACCACAAAGGGGACAGGCACCTTTGTGGTGGTTCTGGCGCCGTTGCCATTATGGCGGCGGCGCCTTTTTTGTCCGCGTGGCGCGGTAGAGTGTAGGCGGTTGAAATTTGCGTCCATCGAGGAGCTGCTATGAACGAGATCAAGTGCCCGCATTGCGGCGAAGTTTTTAAGGTCGATGCGTCCGGCTATGCGGATATCGTCAAGCAAGTGCGCGATGCCGAGTTCTCGCGCGATCTTGATGAGCGCGTAGCGGCGGCTCGACGCGAGGGCGAGCAGGCGCTGGAGCTTGAGCGTTCGCGTTCGGCGTCTGCCCTGCAGGAGGCGGAGTCTCAACGCGACGCTCAGCTTGTCGAGCAGAAGAACACTGCGGATCAGAAACTGGCGCAAGAGGTTGCCAAGCGCGATGCTGAGCTTGCCGAGCTGCGCGCTAAGCTCGAGGGCGCTGCCGCAGAGCGCGAGAGTGCAAGCCAGCGCGCGGCGGTTGAGGCACGAGCCAATGCTCAAAAAGAGAATGCCGAACTCCAGCGTGAGATTGATAGCCTGCGTGCGCAGCTTGGGCGCAAAGATGACGAAGCAAAGCTTGCCGAGTCGGCGGCGCGCAACGCTGCTCAAAACGATTTAGCTGCACGTGATGCTCAGATTGCCGAGCTGCAGGCCAAGCTTGCCGCGGCGGACAAGGCCCAGGAGATGGCGCTTGCCGCCGCTGCGGCTGAGTCGCAGCGCGAGCTCGATGCCGCTCGCAGCGAGGCCGAGCGCGCGCTTACTGACTATCGCGCGACGGTACAAGAGAAGTTTTCCGCCGCTAAGGCACAGTCCGAGCAAGAGGCCGAGGGTCTGCGTGCCCAGCTGCGCGAGCAGGAACTGATGGCAAAAATGAACCTGTCGGAGGCGGTTGCCGCGGCGGAGCGAGAGCGCGATGAGGCGCGTGCCAAACTGACGAGCGAGCTGGCGGTGCGCGATTCTCGCGAGGAACAGGCCAAGGCGGCACACGAGCTCGAGCTTGCGCAGGCCAAGCGTGCGAGCGATGACCTGATTCGCTATAAGGATGAAGAGATCGAGCGCCTTAAGGACATGAAGGTCCGCCTGTCCACCAAGATGGTGGGTGAGTCGCTCGAGCAGCACTGCGAGACCGAGTTTAACCGTCTGCGCATGACGGCGTTTCCTAACGCGTACTTCGAGAAGGATAACGATGCGTCCGAGGGCACCAAGGGCGACTTTATCTTCCGCGAGTGCGACGCAAGCGGTAACGAGGTCATTTCGATTATGTTCGAGATGAAAAACGAGAACGACGAGACCGCGACCAAGCATAAAAACGAGGACTTCTTTAAGAAACTCGATCACGATCGTCGCCAGAAAGGCTGTGAGTACGCGGTGCTCTGCACGCTGCTCGAGCCCGAGAGCGAGCTTTACAACGCGGGAATCGTGGACGTGAGCTATCGCTACGAGAAGATGTACGTGATTCGCCCGCAGTTCTTTATTCCCATGATCACGCTTCTTCGCAACGCCGCCATGGGTTCGCTTCGCTATAAGCAGGAGCTGGCGGAGTACAAACAGCAGAATATCGACGTTACGAACTTCGAAGCCAAGATGGAGAAGTTCAAGAATGATTTCGGCCGCAACTACGAGATCGCGAGCCGCAAGTTCCAAACGGCGATCGATGAGATCGACAAGACGATTAGCCACCTGCAGAAAACCAAGGAGGCGTTGCTGTCCTCCGAGAACAATCTGCGCCTAGCCAACAAGAAGGCGGACGATCTTACCATTCGCAAGCTCACGTGGGGCAACAAGACCATGAAGGCCGCGTTTGACGAGGCGCGCGGGGCTGCGACAGAGACAAACGATGAGCCAGCCGAGGCGGATTCGTATGAGGTCGAGGGTGCCGAGTAAGGCATAGCGTATAGCGCAAAAGCGGGGCCGCTGGCTATATTGCCAGCGGCCCCGCTTCGTTTCGTTCCATTGTGCCCGGCTAGTCCTCGAGCAGGTCCTCGATAAAGCCGACGCGGTAGTTTTTGAAGATGACCTCGCCGCCGTCTTGCGTGGCGTCCAGATCGACATCGCCCATGATGCCAAAATCGTGGTCGCCATCCTCGTCGGCAAAGATCTGGTGCACGTGCCATACGTGCGCGGTCTTCTCGTCGGACTCGTCAATGGAAAACATCGCGGCGCTGCGGGCATCTCCGTCGGTGAGGATTTCCTCGTGCTGCTCGTGGTAAGCGTCGAGTGCTTTTTGCCAGCGGATCTCGCTCATGCCCCAGTCGTCGTCGAGCTCGCCCAGCTCGCGAACGTGCTCGCGGGCGGCAAGGGTCACGCGGCGGAAGAGCGCGTTGCGCACCAATAGCGTGCAGCCGCGACGGTCCGCCACGACCTCGTCGATGCCCTGCGGCGGCGCAGCATCGAGGGCTGCCGGGTTGCCGGCGTTTTCCCACTCGTCCACCAGGCTCGAGTCCACCGAGCGCACCACAAAGCCCAGCCACGAGATAATGTCGCGCAGGCGCTCGTCGCGCTTCTCGATGGGCACGGTACGGTCGAGTGAACGGTAGGCCTCTGCCAGGTAGCGCAGTAAAATGCCCTCGGAGCGGGCGATGCCGAGCTTTTGAATGTAACCCTTAAAATCGCTCGCGCTTTCCAGCATATCGCGCAGGACACTCTTGGGAGAGAGCTGGTAGTCGTTTGCCCAAGGCACTTCCTGGCAGTACTTGTCAAAGGCGGCATCGAGCAAATCCTCGAGCGGCTTTTCGTAGGTGACGTCCTGAATGCGCTCCAGACGCTCCTCATAGTCGACGCCGTCAGCCTTCATTTCGGCCATCGCGCGGTCGCGCGCGGCGCGCTCCTGTGCGCGCAATACCTGCTTGGGGTCCTCGAGCGTTGCCTCGACCATCGAGATCAGATCCATGGTATAGGTCTCACTCTCGGGGTCGAGCAGCTCCAGCGCGGCAAGCAAAAACGGCGAGAGCGGCTGATCGAGCGCGAAGTCCTCGGGCAGATCGACCGTCAGCGCATAGTCGATGTCCGGCGCGGCGTCAGTCGGGGCGTCGGGCGCGGGCGGCACCTCGGTGCGAACGACGACGCCGGAATCGATGAGCGTGGCGAAGATTTCGTCGGCGCGAACCTCGAGCTTAGCCTTTTCCTCGGGAGTCTGCAGGCTCGTCTCGATGAGGTCGTGTACGCGGGTTCGGGCATCGCCGCCCTGCTCGACCACGCTAATCACCATGGAGTGCGTGATGCGCAGGCGCGGCTTGAGCGTCTCGGGCTGCGTCTCGATCAGGCGCTCAAAGGTCTGCTTGTTCCAGGTGACAAAGCCCTCGGGGGCCTTTTTCTTTTTAATCTTACGGAGTTTTTTGGGGTCGTCGCCCGCTTTGGCCATAAGCTTGGCGTTTTCGATCTCGTGCTCCGGCGCCTCGGCAATTACCATACCCTCGGTGTCAAAGCCCGAGCGGCCGGCGCGACCGGCAATCTGGTGGAACTCGCGGGCGCGCAGACGACGCATCTTGTAACCGTCGAACTTGGTGAGCGCGGTGAGCACCACGGTGTGGATGGGCACGTTGATGCCGACGCCGAGCGTGTCGGTGCCGCAGATGACGGGCAGCAGGCCCTGCTGCGCCAGGCGCTCAACCAGTAGGCGATAGCGCGGCAGCATACCGGCGTGGTGCACGCCGACGCCGCAGCCGAGCAGGCGCTTGAGAATCTTGCCGAAGGCGGTGGAGAAACTCGTGCCTTTGGCAGCTTCCTTAATGGCCTCGCGCTGCTCCTTGCTAGCGATGCCAAAGTTGGCAAGCGACTGTGCCGTGGCAAGCACGGCGTCCTGACTAAAGTGCACGATGTAGAGTGGGGCCTCTCCGCGGCGCATGGCGAGCTCGACGGTGCCCTCGAGGGAGGTCGTCACATAGTCGTAGCTCAGCGGAACAGGGCGCGGGGCGTCGACAACCAGGTCGCAAGCAGCGCCGGTGTGCTCCTCGAGCGAGGCGGCGATGGCGGTGACATCGCCGAGCGTGGCACTCATGAGCATAAACTGCGTGTGGGGCAGGGTGAGCAGCGGCACCTGCCATGCCCAGCCGCGGTCGGGGTCGGCAAAGTAGTGGAACTCATCCATGGCTACGCAGCCCACATCGGCGTCCTCGCCCTCGCGTAGCGCATCGTTGGCAAGGATTTCGGCCGTGCAGCAGATGACGGGTGCCTTGGTATTGATATGCGTGTCGCCGGTGATCATGCCGACGTTATCGCGGCCGAGCACCTGCACCAGGTCGAAGAACTTTTCGCTGACCAGAGCCTTGATAGGAGCCGTGTAGTAGCAGCGCTTGCCCTGTGCCATGCCCATAAAGAGCATGCCCAGCGCGACGAGCGACTTGCCCGATCCGGTCGGCGTGCCCAAAATGACGTGATCGCCGGCGGCCAGGTCCATGAGGGCCTCTTCTTGGTGATCCCACAGCTCAATGCCACGGTCGCTCGTCCATTCAAAGAAGCGTTCGAAGGCCTGATCGGGCGTGAGCCATGGTTCGGGCTCACTGCCATCCTCGGGCTCCCACCAGGTGGGGGAGAGCGCGCCGAGCGAGCCGAACTCGGCTTCGGTTCCCGTGCCGCCCGAGAATGAACTGGCGGCGCCGGCGCCGGAGACGGTGCCGGCGACGGTATCTGTCGTGGTCTGTGCCATGTGGTTGCTTTCTCTCGCGATTGTCCGCCAACTATTATGGCGTAGCGGCGGCGTGGGGTGCCAGCGCGCGAGAAAATGCAGGAAATGGGCGTTCTGCCCAGCCGTTTAGTGTAGTCGCTAGCTAAGTGAGTAGACTTTTTGCGATATTGCGAGCACATGGCTTTTGCGCAAGGGTTCTACCTGCGGTTTTATGTTTCGCTATGCGGGCTGTGCTTGGCTATTGCAAAATAGTCTACTCACTTAGGTTTGAGGGCCGTTCGCTGGCGCCTATTTGCGCTTGTTTGCCAACGCCGCGACCATCAGAAGCCCCTAGGACTCTTGCGGTAGACGCTTCTTGCCCTTGCGGGCACGGTTTCTAAAGTTCTCGACGGCTTCTTCCATGCCCAGAGGTATATAGGTGAGCTCATCGAGGTTGTCGGGCAGGTAACACGCAAGGCTTTGCTCCTGCGCGCGGCCCGCCGCGAGCTGTTCATCGCTGGGCTGCGTGCCGGGTGTGGCGCAGATGCCATAGACGGCGGCGCCCATCTCGCGCGTGCGGCATTCATATTCGGTCTCGGGATGTTCGGGATGGTCGCGGCGGACGTCGTCACTTACCCAAAGCGTGTCGTAACCGGCCGCGGCAAACTGCCCCAGGGCGTAGTCACGCAATGGCTTGCTGTCGGTTCGCAGCGTTACGGTGGCGCCAACTGCAAAGAGCGGGCGATAGAGCATCAGATGGTCGACATGGACGAGTCGTTTTTTGGCGTACTTGGCCTTGGGCTGCGGCGTGGGAAAGTTGATGGTGATGGCATCGAGCTCGCCTGTGGCAAACAGCTGCGGCAGCGATGCGGCGCCTCGGGGCAGGACGAGTGCGTTGGTCAGTTCCTGCTCGCAGATTTTCTGCGCGGCATAGGCGATACAGATGGGCTCCTGGTCCATACCGATAAAGAGGGTGTTTGGCTCGTGGGCCGCGCGCTCTACAAGGTACGTTCCCTTGCCACAGCCAAGATCCAGGTGAAGGTGCTCGAAGGGCTTGTTGCCTGCGGGCGCACAGGCCTTGCGCCAATCTCCGACATAGGCCTCGGGGTTCGTCTCAATCGCATCGGCGTAGCGCTCCAGGCGCTCCTCGAGCACAAAGTTCTTAGGCGTGCGAACGTGGACGGCTCCCATGAGGCTCCTTGGTCATAAGTATGGAACGTATAGCTGCGCGTTCCGTCAATGGGTTGAAAAAGGCGTGGGCATAGTTTGCCCGAAAGACGCGGTGCGGCTCGACGGCGAGTCGTCGGTGCCTACAGGCGCTTGAGAATCACATAGCGGTTGAGATCGCCGCTACGACCGTCGGCATGGAAGCGCTCAAGCTCGCGCACGGGGACCTCGCCGCTCTTGTAGAACGTACGCACGCCGCGCACCAGGTCGGTGATCTGCTGATCGTCAAAGTGATGGCAATAGCGGTAGGCGTGGCGGTCGTTTTGCCAGCCAATGAGGTGGTCACCGGCTTCAAACTGCGCGGAATCGTAACCCTCAAACGGCGGGGTGAGCTCGGCGCGGGCCTCGGCGCGAACAGCCTTGCGCGCCATGCGCTCGTCGTTCATAAACTCCCAAAAGCTGATGGCGATGATGCCGCCTGGGCGCGTCTGCCGCACCAGGGCGTCGAGCACGCGTACGCGGTACTCGCACGACGGTACGTGGTGCATAAAGCCAAAACAGACCGAGATGTCGGCGAGCGGGGCATCGAAAAGCGCATCGGGCGTCTCGGCGGGATTGAGCTTCATGAGGGCATCGAGCACATCGAGCTCCTGGAAGTGCAGGTTGGGAATGCGCAGCGCGTGGCCATGTGCATCGATGGCCAGGTCTTGGCACGAGTCGACGCCATAGAACTCAAACGGACAGCTGGCATCTGCCGAGGGGTTTGCTCCGTCGACGCCCTTGGCGGCAAGTGCGCCGCCGGCGGCAAAGTTCTCGAACCGCATATTGCCGCAGGCAAGATCGAAGACGCGGACGGGATGCTCGATCGTGGCGACGTCGAGCTGCCCGAGCGCGATATCCATGGTGCGCACCCAGCCGGGCCACGGGGCCTGGCGCGTATCGGAGAAGGAGGCGGAGTGCTCGCGATAGAACGTGTTGTTGAGCTGGATGAGCGATGAGGCGAAATCGCGGTTCACGGCGCGGAACTCCCTCCGTTGGCGGTGCGGAATAAACAGTACGACCATACTACCGTTAACGCTGCAACGGGGACAACCAAGCTACGGGTCATTGCTTTGTTTGGACACATTTCCGCAGCTCATATGCACCCGCAACCGCCGGTTGTCAAAAATCTCACTAGAATAGGTGGCATGCTTTTGGCGGTGGCGGATAGATTTTTAACTGTGCAAGGCGCCTTAAGAACAAAAACGGTCCGGCGGCACGGCTGGCATCACATAGGAGGAACCATGAATGTAGAAACTGCGCAGCGGCTCGCCGACCTTCGTCGCAGCAAGGGTTTTAGCCAAGAAGGGCTGGCGCGAAAGTTAGGGCTGTCGCGCCAGGCGGTCAGTAAATGGGAACGCGCGGAGAGCTCGCCCGATACCGAGAACCTAATCTCGCTCGCCAAACTCTATGGCGTGAGCCTGGACGAGCTGCTCAATCCGAGCGACGAGATCGAGGACGATATCGAGTTTGAGAACGAGGACCGCGCCCGTCAGCGCGAGGCCGAGGCGGCAGAGCGCGCCCGCACCCATGAGGCGGCGGCACGCGCCACGGAGGCAGCTACGCAGGCAAGTGATGCCGCGGCCAAGGCGGCGCAGGCGGCAAGCTGGAGTGCGCAGGCCGCCAATGCCGCTACGGCGCAGGCGACGAGTGGCACCGCGGTTGGCTCGACTCCGGTGAAGGGCCCGTTCCAGTCGTTCCCGTATTGGGCCGTGTGCTGGCTGCTGTTCTTTTTGCTGATGTTCCTGTTTGGTGCCGGTCCCTTTGCCGCGCTGATCTTCTTTACGATTCCCATCTATCACTGGGTGGCGCGTGCGCTCGATGGCGATTGGGCGCGCGGGGATATTCAGGTTGGCCCGGCGTCGGTGACAACTAGGGCTCAGAATGTTTCCGCTTCGGTTGATGCTGACGTGGCTACCGCGACCACCGCTGAGCCGATTGCCAAAGAGGGTGGTGAATGATGAAGCTTTCGCATGAATCCAAGGTACGCTTGGGCGTTGGCATCGGAGCGTTCGTGCTTATCATCGGGCTTGTCTTTGGCACTTCGCGGCTATTGGCTCATTCTGATATGGTGCGTACGACCGGTATTCTATCTGGCCATTTGTCTGATTTTGACGATATGTTTGACGAGGACGATTCCTTGAATAGCGGTAACTATTCCGCTCGGCCTCAGCAGCTTTCGAGCACGACTTTTGATGCCGATGAGTTCCGCTACCTCGATTTCGATATCAATGCGGCTTCGGTGGACGTCAAGGTTGTTGATGGCAACAAGGCTCGCGTTATCGAGCGGGGGCGCGTTGCCGAGGGTATGGATGCCTCCAAGGCCGCGACGCAAAACATCGCATCCGTCGAGGACTCGACGCTCAAGGTTTCCCAGTTTGGAAGTGATGACGGTAAGGCAATCGATCGCTCAGTTACGGTCGAGCTGCCGCGCCGTGTTGCCGAACATCTGAAGGGAGTCAACGCGCACGTGGGCTCGGGTGATCTGCAGATTGCCGGTGTCATCTGTGATGGTTTCGATCTTTTCCTGGGTGCGGGAGATGTAGAGTTTACGGGCAGCGTGACTGATGCGCTTAGCGCTGAGGTCGGTTCGGGCGATGTGACGCTCGAGCTTTACCAGGCCCCCGCGAAGTCGATGGACGTGAGTGTGGGCTCGGGCGATGTGGAGATGACGGTTCCGAACTCGACGGGCTTTAAGGCGAGCCTCACCTTGGGCAGTGGCGACTTCGAGAGCGATTTCCTTCCGCTTGACTACGATGGTGAGACCATTTTGAATCTTGAATTCGATAACGGCGATAAGTCTGCTACGTATCGTTTTGAGGTCGGTTCGGGCGACATGTCGTTTGATTCGGAGTAGTGAGGCAGACGAAAGCCTAGGCGAAGATATAGACACGCTGTTTGATGAAGGCGCCGGGGCCGTGGTCGGCTTCGGCGCCTTTGCCTTTACAATGGGGACATGGAACAGATTATCTTGAACATACTCGAGGCTCTGCGTCGCGGTGAGACCGTGGACGACAAGGCGCTCGTCAAACTGATACATGCCGAGGCGCGCCGTGAGGGTGCCGACAAGCGCGATTTGGCCAAGCGTCGCCTGCTGCCGTTTTACCAGCGGGTGAAGCGCGAGGAGCCGGCTCGGTGGGCTGCGTGGAATGTCGATTCCGATCTGGAACGTCAACTGCTGCAGGTGCTGCGTATGAAGCCGCGCCGCACGGCTTCGGGCGTGGCGACCATTACCGTCATCACCAAGCCCTGGCCATGCTCGGGCGATTGCCTGTTTTGCCCCAACGACCTGCGCATGCCCAAGAGCTATCTGCACGCCGAGCCGGCATGCGCCCGTGCGGAGCAAAATTGCTTTGACCCGTATCTGCAGGTGAGTGCCCGTTTGACGGCGCTTTCGCAGATGGGGCATGCGACCGACAAGATAGAGCTCATTGTGCTCGGTGGCACCTGGAGCGACTATCCGGAAGGCTATCAGACATGGTTTATGTCAGAGCTTTTCCGTGCGCTCAATGACGATGCCGTCGCCGGCGTGGCTGCCAACCCCATGTTGGCGCGTCCGGGCATCAGCCGTGCCGAGGCAGGGCGTCTACTCGATGACGCTCCTGCCGATGCCTTGCCGCCGGTGGTAACAGAACGCCGTGAGCGCTATCGGGCTGCCGGTATTGCGACCGACGAGGCCGAGCTTGCGAGCGGTGTTGCCGACGAGCGGGGGCGTGTGGATGCTGCCGTGGGTGGCTATAACCGCGCGGTGCGTCGTCTGTACGGTCCCGGTACGCCGTGGGGCGAGGTCGCCGAGTGGCAGACGACCACGATGGAGGAGCTTGAACGTCAGCAGCGCATCAACGAGACGGCGAAGCATCGCGTGGTGGGGCTCGTTATCGAGACGCGCCCCGATGCCGTGACGCCACAGGCGCTCACGCTCATTCGTCGCCTGGGCTGCACCAAGATTCAGATGGGCATCCAAAGCCTTGACCAGCACCTGCTCGATATCAACGAGCGTCGCATTTCGGTGGCGCAGATCGAGCGGGCGTTTTCGCTTGCACGTCTGTTTGGCTTTAAGATCCACGCGCATTTTATGCTCAACTTGCTGGGCGCCACACCCGAGGGGGACAAGCGCGACTACGAGCACTTTATGACTGAGGGGGCCTTTATGCCCGACGAGGTCAAGGTCTACCCGTGTGCGCTCATCGAGGGCTCGCGTCTGGTGGGCTGCTACGAGCGCGGCGAGTGGCGCCCCTATACCGAGGAAGAACTGCTCGATGTGTTAGCCGACGACATCGTGGTGACGCCGGCGTTCTGCCGTATCAGTCGCATGATCCGCGATTTTAGTTCCGATGACATCATGGTGGGCAACAAGAAGCCCAACCTGCGTCAGCTCGTTGAGAACCGCCTGGCTGCTCGGGGTGACGGTGCGACGGTGCGCGAGATTCGCTATCGCGAGATCAGCACGGCGGGTACCGACTTGGATGAGCTATCTCTTGATGAGGATGTGGCGTACGAGACGCCTGTGACGAACGAGCGCTTTTTGCAGTGGGTGACGCCGCAGGGCAAGATTGCGGGCTTTTTGCGGCTGTCGCTTCCCGATCGCGCTTTTGTTGCCGCGCATGCGGATGAGTTGCCGACCAGGCCGGAGGAAGCGATGATTCGCGAGGTGCACGTCTATGGTATGGCGGCACGTGTGGGCGATCAGGGCCAGGCGGCTCAGCATCACGGTCTGGGGCGGTCGCTGGTGGAGCGTGCGTGCCATATTGCTCGTGACGCGGGGTATACGCACATCAACGTGATCAGCGCGATTGGCACGCGCGAGTACTATCGCCATCTTGGATTTTATGACCATGGCCTCTATCTGCAAAAGGAGCTCTAGATGAACAAGCCGAGTGTTTCTGCCGGCGTCGTTGCCGGCGTTGCTCTGGGAGCCGCGGCGCTTGGTGCGGCCGCCGTCGCTGTTCGTGCTGCCTGTCTGCAGGTTGCGCGAACCCGTAATGGGTTGGCGCGTGTGAAACGCGTGCACGATGAGAGCAGCGATGAGATTCGCGTGCTGGTGCAAGGCGGCGTCTACCAAAGCGCGAGTTACGTTGGCGAGCGTTGGGCAGAACCCGTCTTTGCGTACTATCGTGCATTTGACGATGTGTTTGAGTCCGAGGACGCAATGCGCGACGCTTATGGCTACGGCATCGACCGCATGCTTATGCTGGGCGGCGGCGGGTTTGCCTATCCTAAATTCGCCCTGATGTCGCACGAGGGCTTGCGCATGGACGTCATCGAGTATGACGGAGAGATTACGCGCCTGGCGCGCCGCTGGTTCTACCTAGACGAGCTGGAGCGCGCGGCGGGCGATCGCCTGCGGGTGATTACCGCTGAGGCTCGCTCGTATCTGGGTGTGACGAGCGTGGGCCATCGTCGCTATGACGCGGTCGTGAGCGATTGCTTTGGCGGTGCCGAGCCCGTACGCGAGTTGGCGACGGTTGAGGCGTTGCGTTTGGTGCGGGGTAGCTTGAACTCGGGCGGCATCTACGTGGCTAATATCGTGAGCTCGAACGAGGGGAACGATGTGACGTTTCTACGCGACTGCGCTGCCACGGCACTCGAGGTATTCGCCCATGCCTGGGTGGTCCCATGTGGCGATGCGAAGTTCGGCGGCGAGGAAAACTATCTGCTCATCGCCAGCGACGGCGACTATGCCTTTGCCGAAGCCGTGCCCTTCGACACCGACTTCCTCGGCACCGTTCTTCACGACAAGTAAGTCTCCCCGTCCTAAAAAAGACTGGTCTTAGGCGTGGTCGCGCCAGCTGAGGACGCGCTGCTTCATGCCCTCGATGTCGAGCACGCCTTCGGCGAAGCCTTTGCGCACAAGCTCCTCGGGAACGTACTCGTCGTAACGATCAAAGTAAGGCACCTCGCCGGGATAGACGAGCTCGATGGGATCGAAGTCCTTCTCGGCCTCGGCGGCGAGCACCTCAAAGAACGTCTCCTCGTCGGCCTTCATCTTGAACTGCATAAAGTACGGACGTGACGGGTCGAGTCCGCGAAGGCCCAGCTCCGCGGCACACTTAATCTTGAGCATGCGCTCGAGTGCCAAAAAGGCGTAGCTGCCCAGCCAGGGGAAGAGCACCCAGGTGTCGCCACCCAGGTTGATGAGTGGCTTGGTCCCCGCGCTCGAAATCTCGGCCGTATGGCGAGCCTGTGCAAGACGTGCCCGTGCGTTGCCCATGAGATACGGATATGCCGCATGCTCGTTGAGCGCCTTGCGCATGCGTTCGAGTACGTGTGTATTGATGTCACCGGGGCAGTCGCCAAAGTAGGCCGGCACACGGCCCTTGACCTGCGTGGCAAAGACGGTATGACGCTTCCAGTCCACTTCCTCGACAATCCAGCAATGGCCTGCGATGGCGATGCGCTCACCGGGCGGTGGGGGATTGACGATCGTGCCCAACTCGGCCGACTCGCTGCGAACGGTGAACTCCTCGTTTTCCTGGAACACGGCGTAGAACTTAAAGTTGTTGATGATGCGCTCGCCCGCGAGACCCACGATGAGCCCGCCGCCTTCGGTGACCTGGATATGGTCGATCTTAATGAGGTGACGCAGCAGCACGCGATAGTCATCGGCCGAGATACGATGGAAATAGCTCAGTGTGAGCACGCGCTGGGCAAGTTCGGCCGGCGTGAGCTCTCCGGTGCTGGCGAGGGTCGACATGGTCTGGTGATAGAGCAGACTGTAGGGGAGTCGATCGAGCTCAGGCGGCTCGACCCATTTTTCCTCGCGATAGAGTTGTACGAGCGCGATGCCCTGCAGGAGCTTCCAAGGAATGGTCTCGGGCATCATCGTGCGCGGCTCAGGCTCTTCCTCGCGCATGACAAACCACATCTCGGGCGGAAGGTCGCGGCGTCCCGTGCGGCCCATTCGCTGCAAAAAGGAACTGACGGTAAACGGCGCATCGATCTGAAACGCACGCTCCAGACGGCCGATATCGATACCGAGCTCCAGCGTAGAGGTGGTGACGGTTGTCTGTGCCTGCTCCTCATCGCGCATGAGTTCCTCGGCCGTCTCGCGCAGCGATGCCGAAAGATTGCCGTGATGAATGAGGAAACGGTCGGGCTCGTGCCGGTTCTCGCAGTAGCTACGCAGCATGGAGCACACGGCCTCTGCCTCCTCGCGCGAGTTGGCAAAGACCAGGCACTTGCGGCCGCGCGTATGCTCAAAGATATAGCCCATACCGGGGTCGGCGTTGTCGGGCGCCGTGTCGGTGGGGTTGAGAAGCGCCTGCTCGGTCGCTCGTGGGATGTCGACTTCGCCCTCGGGGGCCGAGGAAGTGCGACGGTCTTTGGGAGCGGCTTTGCCCCGTGCCCGCTCACGACGTTGACGGCGCTTCTCTTGTGTGAGCTGTCCGCTGTGACGCATGTCTTGGGCGCCGGCGGGCAGTGCCGCGGATGCCGCCGCCTCGATGCGCTCGCACGCAAGCACTTCGGCCTCTTGAGGACCCGTGCTCTCGAATCCCCGCTGCTGTGCCTGGGGACCCGAGTTGTAGAAGTGCTCCATGGAGATGCGCCACACGCGACGCGGTTCCTCAAAACGGGGGATAACGCAGTCGCGTCCCGTTCCCTGCGAGAGAAAGGCGCCCGTGCGCTCGGGGTCGCCGATGGTGGCCGAAAGGCCAATGCGGCGGGGCTGCACGCCTGCCATGCGCGAGAGGCGCTCGATAAGACAGAGCGTCTGCCCGCCGCGGTCGCCGCGCATGAGCGAATGAACCTCGTCGATGACGACGTAGCGCAGGTCGCAAAACATGCGCGGGATCGCCATGTGCTTATGGATCAGGAGCGCCTCGAGCGATTCGGGCGTAATCTGAAGGATGCCGCTCGGCTTTTTGATGAGTTTGGCCTTGTGCGACTGCGAGACATCGCCATGCCAGTGCCAGACAGGGATATCGGCCTCTTCGCATAGGTCGTTGAGGCGGACGAACTGATCATTGATGAGTGCCTTGAGGGGGCCGATGTAGAGGGCGCCAACGCTTGCGGGCGGGTTCTCCCAAAACTCGGTCAGGATGGGAAAGAAGGCTGCCTCGGTTTTGCCGGAAGCTGTGGATGCCGTCAGGAGCACATTGTCCTGCGTATTAAAGATGGCGTCTGCCGCTGCAACCTGGATAGAGCGCAGACTCTCCCAATCGTGGGAGTAGATGAAGTCTTGGATAAACGGGGCGTAGCGGTCAAAGGCGTTCACGGGGCCTCCTTTCAAAAACGAATCTCTCAACGCGGTGGGCAGTGGCTTGCTGCATTACTGCCTCGACGTTTGCCCAGATAAAACCTGCCAAAATAAACCTGTCCCTTTTTGGCAGGTTAGATGGTGAATTCGGCGAAGTTGCGGTCGCCGCCTGCGGCATCGGTGTCGCCTGTTGCGGTTGCCGGCGCCAGCGCGTCGCCGCCGACGCTTTGCAGTAACTCGGCCACGTTGGCGTCGGGGTTTTGGCATAGGATGTCGAGCAGCTCGATAAAGTCACGAATGACTTCACGCGGCGTCAGATGTGTGTCGGCTCCCACGCGACCGAACTCGATCTTGAGGAAGTCCACCAAGTCGTTCTCGGTAAGCGTGGGCGTCCAGCCAAAGTAACCGGCGTGAATTTGCATGAGTTTTTCGATGAGCACCAGCAACTCCTCGTAGGTGAGTGGCTGCAGACGGATGATGGGCGCGAGCATGTCCTTAAGGTCCTCGCGCGCAAAGCGACCCTGAGCGAGTCGGCTGCGCAGAGCCTCGTAGGAGAACACGCCGCGGCGGCGGTCTTCGATGGAGGTTGGAGTGCCGCCCATGATCATGCCCAGGTACTGCGCCTTGCCCTGGAGCGTGTCGTTGTACATAGTCAGGATCTTCTCGTAGTTGTATTGGCGCGTGATCGCGTTGGGAATCTTGTACAGATTCACGAGTTCGTCGATGAGCACCAGCATGCCCTTGTATCCGCTGCAGACCAAAAAGCGTGCAATGAGTTTGACGTAGTCGTACCAGTCGTCATCGCTGATGATGGTCGAGGAGCCCAGCTCGGCGCGTGCCTCGCTCTTGGTGCGGTACTCGCCGCGAATCCATTTGGTCACGCGGCTCATGGCCTCTTCGTCGCCCTCGGATACGGCCGTGCGATAGCGGCGGAGCATGCGGGTGAAGTCAAAGCCGTGGACCATCTCCTCGAGCGGGGCCAGTTGGGTATTGACGACCGACTCGTCGACGTCGGCACACGAGGCGACCCAGCGATCCAGAATAAGGTTGAGCGCACCGCCCTCGGGGCGCGTCTTGGTCGATATATTGCGGATGAGCTCGCGGTAGGTGGCAAGGCCCTGTCCTTGACCGCCCTGCAGGCGGCGCTCGGGCGACAAGTCGGCATCAGCGACGACGAATCCCTCGCCCATGGCGTGCGTGCGGATGGTCTGGAGCAAAAAGCTCTTGCCGGCGCCGTAACGACCGACCAGAAAGCGGAAGCTCGCGCCACCGTCGGCGATGAGACTCAGATCGGTGAGCAGGGCGCGGATCTCGACCTCGCGCCCTACGGTGATGTAAGGAAGGCCGATGCGCGGGACCACGCCACCCTTGAGCGAGTTGAGAATGACGGCGGCGACGCGCTTGGGCACGCGGGGTGCTGCGGGTGCGGTATCACTCATGGTCTAGGTATCCTCTCACGTCTGCTTCGTAGTCCTGGATAATTTGCGGTCCTGCCGCGCCAAATTCAATTACGGTGTCACCTACCAGGTCAAAGAGCGCCTCGTTGATGGTATCGACGAGCATGTCCTCGCTCTGCCCCGATTGCACTACCGCCGATTCCGCCTGTACTGCGTTGTGCTCGAGCAGTGCGCGGAGATAGGCGTTTGCGGCGGGTGCGAGTTCGCTCGTGGCGTCAGCGGGCGCAGCAGCTGCGAACGCGGGCGTTGGCGCGAGAAGCGGTGCCACGACACCAAACTGTTCGGTGGATATGGTCGGCTCGTCGGCCTCGTCCTGCCGAATGGGTGCCGCGACCGCCTCGACCGTCGCGTCGGCTACGGGCTCGGCTTCCGGTTGCCCTGAGTCCGCTGCCTCGGCTTCCACAGGTGCGCCGTCCTCGCGCTCTTCATCGATCAAAAGCGCTTCGCGCGTTTGCGCAGCGGCGCTCCGAATGTGCCCCAGCTGACTCAGATCGATATCGATCTTGACGGGCTGGTGTGCGGCGTCCCACGAAAGCCATGCCACAATCTCGTCATCGATAATCTTGGCCAGATATTTGGGGACCTTTTCTTCCTTAAGGGGATGGGCGGGGTCCAGCGCCAGGCGCAGGCGTTGGTCGCAGGCGCGCATCATTTCACCGAGCTTGCTGCTCTTTTGCCTACTACCGTGGATACGCATGCATTCCCAAAAGCCGTTTTGGCAACGGTAGATATGGATAGGATCCAGGCGATATTCGCAGTCCTCGTGGCGCTCGGGCGCAAAGAATACGGCAGAGGCAAACATGGTGTAGGGCATGGCCGTCTCCTCCCCAAATAAACTCGCCACGATGCCGGTCTTTCGGTGCGTGTCATAGTAGCGCGCCATGCGGACATACACGGCGCATGCCACGTGGCGCAGATCGCGGTGGTGGCTGCGGTCGAGCCGCGAGTTACTTAGGTTGTACGTGGAGAGGGCGTTGATGGCGGCCATGAGTCGCTCCTCGCGCACCTCATCGGGCGGAAGGGGGAGCGTGGGCTCGGAGGTTTTGCGACGCTTAGGGGTCTGGCCGGACGGTGCCGGTGCCGGTACAAGGTCTCGTGCCGCGCGCCGCAGCTCGATAAGGGCGTTATCGAACATGACGGTTTTAGAGTCACGAAGCAACTTGGGGTCGAGCCCGTGGAACACGGCGTAATCCTGCAGCCACACGCGCGCAAACCGGTCGATGCCGGGCTCGAAGGCGCGATAGACATCCCAAAAAGCCTTGATCTTGTTAAAACCATCGAGCGGATTATCTACGCCAATGCCGCAAATCAGCTCATAGAGATACAGAAAGGCAAAGGACGTAGACGTTTCCTCGACGGTTCCGCGGCGTACCCGTGTGCGCCAGGTAAAGTACCCGCGCAGCTGGCGATCGCTCATGGCGTTGTAGGTTGGGAAGTACGACTTGAACGTACCGTTATAGGGGCAATCGTCCTCAAAGTCAGCCATCAGCTGGCCTTGGCGGTAGAAAAGTTCGGCTTCCGAAAGCCAGCGTCCCGCACCGCCTTTGGGGTCATCCTGCCAGCGCGATATCTCGCGCATCTTGCGGTACTGGTCGGGAAGGAAGTTCTGCATCTGACGACCGGTTTTGAGAATCGGCTCGTCTGCGTAGACTTCATGTGAGAAACGGGCGGACTGATGGGTCCGGGCCTCGGCCATAATGCGCTCGATGAGCATCTTGATGTCCTGGTCGGCCACCGCTTCTCCTCTCCTAACGCAGCTTCGGTGACCTAATATCATAGCACAGCATCAAACAGGTGTTCGAGATACCGCTGCGTTGATAGATTTAGAACAGGAGGGCGTAGATGACGGCGATGACGACGGAGGGGAGCATATTGGCCGTGCGGAAGGTCTGAGGACGGATGAGGTTGACGCCGACGCAGAAGATGAGCATGGAGCCTACGAGCGAAAGGCTGTTGAGGGCTGCCGTAGTCATGATGGGGGAGAGTGCGCCGGCAAACAGCGTGATCGTCCCCTGGAACACGGCGACGGGCAGGGCGGAGAAAATGCAGCCGCGTCCGAGCGACGCCGTCATGGTGCAGACGATGATGCAGTCCAGTGCGCCCTTGAGGGCGAGCGTGGACCAGTCGCCGAGCAGGCCGTCTTGGATTGATCCCACGATAGCCATGGCACCGATACACACGGTGAGTGAAGTCGAGACAAAAGCGTTGGTGAACTCGTTATCGCCCTCGCTGCCGGTTTTGCGCTTGAGCCATTCGCCAAGGTTCTCGATGGCAGCTTCCAAGTTGACGGCCTCGCCGATGAGCGAACCGAGCGCAAATGAGACGATGAGCATGGTGGTACCGGTGGTCGCTAGCGCCTTTCCATCGATGATGAGCATCTTTTGCATGGTGCCGCCCAGGCCGATAAACAGGACGCACAGCCCCGATGCTTTCATGAGCGTGTCTTGGATGCGCGGTGTAATGAAGCGGCCGCCCGCTAATCCTAAAAGACCGCCCGCAACTAAAAGCACAACGTTGATGATTGTTCCCAAGCCCGGCATGAGTCCTCCTGTATTGATGCCAACGCGGCAATCGTAGCAGAACGAAATGCGAGGCACATCGCAACCCATCTAATACGTTATATAAGTGGTATTAGGAATGATGTGCAGCATTTAAGCCTCAGGTGGTTGTCGGGACATAGGGATAGTATTCAAAGCGCAGTGTCATAAGCCGCTGCGGGGATTCAATAGCCGCGGCGATGATATTGGCATCGCGGGCACGATCAAACCCTTCGAGTTCGATCTGGTACGAGACGTCTTCCATAATGTCCAGACGTCGCCAGGCTAGGAGGGTGTCGCCATCGAATTCCAAGGTCTTGCCTCCGTCTGGAGCAACGGCGTATAGACGCAGCTTGGCGGTGGTTGCGGGGTCGACAACCGTGACCTTTTTAATTTCGTTTCGAGTATTCTTGGCGCCCAACAAGGTGAGCAGTGTTGGGGCCACGACCTCGCCCGATGGCAAAAAGACGACTTCGATGGATTCGGGAAATGCGATGATAGCCGACTTGCGGACGGGCCGATTGGCGGCGGCAACTTCGATGTTCGCAGCGTCGATGACCTCTGTGTGGTCGAGCGCGGCAAGCACGCAGCAGTTACCTTCATCGATCTCTTGAGGATCAGCAAGCCCCAGACTGTCCGCGAGCCCGGGATCGTTTGGATCGGTAGCGGGCTCATTCGGTGCTTCGAAAGAAGCTGGGACGCTGTTTGTCGGCGACGGCGTGTCGCCCGCACCTGCTTCTTTATCCGTGCTCTCTTCTTGTATGGTTGCGTTGATGGGTTCGTCGTTTGGGGGGAGCGTCTTGGCGTCAAGCGCGGAGGGGAGAATTCCGATGGCTCCGGATCCGTTCCACTCCATTTCGAGAAGCGCCGGGTCGGCAAGAATGCGTTGCTTGCTTTGCGCGTGGGCATCGATTTCAATAGGGCCTGCCTCTATCCCTCGTGTAAGGCTGAGTGATCCGGCTGGCTTCTCGAAATGAGCGTCTGTGTCTTTGGCGCTGACGGCGTAGAACAGCAGGGACGCTTCTCCCGCCGCGATGGCATCGGTGCCGGCTTTGGTCAGCCGCAACGATGCCGTGAATGAGAGGGTGGGCTGCGCATCGTCTGCATTCGCGGCGGCGCAGCCCAAATATATACCGCCTCCTTTCTCGAAAAACGTACCGTCGAAGGCGACCTTCGCTCCGTTCGCCGAGTCATCGACCGAAGCGATGTCGATGCGCAGCTCTAAATTGCATGGATCGCCATCTGCATCGAGCACAACCGAGCGCCACGTGCAGACGGCGCACCCCGCCTGGGAGCCGTTTGCCTTGTTCGAACGATTGATATCCACGACTATCGAGCCGTCCGTATTACGACGAAGGCATCCCGAGGTTGAGATTGCGGCCTGTGCGATCGAAAAACGCTTGCACGCAATGGCGCTCGACGGATTTGGTGCGGAACTTAGGGCTGCTGGTAAGGAGCCTGCCATGACGGGAGTCGCCCAAGCGGCGACAGGCGTTCCGGTTGCGAGCGCGCCGCAGAGTGCGACGCCGGGCAAAAGGTTCTTCGATGCCATGGGGTCTCCTTAGCTAATTTAGTGCGGCCTGTCCGTGTTTTGTTTCTGGCTGCGTTTGATGTGCAGGCCGAGTCCGGCGGTCCCCGCGCCTGCTGCTGTGGCGCCTGCTGCCAAGAGCCATCGTCTGTCGCCTGTCTGCGCCAACGGTTCCTCGCGGTCGCCGCGGTCGAGCTCCGAGAGGTCGACCGTCACTTGCGTGGCGGCCTGCGCCTGTTCTTGCTGGGCAAAGGCCATGGCTGGCCCAAACGCTAGGATGCTGACGGCGGCGGCCAGGGCGACGGCCTTATGCCGTGTGCGCACCGGGCTCGACCGTCCAGGTGATCGTTGCAACCTGATCGCCTTCGCCGGTTACGCGGAAGATGTCGCGCGTGGCGCGGGCGACGTTTCCGCTTGTCTTGAGCTTAATTTTGTCCGTGCCACCGGCAATGCCCTGGTAGCCCATGTCGAAGGCTGCATTCTTGGAAAGATCGAGGCCCGTTCCCTGCATTGCGGCGCTGGCGTTCTGGAGCGCGCCGTCGGGGCCGACCTTAAAGTCGATGGAGTTCTGCGCGGTTCCGGCCTTGGCGTCGGCGGCAATGGTCCAGGTGTTCATGGCGTCGATCTTCATGTTGGTGACATGGATGCCGTAGGCCGAATGATTGTCGATGGTGGTCGCGTCTTCTGAGGGGCCCTGAAGCGTGCCGTCGGCCTTGGCGACGAAGGGAATAACCGTCGGAACTTTGAACTCAACGTTGTCGATCTCGGTCCTGACCATTACCTTCGTGGTTCCAACGCGCCCGGCTGCCATAGCTGGCGTCGGGGCGGCGCCCATTGCGAGCGCGAGCGCGAGCCCTGCGCCCACGACGAGCGCTCTGGCTCCGTTCATATTCCTGGTGATGTCCATGGTCGTTCCTTTCTATTCGCCGCGGGCCGTCCCCGCGATGATTGGACGAATGCTGGTGAATCGCGTGCGGTGCCGCGTCGGCCGGAAAAGCTAGTTCTCGGCTTGCTCAACCCGCACCTTGACACGTGTCGGATTGCCGTGGCTGTCGAGGGTCTTGGCATCGAGTGCCTGGATCTCGATGTACGCCTCGCCTTCTTTGATGTCGCCGGCGGGGCACGTTTCGATTGTCTTGCCGGTCTCGACCACACCGGATTCGTACATGGTCTCGTCGTTTTGGATGATGCGGAATCGCTGGGGAAATTTATTGTCTTGGACGTTTTGCACGTTGACGCGCAGCTTGCCGTTCTCCTGCAGCTGAGCGACCGGCGCGACCGAAATCGTCATCATGTTGTCGCGGACGATGGCGTCGAGCTCATTTTGGATTTCCTGGCGCGTTTTGCCCTCGGCCGTCGTAACCGAAGCGCCCGCCTCGGGTACGGGCTGCGACTGCCAAGCGTATAGTCCTACGGCGACAAGGGCACAGACGATGGCCAGACAGGCAATGATGAGCTTCCTGCGATGCCCCAGGCCTGCAAAGTGGGGTGGCTTCTTCGCGCTCATGCGGCATCCTTGGCGGTATAGATGCGCGCAAAGGTGGACGGGTCCGCTCCAAAGAGCATGTGAAGCATCAGACGGCGCGAGTAGATGAGCTCGTCGAAGTCGTGAGGGAGCTCGATGTTGTGGATACGCGCGATGTGGTGGGCGAGCGCCGAGAACGACTCGGGGTCGCAGATAACATCGGTGGTGACGTGGTAGACCGCCGTATCGGGGAACGCCTCTTCGTCGAAAGGCAGGAGATAGGGATCGTCGTCGACCTCAATGGCGACGCCGTACTGGGGCCAGTAATATGCCATGGGAACCTCCCTGCTTCTGGGGCCAAAACTTCCATTGGTTTTGGCTGTTGATGCCGACCGTATCAGTCACTACTTGACCAATTTCTGACCAAATGCTTGACGGATTGGCATCTCCGCAGGTAAAAGATGGCAAAAAATACTTCAACTTTTTTCGAGCGACAATTGCGTGGTCGCTGGCGGTAAAGCGGCATGTGTCAAAAACATCGTCTGCCGAGGAAACCTTGCCGCTCGCCGAATTGCACGAACGTAAAAATCGCCAATTATGGAGACGGTCTCGAACACGTCGACGAAACGATGCGGTAACATCTCCCTGCAAACACTGTAGTTAGCTAAAGGGGGAGTTCGCGTGTCAGCAACCATCAAACCCTTCACCGACGAGTTCGAAGAGTATGGCCGCGATGAGTCTCGCACATCGGGCGAGGCCTCGAGCATCTCGATTCCGACAACGGAGGACGAGGTCCGCGCCATTTTGAAAAAGCTCCATGCCGAGCGTGTCCCGGTGACGGTTCAGGGCGCCCGGACCGGTCTTGCCGCCGGCGCCGTGCCTCATGGCGGTCACATTCTCAATACTTCCCGCATGAATCGCTACCTAGGCATTCGCCGCGATGAGCAGGGCCGCTTTCTTTTGCGTGTGGCGCCCGGCGTCGTGCTGTCCGAGCTGCGCAAGCAGCTGGGCAAGAAAGTGTTGCCGACTGCCGGCTGGGACCAGGCATCGCTTGAGGTCTACGAGGAGTTCCAGGAAGCTCCCGAGCAATTCTTTCCTACCGATCCCACCGAGGCATCTGCCTGCCTGGGCGGTATGGCGGCATGCAACGCTTCGGGCGCCCGTAGCTACGCTTGCGGCCCCATGCGCCCCCACGTCACGGGCCTTCATGTCGCGTTGACCGATGGCGACCTGCTCGAGCTTCACCGTGGCGAGGTTTTTGCACAGGGTCGCCGCCTTTCGCTCGTCACGGTGCAGGGCCGCACGCTCGAGCTCGACCTTCCCGACTACACCATGCCCAAGACCAAAAATGCTTCGGGCTATTTCGTTGCTGACGATATGGATGCCATCGATCTGTTTATCGGTGCGTGTGGCACACTCGGCGTTATCACCGAGCTCGAGATTGCCCTGCAGGCGGCGCCCGCGGTCGTTTGGGGCGTGAGCTGCTTCTTTGACAGCGAAGATAAGGCCGTGTCCTTCACCGATTCTGTTCGTCCCGTCCTGTCCCACGCGGCTGCCATCGAATATTTCGATGCGGGCGCCCTGGATATCCTGCGTCGTCAGCGTGAGCAGTCGACCGCGTTCGCCTCGCTGCCGGCGCTCGACAAAGACGCCAAGGTCTGTGTCTACGTGGAGCTCGACTGCGATGACGAAGCCCAGGCGACAGAGGAGCTGTATCACTTGGGGTGGGTGCTAGAGCTTGCGGGCGGCAGCGACGATGCGACATGGGTCGCGCGCACCGAGGTCGATCGCGAGTGCCAGCGATTCTTCCGCCATGCGGTGCCCGAGAGCGTCAACATGCTCATCGACGAGCGTCGCCGCACGGATCCCACCATCACCAAACTGGGTTCGGACATGTCGGTGCCCAACGCACACTTGGCCGATGTCATCGCCCTTTATCGCCGCACGTTGGCCGAAAGTGGGCTTGAATCTGCCGCCTGGGGGCACATCGGTAACAACCATCTGCATGTGAATATTCTGCCGCGCGATGCGCAGGATTACCGCCGCGGCGGAGAACTCTTCGCCCAGTGGGCTTCCGAGGTCACGGCCATGGGCGGCGCCGTCTCTGCCGAACACGGTGTCGGCAAGATCAAAGCGGGCTTCTTGGAGACGATGTACGGTCACGAGGCCATGGTCGAGTCGGCGCGGCTCAAGCTCCAGCTCGATCCTGCCGGGCAGCTGGGTCGCGGTAACCTGTTTTCGGAGAAGCTCTTGGATGAGCTCGTCCAGAAAGGGGGCGCGTGAAGATGAGCGATTTCCATATGGTGGTGTGCGTCAAGGCGGTGCCGGGCAGCACCGAGGTCAAGATGGACCCCAAGACCAATACCATCGTGCGCGATGGCAAGCAGGCGGTCATTAACCCGTTCGATGCGAGCGCTTTGGAATGCGCGCTGGCGCTGAAGGACGACTTTATCGGCTTTGGCATGGACGTGCGCGTAACGGTGGTGTCGATGGGCATCCCCGCGACCGAATCGCTATTGCGCGACTGCATCGCCCGAGGCGCCGATGACGCACTGCTGCTAACCGATCGCGCCTTTGCAGGTGCCGATACCCTGGCAACCACCTATGCCCTCAAGTGCGGCATCGAGGCACTCGACGAGGACTTCGACCTGCTCATCTGCGGCAAGATGGCGGTGGACGGCGATACGGCCCAGATTGGTCCCGAGCTTGCCGGTGCTTTTGAGATTCCCTGCGTGACCGACGTGAGCTGCGTGCAGAGCGCGGGCTTTACGACCTGTGGTTCACTGGCGCTTGTTCACGGCTGCGATGCCGGCGAGGAGACGGTCTATCTTGAGATGCCGTGCGCGATGACGACCGCCAAGGAGATTGGCCAACTGCGCATGCCGAGTATTGCCGGTGTTCGTGCGGCCGAGGAGGCGGACGTGCGCGTGGTCAACGCTGCCGACGTGAACGCCGACCCCGCGCGCTGCGGCCTTGCCGGCTCGCCGACACAGGTCGTGCGATCGTTTGTGCCCGACCGCGACCAAACGTGCGAGACCGTTGACGGAACGGCGTCCGAGCAGGCGGCAAAACTTGCCAAGATTATCGAGGGGATGGCATAGATGAGCGGACTGATTATCGATAGCGAAGCCTGTATCGGCTGCGGTCGCTGCGTTCGCGCCTGTGCCTCGGGCGGCATCGTAGTGGAAGGCGAGCGGCCCAACCGTTGCGCCCGCGTAACCGACGGCTGCATCCTATGCGGCGGGTGCGTTGACGCCTGCCCTGTCAACGCTATCTCGATCGAGCGTGACGAGGCCGCTGGCGCGGTGGACCTTGATGCATATCGAGACATTTGGGTATTCGTGCAGACCGACGAGCACGATACGGTGACTCCCGTTGTCTATGAGCTCATGGGCAAGGGCCGCGAGCTTGCCGATGCTCGCGGCTGCCGTCTGGTGGCGCTGGTCGGTATGGGCCCCGAGGGCTCTCTCGGTGACCTGGAGCATCTGGTTTGCGCCGGTGCAGACGAGGTCCTGGTCTGTCGCGACGAGCGTCTGCGCCAGAACGATGCGGAGGTTTACGCCCGGCTGATCTGCGATTTGGTAGCCGAGCGTAAGCCTGAAGCCATTCTGTACGGTGCGACCGCCTTTGGCCGCGAGCTGGCGCCTGGCGTTGCCGTGCGCCTGCAGACGGGCCTTACGGCCGACTGCACCGTGCTTTCGATGGATACGGAGACGGGGCTGCTGCAACAGACGCGTCCGGCGTTTGGCGGCAACCTGATGGCCACCATCGTCTGCCCCAATCATCGTCCCCAGATGGCAACGGTGCGTCCCGGCATCTTTAAGGCGCCCGACTTTGACTACGGCCGCTCCGGCACGATCACCCAGATATCACTTGCGGATGATGCTAAGGCTCGTGTCGAGATCTCGATTGCCGCCGAGGAGTGGGGACAGCAGGCTTCGATCGCCGTTGCCGAGCGCCTGGTCGTGGTGGGTCGCGGCATTGGTTCCAAGAAAAACCTGCCGCTGATGCGAAGGCTCGCCGAGGCTCTGGGAGCCGAGCTTGGCTGCACGCGACCTGTCGTGGAGGCCGGCTGGTTGGAGTATCGCCATCAGATTGGCCAGACGGGCGTATCGGTTTCGCCCAAGATTCTCGTGAGTATCGGTGTTTCGGGCGCCATCCAGCATCTTGCCGGCATCGGTGGGGCGGAGTGCATTATCGCCATCAACGAGGACCCGGATGCCCCCATCTTTGGTGCTGCCCAGTATAAGGTCGTCGGCGATGCCGTCGAGGTCGTCGAGGAGCTGCTGGCCCAGCTTGAGCGCTAGGCGTGCGCCAACCAGTCGCGCGTCTCGTCCTTTAGGCGCTCCCAGGTCGCTTGCGTGGCGGGATCGGTAAAGAGGCGCGCAATGCCAAAGGGCGCATCGAGCAGGCGGTAGATATCGCCCTGCTCACGCGCCAGCGCGCGGCTCGCTGGATAGACGAGCTCAAACATAAAGCAGATGAGTCCCACCAGGTAGTCTGCGGGCTCGTTGCGTTCATCGCGTGCGACGCAGCGGCGCTCGTCAAAGGCAGCGAGAGCCGGTGTCGAGAACCGGCTGGCGAGAAATGTGTCCTTATCAACCTTGAGGATGGTGTCGACGGTGCTGTCGGCGATGGTGCGCATAATGTCGATTTTGTCGCCATCGCGCACGATATCGCAGAAGCGCCGTGTACGCTCGTCGAGTTGTGCCGGCAGGCGAAAGTCGCTGTGATAGGCGATGCTCGCGCGGATGAGCTCGTCGTGCTCGTCGGTCTCGATAAAATCTCGGATGCTTGTTGTGGCAGGCGCGTCGTCGGGGTTCTCGCCAAAGAGGACCCCGACGCCCAACGCTGCGTGGCTCATACTCTCGGCGTCCTTAAAGGTGTCCCAGCGCCGCAACTGTTCAAAGCGCCCCATATCGTGTAACAGGCCGCAAAGCCAGGCCAGGTCAATATCCTCTGTCGACCAGCCCTGCTCGCGCGCCACGGCATCGCATGCCTCGGCAACGTGGTACGTATGCTCGATTTTGAGCGCGATACGTGGATTGGCGGCATCGTAAGCATCGGTATAGCGTTTGAAGGCCGCGGTCGCCCGGCCCCGATCGATAGCTGTCATAATGACTTCCTAAAAAGCTGTGTCTTTCGATCCAGTGGCAATTGTAGGTGAACTCGGTTGCTACCGGACGATGATTCTGTCGCGTCGTTGAACGCGGCTCGGAAATCTTGTCGGGACGAGGAACGCTATGGTGCTCAAAATCGTTAAAACCGTTTGGCCGGTGATGCTTACCTATGTTGCGATAGGCGCGCCGTGCGGAATGATTATGGCGCAGACGGGAATGGAGCCCTGGATGGTTTTTGCTCTGAGCAGCACATTCGTGACGGGTAGCGGCCAGTTTATGGTCTGCAATCTGTGGCTGGCAGGTGTGCCTGCGGCATCGATCGTCGCGAGCGTCGCCGCAATCTCCTCGCGCTTTGCGCTTTACTCGGCATCGATTGCGCCGCATCTGACGGGTGCCTCGAAGCGTCAGACGCTGGCCGTTGCCGCGACGCTCACCGAAGAGGCATATGGCATCTCGCTTGCCAAGTTGGTTGAAGGGGAGGATTGGGGCCCGTGCGAGTCCTTTGTGCTTAACGCGATTCTCATCGCGACATGGGGCGTTTCGTGCACGACGGGCGCCATCGTCGGCGCCGTTGTCGATGTTCCCACCGCTATTGCGGGTTTTGTCTGCACCTCGCTCTTTATCTGCCTGCTCTTTTCGCAGAGGCTGTCGCGCGGCAATGTCGTGGCTGCCGTTATGGCTGCGGTGTCTGTCGCCATATGCAAGTTCTTGGGGTGGACGAATATCGCCGTGCCGGCAAGCGTGCTCGTCGGTGTTGCCGCGGCGCTTGCGCGCGATACTCTCGCCGAAGGAAGGGGTGCTCGCGATGCCCGTTAATGAGTTTTTGGTCCTGTGGCTGTCGTCTTGGGCGGCCATCGCGTTTTTCCGCATTGCCCCGGCGTTTGCTTTGCGCGGGAGAACGCTGTCGCCCCGCGTTACCGAGGCCTTGGGTTATATTCCGCCCGCCGCCTTTGCGGCGCTGGTCGCTAACGATTTGATAAGCCCTGGCGCTTTCGATGCCGGCTTGTGGCAGGGCTTGATTCCCTGGATTGCGGCTGCCGGTGTCGTGGCGGTGGCAATCAAGACAAAGTCGATGTTGTGGTGCTGCGTCTCGGGCATCGTGTTCTATATCGTTTTGAGCCTTGTATAAAAGCAAGGGCGCGTTTAGCGTCCCGCCCCAACGAATCGAATTTCTCACCGAGCCGGTCTGCTTCTTCTGGTACCATGGTCAAACTTTACTGTAGCAAAGCGTGACGTGGGCTTTTGTTCTGCGTCAGCGGAAATGGGGGTTTCATGGCACAGGAAGCGACCGCCAACGAGCAAAAGAAATTCAAGGTACCGCGTATCCCGGGCGACATCATGATCTATCCCATGATTGTTGGCCTTTTGCTCAACACTTTCTGTCCGCAGGTCTTTGAGATCGGTGGCTTCTTTACGGCTGCCTGCCGTGGCGGCTCCAATACCATCGTCGCTGCGATCCTGCTCTTCGTGGGTGCCGGCATCAGCTTTAAGTCCACGCCGGGCGCTATCAAGACCGGCATCGTCGTACTGATCCCCAAGCTTGTTGTTGCGGCCGCCCTTGGCTTGGGTGTGGCATATTTCTTTAACGACAACTTCCTGGGCCTGAGCTCGGTCTCAGTCATCGGCGGCATTACGTTTTGCAACATGGCGCTCTATACGGGCATCATGGGCGAGTTTGGCGATGAGTCCGAGCAGGGCGCCGTCGGTATCCTGTTCTTTACGGCCGGCCCCGCCGTCACCATGATCATCCTCGGTGTCTCGGGTCTCGCTAACATCCCCGTCGGCACCATCATCGGATCCATCCTGCCGCTTGTTATCGGCATGGTTCTGGGCAACCTCTTCCCGTTCATCAAGAACCTGCTGGTCCCCGGCGCCAATCCCGCGATCGCTGTCATCGGTTTTCAGCTTGGTGCGTCCATGAGCCTTTCGAGCTTTATCACCGGCGGCATCTCGGGCATCCTGCTGGGCCTCATCACGCTCTTTATCGTCGGTCCCATCACCTTTGCGTTCGAGCGCCTGTGCGGTGGTAACGGCAAGGCGGCCGTTGCCTGCTCCACTATCGCCGGCACGGCCATGACCACGCCGGTCGCCCTCGCCGAGGTCGCACCGCGCTACGCCGAACTTGCGCCCACCGCGTACGCTCAGATCGCCACCGCCGTTATCATCACGGCGATCATGGCCCCGATTCTGACCGGCTGGGTCGATAAGAAGTTCTGCCACGGCAAAGAGGACCTGTCGGTCGAAGGCGTCGAGGCTATTGAGGAGGCCGTCGCGACCGACATCGACGGCGAGTAGCAATCGCTACCAATCAATGATGCCGGCGTGCAATTCGCGCCGTTTGAGCGCCCGAACGAAAGCTGTCTTGCAGTGACGTTCGGGCGCTCTGCTATTATTCCCCTTACCCCTGCGGAGTAGGGGGTGTTTATTGTCCAGACACGAATCGGGCGATTCTGACCACTTGGATATTGAAGGGATGGCGTCTAGTGGTTAAGGCACTCAAGATTGAGATATTCCTGCTATGCATGATTGTTCTTATCGGGCTTGCCGCGCGAAGCCGTCGCTCCTTGTTCTCGAGCACCCAGCAGCTTCTGTTTAGCATGCTGGGCTACACGTCTGCTGCCTACATTTTCTTCGATATGATCTGGACGCTCTCGGATGGCGTGAGCACTCCTGTAGGCATCACGGCCAACTGGATTTCCAACGCGGTCTCGTTTTCGCTGTTCGCCATCGCGTGCCTCATTTGGTTTTTCTATTCCGAGACAGTGCAGGGCTCTCGCCTTTTGACCGCGCGCTATAGGGTGGCGCTCGTGACGTTGCCAACCGTATTGGTGGTCGTGCTGGCATTTACCAGCTACTGGACGCACACTATGTTCTATATCGATGCGCGGGGCGTATATCGTCGCGGAGCGCTTTATATGATTCAACCTATCGTTAGCTACTGCTACATCATATATACGTCTTTGCATGCCTTTATTCAGACTCGAAAAGTCGAAAGTCTGCAAAAGAAGGCCATTTATCGCACCCTCGCCTTTTTTGCGGTTCCCGCTCTAGTGGGCGGTACCTTCCAGGTTTTGTTTTCGGTACCGGGCCTTTGCGTCGGTATAACGCTGAGCATCCTGCTGCTCTACATCATCTACCAGGAGCAGCTGATCTCGACCGACCCGTTGACTGGCCTCAACAATCGCAACCGTTTTGAGACCTATATGCTGTCGCTCTTCTCAAATGTGGATCAGGCCGAAGATGTGTATCTGCTTATGATGGATGCCGACGGCTTTAAGCAGATTAACGACCGGTATGGACATGTGGAGGGCGACCATGCTCTCCAGGTCATATCTGCTACGCTCAAAGAGGTCTGCTCGGCGTCTGGTGGCTTTATCGCACGTTATGGCGGCGATGAGTTCGTGGTGCTTCAAAAGGCGGCAGCGGAACAGGACATCATAGACCTGTGTTCGGCGATTAACGACGAGCTCGCGCGCGCCGAGGTTCCGTATCTGTTGCGGATGTCCATCGGCTATACACGGGTCGGTGATGGTGTCGATACCTGGCAAGACTTACTTCGCGCTGCCGATGCGGAGCTCTACCGCGTCAAGGCCGAGAAAAAGAAAGCCGGCGTCCAGATACGCTAGAAAAAGGGCGCACGACCGTTGCGATGGTCGTGCGCCCTTTTTGCGTTTGCGGGGGCCACCGGCCATAACGCCCAGGCGCGGTACGGCAAGACGAGCGTCTGCCGCCGCGGCTCGGTACGAAATCAACGAGAACCAGTGCACTCCATTAAGCTGAAGTGTGCGAACGCCCTCTCTAAAAAGGTGAGCTCGCTAGGCTTTTTTGGGTTTGTTGACGATGATGATGCCGCCGCAGACCAACAGCAGGGCAACGATGACGGTAACGGGGCTCGTGCCGGCACCCTCGCCGAGCAGCAGCGCGCTTAGCAACACGCCAAAGACGGGGTTCATAAACCCAAAGACCGAGACGCGGCTGACGGGATTGACGGCAAGCAGGCGCGACCACAGCGAGTAGGCGACCGCGGAGATAAGCGCCATGTAGATGATGAGCCCGATGGCGGGGGCAATCGCCGTGGGGGAGAGCACGCCACCCATCAAAAAGCCGATGGCGGTGAGGACCAGGCCGCCGACCAAGAACTGCCACCCGGCAAGCAAGACGCCGTCGTGCTTGCGCGAGAAGATACCGATCAGGCAGGTCGAAAGGGCACCCGCGACGGTGGAGGCCAGGATAAAGCCCTCGCCGTCGAGCGCAAAGCCAAAGGTGCCGCCCGCGCCCGAAAGGTTGACGAGCGCGACACCGGCAAAGCCCAGTACGCAGCCGAGCACCTTGGCCGCATTGAGCTTTTCGGTGCGAAACGCCAGGGCGGCAAAGAGGATAGCCAAGAAGTTGGCGCTGGCCTCGATGATGGAGCTCGACATGGCACTGGCACGCGAGAGACCAAGGTAGAAAAAGAAGTACTGGCCGATGGCCTGGAAGAACGACAAGATAAAGATGGGCTTGATATCGCGTACCTGTGGGACGAGCGGTCGGCGCTGGGCCACGCTCATACCAACGATAACCAGAGCGCCGGCAAGCGTGAAGCGCAGACCCGCGAAGAGCAGCTGCGAGGCGCTGTCGTGCGCGGGAATGCCAAAGAGGCCGTAGCCGATCTTGATGCAGGGGAAGGCGGAGCCCCAGAGCGCACAGCAAACGAGGCAGCCCAGGATGAGTCCGGGCAGGGTGGCGAGATACGGCTTGCGGCTTTCCATGGTGTCCTTCCTACATGCGCGAAGCAAAAAAGAACCCGCCACCGGGCGTGCCGGTGGCGGGTGTTGTTACCCGAGGGGATTGTACCCGATGGGAACGGTTTAGGCGAAGTAGGCTACGCCGCTCTCAAAGATCGGCATGAACTTGTCGCCGGGGACATGCTCGGGCACGTTGCGGTACAGGTTGTCGCCACGACGCTCGGCATGGCCCATCTTGCCCAGGACGCGGCCGTCGGGGCTCGTGATGCCCTCGATGGCGAGTGCGGAGCCGTTGGGGTTGACGGAAAGATCCATGCTGGGCTTGCCGTCCTCGCCCACGTACTGCGTGGCGACCTGGCCGTTGGCGATCAGCTGGGCGAGTACCTCGTCGTTGGCGACAAAGCGGCCCTCGCCGTGGCTGATGGCGACGGTGTAGGGGTCGTCGAGGCTGCACTGCGACAGCCACGGGGACAGGTTGGACGAGATGCGGGTGCGCACCAGGCGGCTCTGATGGCGACCGATGGTGTTGAACGTCAGCGTGGGCGCATCGGGCGTGGCGTCGACGATGTCACCGTAGGGCACCAGGCCGAGCTTGACCAGAGCCTGGAAGCCGTTACAGATGCCCAGCATCAGGCCATCGCGGGCCTGGAGCAGGTCGCGGACTGCCTCGGTGACCTCGGGAGCGCGGAAGAACGCCGTGATGAACTTGGCGGAGCCATCGGGCTCGTCGCCGCCCGAGAAGCCGCCGGGGATCATGACGATCTGGCTTGTGCGGATGCGGCGGGCAAGCTCGTGGGTGCTCTCCGCGACGGCCTCGGGCGTGAGGTTGTTGATCACGAAGGTGTCGGCCTCGGCACCGGCGGCACGGAAGGCGCGGGCGCTGTCGTACTCGCAGTTGTTGCCGGGGAACACGGGGATGATCACGCGCGGGCGGGCGATCTTGGCGCCGCCGTACACGTGGATGTCCTTGGCGCGGAAGTCGACGGTCTCGACCTCGGGGGTCTCGCCGGCGCTGCGGTAGGCGAAGACACCCTCGATGCCGCTCTCCCAGGCCTCCTGGAGCTCGGCGAGCTCGATGACCTCGGAGCCGGTGTCGATGACATAGCCCTCGACGGTGGTACCCAGGGGCTCGACGACAACGCCGTCGGCGACCTTGGGCAGCTCGGCGTCCTCGGCGAGCTCGACGATAAAGCTGCCGTAGAGCGGGGTGAAGAGGCTCTCCACGTCCACATCCTCGGCAAGCTCGATACCGATCTGGTTGCCGACGCACATCTTAAAGAGGCTCTCGGCGCCGCAGCCGTAGCCGGGCGTGGAGACGGCCAGGGCGTCGCCGGTAGCAGTGAGCGCCTCGACGGCGTCAAACGTGGCGAGCAGCTGCTGGGCATCGGGGCGGTAGTCCTCGCCGTAGGTGGCGGGGGCGATGCGGACGACGCGGTGCGTCAGGCCCTTGAACTCAGGGGAGACGGCGCGCGCCGCGCGGCCCACGGCCACAGCGAAGCTGATCAGAGTCGGCGGAACGTTGAGCTCGCCGGCCTCGTCCTCAAACGAGCCGCTCATGGAGTCCTTGCCACCGATGGCGCCGGCACCCAGGTCGACTTGGGCCATGAGGGCGCCCAGGACGGCTGCCGTGGGCTTGCCCCAGCGCTCGGCCTCGGTGCGCAGACGCTCGAAGTACTCCTGGAAGGAGAGATAGGCGCGCTTGTGCTCAAAGCCGGCAGCCACGAGCTTGGCGATGGACTCGACCACGGACAGGTAGGCGCCCGCAAACTGGTCGGCTTCCATCAGGTAGGGGTTGAAGCCCCATGCCATAGCGCTTGCCGTGGTGGTCTCGCCGTCCACGGGGAACTTGGCGACCATGGCAGAGCTCGGGGTGAGCTGCGTCTTGCCGCCAAAAGGCATAAGCACGGTTGCGGCACCGATGGTGGAGTCGAAGCGCTCGGAAAGGCCCTTGTTGGAGGCAACGTTGAGGTCGGTGACAAGCGAGGTCATGCGCTCGGCAAGCGTGGTGCCGGCCCAGCTGGGCTGCCACACGCTGCGGGCGCACACGTGGGCGACCTGGTGCTTGGGCGCGCCGTTGGAGTTGAGGAACTCGCGGGATAGGTCGACGATGGCGACACCGTTCCAGGCCATGCGCATGCGCGGCTCGGCGGTAACCTCGGCGATAACGGTCGCCTCCAGGTTCTCCTCGGCGGCGTAGCCCATGAACTCCTCGACGTCACCGTCGGCGACGGCGCAGGCCATGCGCTCCTGGGACTCGGAGATGGCGAGCTCGGTGCCGTCCAGGCCGTCGTACTTCTTGGTCACGGTGTCCAGGTCCACGTACAGACCGTCGGCAAGCTCGCCCACGGCGACCGAGACGCCGCCGGCGCCAAAGTCGTTGCAGCGCTTGATCAGGCGGCAGGCGTCACCGCGGCGGAAGAGGCGCTGCAGCTTGCGCTCGACCGGGGCGTTGCCCTTCTGGACCTCGGCGCCCGAGGTCTCGATGGACTCGGTGTTCTGGGTCTTGGAGGAGCCGGTGGCACCGCCGATGCCGTCACGGCCGGTGCGGCCGCCCAGCAGGATGATCTTGTCGGTGGGGGCGGGGCACTCGCGACGAACGTGGTTTGCCGGGGTAGCGCCCACGACGGCGCCGACCTCCATGCGCTTGGCCACGTAGCCGGGGTGATAGAGCTCGTTGACCTGACCGGTGGCAAGGCCGATCTGGTTGCCGTAGCTGGAGTAGCCGGCGGCGGCAGTGGTCACGAGCTTGCGCTGCGGCAGCTTGCCCTCGAGCGTCTCGGAAACCGGGACGGTGGGGTCGCCGGCACCGGTGACGCGCATGGCCTGATACACATAGCTGCGGCCCGAGAGCGGGTCGCGGATAGCGCCGCCCACGCAGGTGGCGGCACCGCCGAAGGGCTCGATCTCGGTCGGGTGGTTGTGGGTCTCGTTCTTAAACAGGAACAGCCAGTCCTGGTCCTCGCCATCGACATCGACCTTCACCTTGACGGTGCAGGCGTTGATTTCCTCGGACTCGTCGACATCGGTCATGACGCCGATCTTCTTAAGGTACTTGGCGCCGATGGTGCCCATGTCCATGAGGCAGACGGGCTTGGCGTCGCGGCCGAGCTCGTGGCGCATCTCCATGTAGCGGTCGAAGGCCTGCTGCACCACGGCGTCGTCGATCGTCACGTCGTCCAGGACGGTGCCGAAGGTGGTATGGCGGCAGTGATCGGACCAATAGGTGTCGATCACGCGGATTTCGGTGATGGTGGGGTCGCGATCCTCATCGCGGAAGTACTGCTGGCAGAAGGCGATGTCCGCCTCGTCCATGGCAAGGCCGCGATCGGCGATAAAGGCGGCAAGGCCGGCCTCGTCGAGCTCGCGGAAGCCGTCGAGCACCTCGACGGGCTGGGGCTCGGGGGTCTCCATGTGCAGCGTCTCGGGCAGGTCGAGCGAGGCGATGCGCGCCTCGACGGGGTTCACCACGTAGTGCTTGATGGCCTCGATGGCGGCCTCGTCCAGAGCGCCCGAGATCATATAGACCTTGGCGGAGCGCACGGCGGGGCGCTCGCCCTGGCTGATGAGCTGCACGCACTCGCTGGCGGAGTCGGCGCGCTGGTCAAACTGGCCAGGCAGGAATTCGACGGCAAAGACGGCGCCATCGCTTGCGGGGAGCTCGTCGTAGGTCACATCGACCTGGGGCTCGCTAAAGACGGTCGGCACGCAGGAGCGGAAAAGCTCCTCGTCGATGCCCTCGACGTCGTAGCGGTTGATGATCCTCAGGGCCTCGATGCCCTTGATGCCGAGAATCTCGGTCAGCTCGCCCTTGAGCTGCTGAGCCTCGACGTCGAACCCGGGTTTCTTCTCCACGTAGATACGAGAGACCATTGGTTCCTGCCTTCCTGATCGGTTGGGCGTACGGTACGGTATGCGGCAGCGGTCGGTTTGCGGGGCCTGCCCTGCGGTCGCCTTGAGCCACATGTTTGTAAACCTCACTATGATACGACAGCTCGCGGCGCGTTGCGGACGGCGAGGGTGCTACAGTGAAGCGCAAACAAGAGAAAGGCATCACATGGCATTCGTTTCACTCGCCATCATCGCGCTCGTGGCCTTTGCAAGCCCCTTCATCGCCTCGGCGATTCCCGGAAAACCCGTTCCCGAGACGGTCTTTTTGCTCGTGCTCGGTGCGGTGCTGGGACCTCATATGCTCGGCGTCATCCATGTAGATGCCGAGGTTTCGCTTGTGTCAGAGCTCGGCCTGGCCTTTTTGTTCCTGCTTGCCGGCTTTGAGATCGACCCTAAGAACATTACGGGTGTGGAGGGGCGCTACGGCTTGGCGACGTGGGCCGTCACGTTTGGTATCGCCTGGCTTGCCGTGCGCTTTACGCCGTGGTTCTCGGTCAGCCATTTCGACGGTATCGCCGTGACGCTCGCCTTGACCTCGACGGCGCTTGGAGCGCTCATGCCCATCTTGCGCGAGCGGTCGCTTGCCGGAACGCGCGTCGGTGATTCTATTCTCGCCTATGGTACGTGGGGCGAGCTCGGCCCCGTGCTCGCCATGTCGGTACTGCTGTCTGCCCGTACGGGCATCGAGACGCTGCTGATCTTGGGCTTATTTGCCGCCGTGTGTGTGCTGCTTGCCGTGGTCCCCGGCCGTTCCAAACGCATCGGCAGCCGTTTTTTCGCCTTTATTCAGGAGCGCGCCGACACCACGTCGCAGACCTTCGTGCGCCTGACGGTGCTTATTTTGGTCACGCTCGTGGCGTTTTCCGCTATTTTTAGCCTCGATATCGTGTTGGGCGCTTTTGCCGCCGGCTTTGTCCTGCGCTACATCATCCCCGAGGGCAACCATACGCTCGAGACCAAGCTCGACGGCCTGGCCTATGGCTTTTTGATTCCGGTGTTCTTTACCGTATCGGGCGCGAAGATTGATCTGACGGCCGTGGCGTCGCGCCCGGGCTTGCTCGTGGGCTTTATCGTGGCGCTGCTGATTATTCGTGCCGTGCCCATTCTCATCTCTATGAGCATTTGTCCCGTGACGCGCGATGTGTCGGCGTATGGTCGCATTACGGTGGCCCTGTACTGCACCACGGCGCTGCCGATCATCGTTGCCGTGACAAGCGTTGCCGTCAACGCGGGCGCGCTGTCGCAAGACATTGCGTCGGTCATGGTTGCCGCCGGTGCCATCACGGTGTTCTTGATGCCATTGCTCGCGCAGCTCTTCTACCGCGTGGTCGACGCCGCACCGGTCGCCGCCGTGGCAGAAGTTGCCGAGCATCCATCCGATGCGCTCGACATTCTGCGCGCCCATCACGATTTGGCGAGTCTGCTCGCACGCGAGCACGAGCTGCTGACCTCGCATGGACATGGTCGTGTATTCGAGGGCCTGCCTACGCTCGATACGATTGCCGAGCGTCTTTCCGCCGAGGCAGCGAGCGGCCACATCGATGCCCGCATCGTGGACGCGGCGCACCTGCTTGCCGATAAGACCTATGGAGACGAGGTCGACCCGTCCGAGCTGACTCCGCGTGAGCGCCGCCGCCTGGAGCGCGCCAAGCTCGCCGTGCGCGAATACCGCCGCCGCATGCTGGAGCTCTACGCGCGCGATGAAGCCCAGGACGACGACGGTAAATAACGAGATGCTTCCCTAGGGGAAGGCGCGTCCCACTTTAAAGACCCGAAACGGGGTGCAGTTTCCGCATCGGGGTAGCGCGCACAGTCGTGGTGTAAGAAGCAAGGGAGGGCCATCGCCTAGAA